>CAJXMI010000007.1 GCA_913056145.1 uncultured Spiribacter sp.
AGCCCGTTGGATTTGATATCGAGCGCGTCATAGATCTTCGGGACGGCGTCGCGGGGGAACTCAATGTCCACCACGGCACCGATGATCTGGACGACCTTTCCTGAACTCATAGCGCGGTTCCTCTTCGCGAAAGCGTTTTGTTCGATTGGGTGTGACCGTCCACGCTAGACGGCCTCGGCGCCGGCCACAATCTCCGACAGCTCGGTGGTGATCGCGGCCTGACGTGCCTTGTTGTAGGCAAGATTGAGCTCTTCGATCAGCTTCCCGGCATTGTCGGAGGCAGCCTTCATCGCCACCATGCGTGCCGCCTGCTCGCAGGCGATATTCTCGACCACCGACTGGTAGACCAGCGACTCGAGATAGCGCTCGAGCAGCAGGTCCAACGCCGCCGCGGGCGAGGGTTCGTAGATGTAGTCCCAGCTGTGTGAGCGCTGGGCGGTTTCATCCCCTTCGGCCTCCGGCAGCGGCAGGAGCTGCTCGATCGTGGGCTCCTGGGTCATCGTGTTGACGAAGCGGTTGTAGCAGATGACCACACGGTCCAGCTTGCCCTCGGCGTATTGATCCATCATGACCTTGACGGAGCCAATGAGGTCTTCGAGCCGCGGTGTGTCACCCAGCTGCGAGACCTCGGCCACGATGGGTGCCGAGAGCCGGCCAAAGAACTGAATGGCTTTCGAGCCGATCGTGCACAGCTGCATCGACTGACCGGCGTGCTCGTGATCGCGCAACTGCTTGATGACGGCCCGGAACAGGTTGTTGTTGAGGCCGCCGCAAAGGCCGCGATCGCTCGAGACAATGATAAAGCCGATGTTCTGGACCGAGTCCCGTTTTTCGAGGAACGGGTGCCGGTACTCGGGGTTGGCATTCGCCAGATGCCCGATGACCTGACGCATTTTCCCGGCATAGGGAAGCGCGGCCTGCATGCGCTGCTGCGCGCCACGCATCTTTGACGCCGCGACCATCTCCATGGCCGTGGTGATTTTCTGCGTGTTGCCGACACTCTTTATCTGAGTGCGGATTTCCTTTGCGCCCGACATGCCGTACCTACCCTATCCCGTTACCAGGTGCCGTTGGCCTTGAAGTCATCAAGCGCCTTGCCCAGCTTTGACTGGATATCGTCGTTGTAGTCGCCACTGTCATTGATCTCCTTGACGAGATCCGCGTGGTTGTTGGCGACATACTGGTGCAGGGCCGCCTCGAAATCGCTGACCTTCTTGTTCTCGAGGTCATCGAGGTAGCCCTCGTTGAGCGCGAAAAGCGAGATGGCCATGAAGGCAACCGACAACGGCGCATACTGGCCCTGCTTGAGGACCTCCATGGCGCGCTGGCCCCGCTCGAGCTGCTTGCGGGTCGACTCATCGAGATCGGAGGCAAACTGCGCAAACGCGGCCAGCTCACGATACTGCGCCAGCGCCAGACGGATACCGCCGCCGAGCTTTTTAACGATTTTGGTCTGGGCCGCGCCACCGACACGCGAAACGGACAGGCCCGCGTTGATGGCCGGCCGAATACCGGCGTTGAACAGATCGGTCTCGAGGTAGATCTGACCGTCAGTGATCGAAATCACGTTCGTTGGCACAAACGCCGATACATCACCGGCCTGCGTCTCGATGATCGGCAGCGCCGTCAGTGACCCGGTCTTGCCCTTGACCTCGCCGTTGGTCAGGCGCTCCACCTCGGCTTCGTTGATCCGCGCGGCGCGCTCCAGCAGCCGTGAATGGAGATAGAACACGTCGCCCGGGAACGCCTCACGACCTGGGGGGCGGCGCAACAGCAAGGAGACCTGGCGATAGGCCACCGCCTGCTTGGAGAGGTCATCGTAGATAATCAGGGCATCTTCGCCGCGGTCGCGGAAAAACTCGCCCATGGTGCAGCCGGCATAGGGGGCGATGAACTGCAGCGCCGCCGACTCGGCCGCCGAGGCCGCCACCACAATGGTGTGCTCAAGGGCGCCATGCTCTTCGAGCTTGCGCACCACGTTGGCGATGGACGAGGCTTTCTGACCCACCGCCACATAGATGCACTTAATGCCGGTGCCTTTCTGGTTGATGATGGCATCGACCGCGACAGCGGTTTTACCGGTCTGCCGGTCGCCAATGATGAGCTCGCGCTGGCCACGGCCCACCGGAACCATGGAATCGATGGCCTTGAGCCCGGTCTGGACGGGCTGGTCAACCGACTGGCGGGCGATCACGCCCGGGGCCACCTTCTCGACAGGGGCGGTGGCGGTGGACGCGACCTCACCCTTGCCGTCGATGGGCTCACCGAGTGCGTTGACGACCCGGCCCAGGAGGCCTTCACCGATCGGGACCTCCAGGATACGGCCGGTGGTCCGGACGCTGTCGCCTTCACTGAGGTGCGAGTAATCGCCCAGCACCACGGCGCCAACCGAGTCGCGCTCGAGGTTGAGGGCCATACCGAACGTCTCGCCGGGGAACTCAAGCATTTCGCCCTGCATGGCGTCGCTGAGTCCGTGAATGCGCACGATACCGTCGGTGACGCTAACCACCGTGCCTTCGTTGCGCGCCTCGGCAACCGCCTCGAAATTCTCGATGCGCTGCTTGATAAGGTCGCTGATTTCCGTGGGATTGAGTTGCATCTAGTCTGTCCTCTTAGCGGCTCAGGGCGCCGGTCAGGCGCGTCAATCGGCCGCGCACCGATCCATCAATGACCAGGTCACCGGCGCGGACGATGGCCCCGCCAATGAGTGTCTCGTCGATTTCCGTGGCAAGCGTGACGGTGCGATCGAGATGACGTGACAGCGCCGCTGCCAGCCGGTCGCGAACCGCATCGTCCACGGGTTGGGCACTGATCAGCCGGGCCTCGAGCGTGCGCTCGTGGTCCGCCCTCAGCGCGCGGAACTGCCGATGAATCTCGGGCAGCAGCAAAATCCGGTCCCGCTGCGTAAGCAGCCGGATCAGATTGCGTTGCTGAAGGTCGAGGGCATCGCCGCACACCTCCAGCACGAGCGCCGCTTTGCGCTCCACGTCGACCCGGGGGCTCCGCAGCACCTGGTCGACGCGCTCATCGGCGACAACCTGTGCCGCAAGGCCAAGCCCGTCGGTCCAGGCCGCGAGCGCGTCAGCGTCGCGCGCCAGCGCAAACGCCGCTTCAGCGTAGGGCCGGGCAATGGTGATCGACTGCGCCATCGTGACTGCCTCAGACCTGCTCGGTCAGTTGATCGAGCATCTGCTGATGGGCCTTCGCATCGACCTCGCGCTCGAGGATGCGACTGGCACCCAGGATGGCGAGATCGGATACCTCGCGCCGCAGCTGTGCCTTGGCCTGACCGATCTCCTGCTCGATGCGGGCCTCGGCAGCGGCCCGTTCACGCTCGGCAACGGTGCGCGCTTCCTCGCGCGCCTCGTCGACCAGCGCAGTCCCCTGACGGTTGGCCTTTTCGATGATTTCGGCCGCCTGCGCCTTGGCCTCGCGAATATGCTCGGCTGCCCGCTCCTTGGCGAGCTCCAGCTCATGCTGCGACCGCTCGGCCGATGCCAGCCCGTCGGCGATGCGCTTTTCGCGCTCACTCATGGCCTGCTTGATCGGCGGCCAGACGAACTTCATCGTGAACAGGATGAACACCAAAAAGGTGATCATCTGTCCGAACAGCGTGACGTTAATGCCCACGGTTCACTCTCCCATGCTGCCCGTCGTCGGGTATCGCGGGTGTCCGGTTGTTCAGCCCAGCGCGCCCAGCAGCGGGTTGGCAAACATCAGCAGCGCGGCAAAGGCAACACCAATGATGGACAGGGCGTCGAGCAGACCGGCGACGATGAACATGCGGACCTGAAGCACGCCGGCCACTTCGGGCTGACGGGCAATGCCCTCAAGGAACTTGCCGCCCAGCATGCCGAAGCCGATGCTGGTGCCGACAGCCGCGAAGGCGAAAATCAGTCCGATGGTGATGGCGGTAAACGCCTGGACCTGAGCGATAGCTTCCATGATTCCTCCAAGCAGGGGTCGTTAAGGTTGATACCAGCACGACCGGCCCCGTACGGCGCCGATCAGTGTTCCTCGTATGCCAGGCTCAGGTACACGACCGTGAGCACCATGAATATAAACGCCTGTAGCGGGATAACCATTATGTGGAATATCGCCCAGGCAACACCCGGCACCCACTGCGCCCAGATGGGCAGCAGCGCAATCAGAATGAAGATGATCTCGGCCGCATAAAGGTTGCCGAACAGCCGCATGCCAAGCGACACGGGCTTTGCGATCAGCTCCACGATGTTGAGCATGAAGTTGGCCGGCCACAGCACCGGATGCGCGCCGAAGGGATGTGTAAACAGCTCCTTGCCGAAGCCTTTCACGCCCTTGCCCTTGATGCTGTAGATGATGATAAGCGCCAGCACCGTCAGCGACAGGCCGAAGGTGGCGTTCATATCGGCCGAGGGAAGAATTCGGACGTAGTCGATACCCACCAGCTTGAGGAGCTCGGGGAAGAGATCGACCGGGATCAGGTCCATCAGATTCCAGAACAGCACCCAGATAAAGATTGTGAGGGCCAGCGGGGCCACAAAGTCTTTGGGTCCGTGGAAGCTTTCGCTGACCTGATTGTCGATGAATTCGACGCAGGCCTCGATGACGGTTTGTATTCCACTGGGTGCTTCAACGCTGGCGCGCCGCGCCACGGCGTAGAAGAGGCCGATGAAGATGAGGCCCAGGATCCACGAAACCACGAGCGTATCGACGTGCAACGTCCAGAAGCCCTCGCCCACCGTAAGGTGCTCAAGGTGATGCGTGACGTATTCCGTGGCCGAGCTTGCCATGTCTGCCTCTATCCTGTGCCTTCAGCTTTCAGTCGATGTCGCCCAGCAACACGAGCCCGTAAGCGGCCAGCGTGAATGCCAGGGTGGTCACCAGCGCCGCCGCGTTGTCGCGGAAAACGTACACGCCAATGAATATCAACCCTGTCCCGAGAAGGAGCTTCATCATCTCCGCCCGGTAGAACCCGCCCAGCATGGCCTTGGGTTCTTCTGCCCCACTGCTGAGGGACCACTTGAGCGCCACGTACCCGGTCATTGCGGTACTGATGCCCAGGCCCACCAGCGCTGCAAGCGCCGCGGCAGGCCCGCCGAGCCACCACCAGATGGCAGCGGCCACGGCCCCGATCAGCCACTGAATGCGGATCACCCTCCAGGCAACCCGCCTCAGCATGCTGCTCCGCCTTTCGGCCGAACAACAAAAGCGCCCGAAGTGTAAACGAGTCGTGTCACGGCTTCAACGAATATGCTCGAGAATTCCGTCGAGCTCATCGAGGCTGTTGTAGCGAATCACGAGCCGCCCTTTGCCGCGCTGGCCGTGCTCTATGCGCACATTGGCACCCAGACGGTCCGCCAGATCGCTCTGCAGGCTGCGAATGTTCGGGTCGGGTTCACTCGAACCCCGCCGCTCGGATGCGCCGCTCTGCAGCTTCCGCACCAGTGCCTCGGTCTGGCGCACGGTAAGGCCGCGCGCAACCACCTGGCGCGCGGCATCGCCCTGCGCGGCGTCATCCAGCGAGAGGAGGGCACGGGCATGTCCCATCTCGAGCTCACCGGCCGCTATATGGCGCTTGACCGCCTCGGACACATCCAGCAGACGCAACAGGTTGGAGACACCCACCCGCGACCGGCCCACCGCATCGGCCACCGCCTGATGGGTCATTCCAAACTCCTCGGTGAGTCGCAGCAGGGCACTGGCCTCCTCCAGCGGGTTCAAATCCTCGCGCTGGATATTCTCGATCAGCGCAACCGCGACGGCCATTTCATCGGGGATATCACGGACAATGGCCGGAATGACCGCCAGCTCGGCAAGCTGGGCGGCACGCCAGCGGCGCTCACCGGCAATGATTTCATAATGCCCACCGCCCGGCAGTGGCCGCACCACGATGGGCTGCACCACGCCCTGCGCCCGGATGGAATGCGCAAGCTCCTGCAACGCCGCGGGATCAAACTCGCGCCGCGGCTGGTAGCGCCCGCTCTCAAGCTGATCGACCGGCAGGTCGCGCAGATTGGCCTCGCCCGCGCCAGCGGCCTCACCGGTCGCCTCGCCAAGCAGGGCATCAAGGCCACGGCCCAGTCCACGTCGTCGATTGCTCATGCCACACCTCCCATGGCGCCTGCCGCCTCCTGCTGGCGCCGCAGCAGCTCCGAGGCAAGGGCCAGATAGGCCACTGCACCCCGCGAGCTGCGATCATACTGCAGCACCGCCAGGCCGTGACTGGGCGCTTCGGCCAGACGGACGTTGCGCGGAATCTGGGTGCGATAGACCTGCCCGGGGAAATGCTCGAGCAGTTGCGCGCCGACCTGGGTAGAGAGGTTGTTGCGGCCGTCGAACATGGTTCGCACCAGCCCCTCGATGCCCAACGCGGGATTGACCGTCTGCCGGACCCGCTCGATGGTGTTCAGCAGCGCCGACAGGCCCTCCAGCGCGTAGTACTCGCACTGGATGGGGATCAGCACCCGATCGGCGGCCACGAACGCATTCACCGTAAGGATGTTCAGGGCCGGCGGGCAGTCGATGAGGATATGGTCATAGTCATCGCGGACATCGGCGAGGGCCTCGACCAGCCGCTTCTCGCGCCCCGCTTCGGTGCCCATCAGGGCGACTTCGGCCGCCGTCAGATCGCCATTGGCGGGCAGCAGGTCAAAGCCCCCGCTCAGCTCACGGCAGCGCACCTGCATGACGCCGGCCTCGCCCATCAGGAGCTCGTAATTGCTGGCCTGGACCGCGTCCTTGTCGAGGCCGGAGCCAACCGTTGCGTTGCCCTGCGGGTCCATATCGACCAGCAGCACGCGCCGGCCGTTGCTGACCAGCGATGCCGCCAGATTGACGCAGGTTGTCGTCTTGCCGACGCCGCCCTTCTGATTGGCTACGGCGAGTGTCTGGGTCATGCGGTCTTCCTCATGATAAGCAGGTGACGCTCGGCATCCAGCCCCGGAACGTCCAGTGTCTGCCAGTGGCATGATACGCACGCCGACTCGAGACCTGCCAACTCGTCGGCCTGGCGGCGTCCTTTCATGGCAAGCGCCAATGCCGCCGGCGCCAGCAACGGCGCCACTCCATGCCAGAAGGTGGCGGCGTCGCTGAAGGCCCGGCAGACCGCTACCGGAAAGGGCGTCTCCGCCCGATAATCCTCCAGCCGCGTATGCGCAACCGTCACATTATCCAACCCCAGCTCCAGACAGGCCTGACGCAAAAAGCGCACCTTCTTGCCGTTGGCCTCGAGCAGCGTCACCGCACGCTCGGGTTGTGCGATGGCAACCGGAATCCCGGGCAGCCCGGGGCCCGTGCCCACGTCCAGAAGCGCCCCGTCCGGGAGCTGCGGCAGGATGACCAGGCTGTCCAGTAGATGGCGGGTCACCATCAGCGCCGGGTCGCGCACTGCCGACAGGTTGTACACCCGATTCCAGCGTGCCAGCAGGTCGCGGTAGGCCAGCAGCGGCCCGGCCAGCTCAGTGGGGAGGCCCAGCTGCGCCAGGCCCGATGGCAGGGGAGCGGTGACGTCGGTCGCGGCGTCACCCACTCAGGCGCTCCGCCGGGTGTCGCCGCGGCGCAGATATACCAGCAACAACGACACCGCCGCGGGCGTCATCCCCGGGATGCGCGCGGCCTGCCCCAGCGTGGCCGGGCGATGATCGCCGAGTTTTTCGCGCACCTCGGAGGAGAGCCCCGGCACCTGGGCATAGTCAATCTGATCGGGAATGACCCGGTGCTCGTTCTGCGCCGAGCGCGCGACCTGATCGGCCTGGCGCTTGAGATACCCGGCATACCGCGCGCCGATCACCACCTGCTCGCTCACACGCGGGTCGTCCACGCCCGGGCCGGCACCCGGCAGCCCGACCAGGGTGGCATAGTCCATTTCGGGCCGGCGCAATAGCCCCAGGAGATTCTGCTCCCGCCGCAGCGGTTGGCCCAGGACGGCCTCACCGGCATCCGCACCCAGGTCGTGGGGCCGCATCCAGGTGGTCTCGAGCCGACGGGTCTCGGCGGCGATTGCCTCGCGGTACTGCTCGAACGCCGCCCAGGCGCCATCATCGATCAGGCCATACGCGCGGGCCACCGGCAGCAGCCGCAGATCGGCGTTGTCCTCGCGCAGCTGCAATCGATACTCGGCCCGCGAGGTAAACATCCGATAGGGCTCTCGGGTCCCGCGGGTCGTGAGATCGTCAACCAGCACGCCCAGATACGCCTCATGGCGCTGTGGCACCCAGCGCGGCAGAGCGCGCGCACGCGCTACCGCGTTGACGCCGGCCAGCAGCCCCTGCGCGCCGGCCTCCTCGTAGCCCGTCGTCCCGTTTATCTGACCGGCCAGAAAGAGGCCCGGCAGGTGCAGGCTCTCGAGCCCGGGGTGCAGGTCACGCGGGTCGAGATAGTCATATTCAATCGCGTAGCCGGGACGGGTGATATGCGCCTGCTCAAGCCCGCGAATACTGCGCACCAGCGCCACCTGGGTATCGTAGGGAAGGCTGGTCGAGATGCCGTTGGGATAGACCTCGCGGGTCTGGAGGCCTTCCGGTTCCAGGAAAATCTGGTGGCCATCGCGGTCGCCAAAGCGCACGACCTTGTCCTCGATGGACGGGCAATAGCGCGGCCCCACGCCATCGATCTCGCCGCTGAACAACGGCGAGCGATCCAGGGCGCCCGCGATAATCGCATGCGTTTCGGGATTGGTGTGGGTGATATGACAGGGCACCTGGCGGGGATGCTCGTCGCCCCGGCTCCAGCGCGAAAACCCGGGTGCCGGGTCGTCTCCCGGCTGCTCGGCGAGGGCCGCATAGTCAATGCTGCGGGCATCGATTCGTGGTGGCGTGCCGGTCTTGAGCCGCCCCACCCGCAGCGGCAGTTCCCGCAGCCGCTCGGCAAGAGCAATGGACGGGGCATCACCCGCCCGCCCGCCACTGCGGTTGTGATCACCAATGTGGATACGCCCGCCAAGGAAGGTCCCCACCGTCAGCACCACCGCGCCGGCGCGCAGGCGAAGGCCCATGCCGGTCACAACGCCGCGCACCTCGCCACCCTCGACAATCAGATCCTGCACCGTGTCCTGAAACAGCGTGAGGTTGTCCAGCTCATCGAGCAGGGACCGCACCGCCTGGCGATAGAGTGCGCGATCCGCCTGTGCCCGGGTGGCGCGCACCGCCGGGCCCTTGCGCTGATTGAGGATACGGAACTGGATGCCGGCCCGGTCGATGGCCCGGCCCATGATGCCGCCAAAGGCGTCGATTTCGCGCACCAGATGGCCCTTGCCGATGCCCCCGATCGCCGGGTTGCAGCTCATCTGCCCAATCGTATCGAGGCTCTGGGTCAGCAAAAGCGTGCGCGCACCCATCCGCGCCGCGGCACTGGCGGCCTCGGTTCCGGCGTGGCCGCCGCCGACCACGATGACATCAGATGACGGATTGTGCTCCATGACTCCGGCGGGTTGCGGTTATCGACTGCGCGATGATACCCGGAGACGCCCGGGGCCGGAAAGCGGACGGGTTGCCCATGCGCACCACCAGGGTCAGGCGCAGCGGGGCGTTACTTGCCAATACAGAACGTGGAGAAGATGCGCCCCAGAAGATCCTCGGTGCTGACCGCGCCGGTAATCTCACCCAGCCGCCCCTGTGCCTGGCGCAGCGACTCGGCGATAAGCTCCTCACCAAGGCCGTTGCGGGCGCCAGCGAGTGCCTCGTCAATGCACTCGGCCGCCGCCGCAAGCGCATCGAGGTGACGGCGCCTTGCGATGAACGCCGCCTCGCCATCGCTCACGCCCAGCACCTCGCGCAAATGGCGGCGTAGCGCCGGCAGACCTGCTCCGGTCAACGCCGAAACCGCCACCTGTTCGCCCTGGACCCCGGCGGCATCCCCGGTCAGATCGATTTTGTTGACAACCCGGGTGACAGCCACGCCAGCGGGCAACGCCACGGCACCGTCGGCAGACGGATCAGCCGCGCCCGCCTCGGTAACCAGCAGAATCCGGTCGGCGTCGGCCATGGCGGCACGTGCCCGGCGCATGCCCTCCTGCTCGACAACATCGCCCCCCCTGCGCAGTCCGGCGGTGTCCAGAACCCGCAGCGGCAGGCCATCCAGGTGCAAATGCGCATCGAGCACGTCACGCGTCGTGCCCGCCTGGGCCGTCACGATGGCCGCATCCCGGCCGGCAAGGGCATTGAGCAGACTCGACTTGCCGGCATTTGGCGGGCCTGCAATCACCACCGTGAGCCCCTCCTGGAGCTGTTGCCCGCGACCTGCCGCCTGCCGGGTCTGCTCGACGGCCGCGCCGATCGCCTCGATCTGCTGGCCAACATCACTCAGCGCCAGCCCCTCGAGCGGTTCATCGACAAAATCAATGCTCGACTCCAGATGCACGCGCAGCCGGGTGAGTTGCTCGACCAGCTCTGCAACCGCGCGGGCAAACTCGCCCTGCAACGAGCGCACAGCGGCCCGTGCGGCGGCCTCGCTGCCGGCTTCGATCAGATCGGCAACCGCCTCGGCGCGGGTAAGATCCATGCGGCCATTCACAAAGGCTCGCTGGCTGAACTCGCCCGGCGCGGCCAGCTCCGCACCCAGGTCGAGCAGCCGCTGCAGCAGCCGGTCCATGACAACCGGCCCCCCATGCCCCTGCAGCTCCATTACATCTTCGCCGGTAAACGAACCTGGGCCCGGGAACCAGAGCAGCAGGCCTTCATCGAGGGTCTCGCCGTCTACTCCGCAAAAGCGCCGATAGACGGCCTGCCGGGGCGGAGGCACAGGGCCCGCCATGGCCTCGGCCAACCGGCCCGCCTCAGGCCCGGATACCCGAATGACACCGACACCACCACGCCCCGGCGGTGTGGCCACGGCGCAGATGGTGCTCGTCGTCATGTCACTCCTTTGCGCCGGCCTCAATCCGCCGCGTGATCACCCATTGCTGGAGGATCGACAGACTGTTGTTGGTGACCCAGTAGAGCACCAGACCGGCCGGGAAGAAGACAAAGAACACCGTGAAGACCAGCGGCAGGCCCATCATGATCTTCTGCTGAATGGGATCCATGGGCGCCGGGTTGAGCTTTTGCTGGATGAACATGGTGGCACCCATGAGCAGCGGCAGCACATAAAAGGGATCGCGTACCGACAGGTCATTGATCCACAGCACCCAGGGCGCCTGGCGCAGCTCCACGCTCTCCAGCAGGACCCAGTAGAGCGCAATGAATACGGGGATCTGGATGAGGATGGGCAAACAGCCGCCCAGCGGATTGACCTTCTCCTTTTTGTAGAGGGTCATCAGTTCCTGGTTCATGCGCTGCTTGTCGTCGCTGTAGCGCTCGCGCAGCTTCTGCATTTCGGGCTGGAGCTTGCGCATTCGCGCCATGGAGCGGTAGCTGGTCTCGGAGAGCTTGTAGAAGACCAGCTTGATGCCCAGCGTGAGCAGGATGATGGACCAGCCCCAGTTCCCGACAATGTCGTGAATCCAGTCGAGGGCAATGAACAGCGGTTTCGAGATGATCGTGAGCCAGCCGTAATCAACCGCGAGCTGCAGGCCTTCGGCCACATCCGCCAGCCGGTCCTGCTCCTTGGGCCCTACAAACAGGCGATTCTCGAAGCGGCCGGTCTCGCCCGCTGCCACCACCTGCCAGGGCGCGCTCTGGCCGAGGATGTACTCACCGCGACTCACCCGCGAGTAGTAGCGCAGCGTGGTATCGCGTGGCGGCACCCAGGCCGCCAGGAAGTAATGCTGAATCATCGCAAGCCAGCCATCGGCGATGTTGCGCGACAGATCCTCGTCTTCCATGTCGCCAAAGCTGATCTTCTGGAATTTCTCGGCCGGGCTGTAGATAACCCCGCCCGTGTAACTGGCCGCGCCCAGAAAGCCCGGTCCTTCGGTCTCGGTAGTACGTCGCAGCTGGCTGTACTGATACCCCCGCCAGGGTTCACCACTGGCGTTTTCCACATCGTGGACCACTCGCACCACATAGCTGTCGCGCTCGAAGATATAGCGCCGCGTCACGGTGACGCCCGTCGCCGTCGACCAGCGCAGGGGCACCTCAAGCTGATCCTGGCCCCCCTCAAGGCGGTAGGTATCGGCGCCAGCCTGCCAGGCGGCAGAGTGCCCGGGCGCTTCGGCGTTGTCACCCACCAGCCCGATCTGGGCCACAAAGAGCGGATCGCGGTTGCCGAGGAGGCGGAACGGCGTGTCATTATCGATCGCCATCGTGTGCTCCAGCAGGTCGGCCTGACGGATATTGCCACCGGCAAGCGGGATTTCGACATCGAGTACGTCGGTGGTGACGCGCACCGTGTCGGTCATGACCCGTTCACCTTCAGCCCCGCCGGCGGATACCGCTGCCGACCGCTCGTCTGCCTGCTCGGCCGGCCCGCCCGGGGTGGCGGGGGTGCCTCGCCCGCCGGTGCCGCCATGGTATCGGGCTGGGGCGCCGCCGACCCGGCTGCCTGCTCGGCCGTCTGGGCGGTGGTGTCCGCGGTGGTCGCCCGACCCGGGCCGTAGTCCTGCTGCCAGGTGGTCCAGATCAGGAGCATGACCAGCGCCAGGGCAACCAGCAGGAATAGACGTTGATTCTCCATCATGAGTGGCGACTCGCGGGTTCACGCTCCGGGACGGGGTCGAGACCGCCCGGATGCAGGGGATTGCAGCGCAGAATGCGCCGAACGGCGTAATACCCGCCCCGCAGTGCCCCGTGCCGTTCGACGGCCTCGATGGCGTAACACGAGCAGGTGGGGTGGAAGCGGCAGCATGGCCCGAAGAGCGGGCTGATGCAGTAGCGGTAGGCGCGCAGCAGAGCGATCAGGAGGGTTCGCATGTGCGGGATATCCGTTGCCAGAGTCGATCCAGTGCTTGCGCCAGTGTACCGCTTTCAATGTGACGGGCGATCGGTCGGACCATGACCACCGCGTCAACGCAAGGCAGGTCAGTTTGATGCCGGCGGAAGCTCTCGCGTATCAGGCGCTTCAGCCTGTTGCGATCAACCGCTCTGGGCGCCGCTCGGCGGGACACCGCAAGACCCAGTCGCGGGCGATCCGCCTGGCCGGGAGCGGCCAGCATCGTGAAGTGACGGTCGGCGAAGCGCTCTGCCCCGGAGAAAACGGCCCGAAAGTCGCTGCCGCGGGTGAGTCGAGCACTACGCGGAAACGCGTTGGCTGACGCCGGGGCCGCCACCGCAATCAGGGTGCGAGGCGCGCGCGTCCCTTGGCACGGCGCCGGGCAAGGACCTTGCGGCCGTTGCGCGTGGCCATGCGAGCGCGAAAACCGTGGGTGCGCTTGCGCTTGATGACGCTGGGTTGAAACGTCCTCTTCATGACGGGACCGCCTTTTTGAAACTGGTGTCAGGGCTGAAAGTAGCCGGCAAGGTTAATCCGCGCCATGATGCGGTGTCAACGAAGAGACCGGGTTGC
Source organism: uncultured Spiribacter sp. (assembly GCA_913056145.1). Taxonomy (GTDB): domain Bacteria; phylum Pseudomonadota; class Gammaproteobacteria; order Nitrococcales; family Nitrococcaceae; genus Spiribacter. Next base: position 13,360 of record CAJXMI010000007.1, read on the forward strand.
GGCAGACGGGCTTTCTGGCACCACTCCGAGTCAGCGGTTAGACTCAGACGCTCACGCACGGGCACTGGTACGAACGGTGCCTCCATCCCCCTGGGCTCGGAGGAACTGCATTCTTGGTCGATCGTCTCTGGCAAGGCTGTCTGCAGCGACTGGAACGGGAGTTGCCCGCCCAGCAGCTCAATACCTGGATACGCCCGCTGCAGGCCGAGGAATCGTCCGACCAGCTTCGGCTCTTTGCGCCCAATCGTTTTGTCCTCGACTGGGTTCGCGAACACTTCTCGGCGCGTATCGAGGAGCTTCTGGCCAGTCTGCAACCCGATGCGCCGCCGCGCCTGGCACTCGAAATTGGTGGCAGTGCGCCAAGCCACCCCCGGCCACCGGCGCCCGAGACAGGCCCGGCGCATGCCAGCGCCCCGGAATCGACCCCTCACACCGCCAATCTGAATCGCGACTTTACGTTCTCGACGTTTGTGGAGGGCAAGTCCAACCAGCTGGCACGCGCGGCCAGCCTGCAGGTCGTCGATAACCTTGGGGATGCCTACAACCCGTTGTTCATCTATGGCGGTGTCGGGCTTGGCAAGACGCATCTCATGCATGCCATCGGGAATGCGCTGCTTGCAAGAAAGCCGGACGCCCGTGTGCTCTATCTGCACTCCGAGCGCTTTGTAGCCGACATGATCAAGGCCCTCCAGCACAATGCCATCAACGAGTTCAAACGCCATTATCGCGGCGTCGATGCGTTGCTGATCGACGATATCCAGTTCTTTGCCGGCAAAGAGCGCTCGCAGGAAGAGTTCTTTCACACCTTTAACGCGCTGCTCGAGGGCCATCAGCAGGTGGTCATGAGCTGCGACCGCTACCCCAAGGAAGTCAACGGGCTCGAGGAGCGGCTTAAATCCCGATTTGGCTGGGGGCTGACCATCGCGATCGAACCCCCCGAGCTCGAGACCCGGGTGGCCATCCTGATGCGCAAGGCTGAACAGGCCGGGCTCCAGCTTCCGCCCGAGGTGGCGTTTTTCATTGCCAAGCGCATCCGCTCCAACATCCGCGAGCTGGAAGGCGCGCTGCGGCGGGTGATGGCCAACGCGCATTTTACGGGCGCTGCCATAACGGTCGATTTCACCAAGGGGGCGCTTCGCGATCTGCTGGCCCTCCAGGACAAGCTCGTTACCACCGAGAATATCCAGAAGACCGTCGCGGAGTACTACAAAATCCGTGTGGCGGACCTGTTATCCAAGCGCCGAAGCCGCTCGATCACCCGCCCCCGGCAAATGGCAATGGCCCTGGCCAAGGAACTGACCAGCCACAGCCTTCCGGAGATTGGCGACGCCTTTGGGGGCCGTGACCACACCACCGTGATGCATGCCTGCCGCAAGGTCCGCGAGCTTCGCGATAGCGATGGCCGGTTTGACGAGGACTATCACAACCTGTCGAGAACCCTGTCATCATGATGTGGATAACCTGTGGGCGAACCAAAGCCGCTATTTCATCCACAGGTTATCCCCGCGGCATTCCCGCCAGAACCGGGACTGCTGCACAGGTTATGAGTTGCCAATACCGCTTTAAAAACAGGTACTTAAGTTACATACCCACAGATTCGGGGCGGCCTTGCTACAACAACTGTCTTTAATACAGACTCTTTAAGATATAGAGAACAACGGATAGCGCCATGCAGTTCGAAATTGACCGGGATTCGCTCTTACGTCCGCTCCAGGCCGTCATCGGCGTCGTGGAACGTCGCCAGACCCTGCCTGTCCTTGCCAACGTGCTGCTGGAGATCGGTGACGGTCGGCTTGCAGTCACTGCCACCGACCTCGAAGTGGAGCTGCGGGCGCAGGTGGATCTGGAAGCCGGCGAACCCGGCCAGGTCACGGTACCTGCGCGCAAGCTGATGGACATCGTCCGCAATCTGCCTGATGACAGTCGGGTCACCGTAACCCGTGAGTCCGAGCGGGTTGTCGTGCGGGCCGGTCGCAGCCGCTTTGCGCTCACGACGCTACCGGCAGAAGACTTCCCGACTGTGGATCAGGTCGAAGCCAGCCATCGTGTCTCGGTACCTCAGGCGCAACTGCGCTGGTTGATCGAGAAAACCCACTTCGCCATGGCACTCCAGGACGTGCGCTATTACCTGAACGGGCTGCTCGTGGAACTTGCCCCGCAGCATCTGCGTGCGGTAGCAACCGACGGCCACCGTTTGGCCATGGCCGAGTTGGCGCCCAATCTTGATCTTGAGGAGCCAACGCAGGTGATCGTGCCTCGCAAGGGCATCCAGGAGATGCTGCGGCTGCTCGATTCCTCCGAGGATCCCGTTGAACTGGTGCTGGGTACTGGCCATGTGCAGGTCACCCTGCCCGAGATCCGGTTTACGTCTAAACTGATTGATGGCCGTTTTCCGGACTATCAGCGTGTGATTCCCGCTGAAGACGGGCCATCGGCGCAAGTGGATCGCGAGACGCTGCGCAAGGCGCTGGTGCGGGCGTCGATCCTGTCCAATGAAAAATACCGCGGCGTCCGGTTTGGCTTTGAGCCTGAACAGCTGCGGATTCAGTCCAATAACCCCGAGCAGGAAGAGGCCGAGGAGGAAATCCCGGCCAGTTTTGATGGTGACGCGATCGAGATCGGTTTCAATGCCAGTTACATGCTGGATGCACTCGCTGCCATCGATGAGCCCAGCGTGACGGTGTATGTGCGTGATGGCAGCAGCAGCGCCCTGGTACTGGGCGAAAAGGGCCGCGACGCCCGCTACGTCGTGATGCCGATGCGGCTTTAGCCGTGACCCGTTCCAAGGGAACGGCGGGACTCTCGCGACTGGCGATTAACGGTTTTCGCCACCTGTCGACGACAACCGTGGAGCCGTCCCCACGACTTAACGTGATCTATGGCCACAACGCCGCTGGCAAGACCAGTGTGCTTGAGGCCATCCATTTCCTGGCCCGCGCCAGAAGCTTTCTGACCACGCGAACCGCCCGGCTCGTGACGCGCAGCGGTGATTCGGTCACGGTCCACGGCCGGATTAATACCGCTGATGCCGTGCATGGGCTGGGTGTTCAATATCAGGACGGCCAGACACGGGTTCGGCTTAACGGGGTCGATGTTCAAACGCTCTCGGAGTCGGCCTGGCTGTTGCCGATACAGGTCATCAATACCGAAGCCCAACGACTGCTGACGGATGGGCCACCGGTACGCCGTGCCTTCATTAACTGGGGAGTGTTCCACGTGGAACCGACCTATCGCGATCACTGGCGGCGGTATCAACGGGCCCTGCGGCAACGCAATTCGGCGCTGCGCTCTGGTGATGCACGATTGGCGGCGGCCTGGGAGCCCGAGATGGCGGCGGCTGCTGAGGCGGTGGAAGCGAGCCGCCATGGGTTTCTGGCCACGCTCATGCCACGCGCGGTCGCGTTGGCGTCCCAGTGGTTGGGCGAAGATCGTCTTGACTGGCGCTATCGTCGCGGCTGGACCCGCGATACGCCGTTGGCAGAGGTGTTTGCCGCCGCCCGGCCGCGCGAAATGGCACAGGGGTTCAGCCTCTATGGCCCGCAACGCGCCGATCTTCGGTTTCTGGTCGATGGCGTGGAGGCGTCGGTGTGTCTCAGTCGCGGGCAGCAGAAGCTGTTGGTGGCGGGCTTGCGCTTAGCGCTCGCCGAGCAGTGGGGCGTTGCCGGAGAGCAGCGCCCTTTGGTGTTGGTCGATGATCTGCCGGCGGAATTGGATGCCGAGCATCGACAGCAATTACTGACCCAGCTGCAGGCAACGGGCGCGCAGTTGTTTGTCACGACGATTGAGCGCGAGCAGGTTCCAGCCATGGCCGATGCCGAATGGTTCCACGTGGAACAGGGAATGATTGCGCCGGTGTGAGGCCCGACGGCCGGTTCGCGCCCTGCCGCCGCAAATCGGTTATAATTAAAGGCTTAGGCGAAAAGGGTCCCCCATGAGCGAACATTCCGAATACGATTCTTCCCAAATCAAGGTACTCCGCGGTCTGGACGCCGTCCGGAAGCGGCCGGGTATGTATATCGGCGACACGGATGACGGCACCGGGCTCCACCATATGGTGTTCGAGGTTGCCGACAACGCGGTCGACGAGGCATTGGCCGGATACTGCTCCGAGATCGAGGTCATCCTGCATGGCGATGGATCGGTCACCGTGGGAGACAATGGGCGCGGGGTCCCGGTCGACATCCATCCCGAGGAGGGACGCTCGGCCGCCGAGGTCATCATGACCGTGCTGCATGCCGGCGGTAAGTTCGACAACAACTCGTACAAGGTCTCGGGTGGTCTGCACGGTGTGGGCGTATCCGTGGTGAATGCACTATCGGACCGCCTCAAGCTGGTGGTTAACAAAAACGGCAAGGTGCATCTTCAGGAGTACGCGGCCGGCGAGCCAGTCACAGCCCTGAAGGTGGCGGGTGAAACCGAGGCGACCGGGACGCGCATTACGTTCCATCCGAGCCCGGCGGTTTTTACCAACATCGAGTTCAACTACGACATCCTGGCAAAGCGCTTCCGCGAGCTGTCATTCCTGAATCCTGGCGTGCGCATTGCCCTCAAGGATGAGCGCAGCGACAAGGAAGACGTGTTCGAGTACGCCGGCGGCATTCGCGCGTTTGTCGAGCATCTCAACAAGAACAAGACCCCGCTGCATCCAGCCGTTTTCTATCTGAGCACGCAGCGCGACGACATCATTGTGGAAGTGGCAATGCAGTGGAGCGACTCCTACCAGGAGGCCATCTTCTGTTTTACCAACAACATTCCGCAAAAGGATGGCGGAAGCCATATGTCGGGCTTTCGCGCCGCGTTAACCCGCACGCTCAACACCTACATGGACGCCGAGGGCTACAGCAAGAAGCTCAAGGTCACCCCCAGTGGTGACGATATTCGTGAGGGGCTGACGGCGGTGGTATCGGTCAAGGTGCCGGATCCCAAGTTCTCGTCACAGACCAAGGAAAAGCTGGTGTCCTCCGAGGTGAAGGGCGTCGTCGAGTCCACGCTCGCCGAGGCCCTCAACGCCTTTCTCTACGAACATCCCAACGATGCCAGGGCGATTATCGAAAAGGTGGTCGATGCCTCCCGCGCCCGCGAGGCCGCGCGCAAGGCGCGCGAGATGACGCGGCGCAAGGGCGCCCTTGACGTGGCGGGCCTGCCGGGCAAGCTGGCGGACTGCCAGGAAAAGGATCCAAGCCTCTCCGAGCTCTACCTGGTGGAGGGTGACTCTGCAGGTGGATCAGCCAAGCAGGGCCGGGATCGGCGGACGCAGGCCATCCTGCCGCTCAAGGGCAAGATCCTGAACGTTGAAAAGGCGCGCTTTGACAAAATGCTGTCCTCGGCCGAGGTCGGGACCCTCATTACCGCGCTGGGCTGCGGCATCGGGCGCGAGGAATTTGACCCGGACAAGCTGCGTTATCACCGCATCATCATCATGACCGATGCCGATGTGGATGGCTCGCATATCCGCACGCTGCTTCTGACGTTTTTCTACCGCCAGATGTCGGCGCTGGTGGAGCGCGGCCATGTCTACATCGCCCAACCACCGCTCTACAAGGTGCGGCGTGGCAAACAGGAGCACTATGTAAAGGATGAGCGCGAGCTCACCAATTACCTGCTGCAACTGTCGCTGTCGGGTGCAAGCCTTCTGCCTTCGGCGGAAACGCCGGTGATTGGGCCGGAGGCACTCGAGGGCCTGATACGCCGCTATCTGGATACCATGGAGATGATCGAGCATTTGGGACGGCGCTCCGACCCGCATATCCTGCGGGCCATGGTCGATCTGCCGCCGCTTCGGGAAGACAACCTGCGTGACGGGGCGGCAATGACCGCCTGGTTCGAGGCCCTGTCGGAGCGGATCAATGTGGGCCTGCCAACGGGCACCGAATATCGCGTCAAGGTCCAGAGCGGCCCGGACGGCGGGTTTCAGGACGCCGTTGTGACCAAGCGCATGCATGGAATCATCTATCCCTACACGTTTCCGGCCCAGTTTTTCCTGTCGCGGGAGTACGAGACGCTGCGTGACCTTGCCAGCGCGCTCGATGGCCTGATCGGTGCAGGCGCGGAGATCCGCCGTGGCGAGCGTAGCCAGCCTATTGACGATTTTCGTGCGGCCGTGGACTGGCTGATGGAAGAGGGCAAACGCGGCCTGTCCGTTCAGCGCTACAAGGGCCTCGGCGAGATGAACCCCGAGCAGTTGTGGGAGACCACGATGGACCCGGAGACGCGACGCCTGCTTCAGGTGCGCATTGAGGATATCGTGGGTGCCGATGACATCTTTACCACCCTGATGGGTGATCACGTTGAGCCGCGACGTGAGTTTATCGAGAAAAACGCCTTACAAGTCAGTAACCTGGACGTCTGAAAGGTCGGCCATTTGCGACTCGATCCAGGTCTCCGTGTCCTGGGTCACGGCTGCGGGTGAGCGCCCCAGGGTAGGAATGGCGGGCCCGATGCGAACCCGGATGACGCCGGGGCGTATCCGCAGTCCCCGCCGCGGCCAGTGCTCACCGGCATTGTGGGCGACCGGCGTAACCGCTACGCCGGCGCGGCAGGCCAGGAGCGCACCGCCCTGTTGATAGCGCCCACGTTGCCCGGGCCTCACCCGCGTGCCCTCTGGAAACACCACCACCCAGCGTCCGGCCTCCAGCTTGCGGCCGCCCTGATCGATCACCTGCCGGAGGGCCTCTCGCCCTGCCGCCCGGTCGATGGCAATCGGATCCAGCCGCGCTAGCCCCCAGCCGAATACCGGAATGCGCAGTAGCTCGCGTTTGAGCACCCAGCTCTGGGGGTAGAACACGGGCAGCAGATTGAGGGTCTCCCACGCGCTTTGATGCTTGGCGAGCACAACGCCGGGATGCTCCGGACGGTGTTCGAGCCCCTCCAGCTCGACGCGGATGCCGCCAATCACCTGCAACATAATGCCGACAAAGCCGCACCAGCGCGTGATCCACCAGTAGCGCCAGCGCAAGGGCAACGGAAAGGCCGGCAGGCTCACCAGGGCCCAGATGACCACGCTCACGACCAGGCCCAGATAAAAAAGCAGGCCCCGAACAAGGCTGCCCCGTGGGTTTGGGGACGGTTGCTTGCTGGCGGCCTGGCTCATGACGGCCGGCTCATGTGTCAAGCAGCGCCGCGACGGCCGCCGCCAGGTTGTCGTAAACGCTGACCGGTGCCGGGAGCGTGGCCTCGGTGGCAGCGCCATTGCCGGTGCGCACAAGCCACGGGGTTACCCCGGCCTGGCGTGCGGCCTCGAGATCGCGGCCGCTGTCGCCAATAAAAAGCGCCTCGTCGGGCCTTACCGCAAACGCCGCGAGCGCCTGTTCGACGAGCCCTGGCGCGGGCTTTCGGCAGTGGCAGCCAGCGTCCGGGGCATGCGGGCAGTAAAACAGGCGGTCAATATGGGCGCCGTCGTTGGCAAGCACGGCGTCCATCCGCGAATGAATGGCCGCCAGTGTCGCGGGCGTGAGCATCCCCCGCCCCACCGCCGACTGATTGGTGCACACCGCAACGGCGATTGCCGCCCGATTGAGCCGTGCAATTGCCGGCACGCTCCCGGGCAGAGGCACCCAGTCGTCCGGCGCCAGGATGTAGTCTGCCGAATCGACGTTGATGACGCCGTCCCGATCCAGCAGTACCAGCCGGGGCGGCACGACCTACGCCGACTCCGGCAGCGCGGATACATCGGCAATGGCAAGGAAGAGGCCCTGGAGGCGGCCGAGCAGTGCGAGCCGGTTGCTTTGCAGCGCAGGGTCATCGCACATGACCATTACGTCGTCGAAGAAACGGTCCACCGGTTCCCTGAGCTCGGCCAGGAGCGCCAGCGCGGCGCTGTACTCGCCCGCCTCGATACGCTGCTGCACGGGCCCGGCACGCTCGTCGATCGCGGCATGCAGGGCCTGCTCGGCGGGATCGGTCAGTTGGCGCGGATCGACAACCGTCTCGGACCCGGCCTCGGCACGGCGCAGGATATTGCGGATCCGCTTGTTGGCAGCGGCCAGACTGCCGGCCGCCGGGAGGCGGGCAAAGTCCTGGCAGGCACGCAGTCGGCGATCAAAGTCGAGCGGCTCGAAGGACTCGGGCGACAATACCGAGCGCACGGCCTCGAAGAGCTCGGCGCCAAAGCCCGCCTCCTGATAGATGGCCCGCAGCCGCTCCAGACAGAAAGTGACGAGCGGCTCCGCCTGCGCCTCGCCGTCGACACCATCCGGTTGCCGGGCGCCCGCCGCTGCAAAGAGGGCGTGCAGGTTGATGGCATGCTCACCTTCGATGAGGGTGCGCAAGAGGCCAACGGCGGCACGGCGCAGCGCAAACGGATCCTTGGCGCCGCTCGGGGCCTTGCCGATCGCGAAAATGCCCACCAGCGTGTCGGCCCGGTCCATTACGGCAAGCAACTGCCCGAGTGGCGTGGTCGCGACCGCATCGCCGGCATGCCGCGGCTGGTAGATTTCATCGAGGGCCACGGCCAGGGCCTCGGGCTCGCCGTCTTCAGCGGCGTAGTAGCGTCCCATGACGCCCTGCAGGTCCGGGAACTCCCCCACCATCTCGGTCAGCAAGTCGGCCTTGGAGAGCCTCGCGGCGCGCTCGGCAAGCCCGGGCTCGGTCGCAAATCGTTCGGCGTAGTCGGCGGCCAGGGCGGCCACCCGCTCCACTTTGTCCTGCAGGCTGCCCAGGGCCTTTTGAAATACCACGGCGCGCAGGTCGCTTTCACGCCCGGCCAGTGGGCGGGCGCGGTCCTGATCCCAAAAGAAGGCGGCATCGGCGAGCCGCGGCCGGATCACGCGCTCGTTGCCGGCGATGACCCGGGCGGGCTCCCGGCTCTCGATGTTGGCGACCGTGATGAAGCGGGGCATCAGCGCGCCGCTGGCATCACGCACCGGAAAATAGCGCTGGTGCTCTTGCATGCTCGACACGAGGGCTTCGGCGGGTACGCGCAGAAAGTCATCGTCAAATGCGCCCGAGAGCACCACGGGCCATTCCACAAGGGCATTGACCTCGTCGATCAGGGCCTCGTCCATGACGGCATGGCCGCCCAGGCGCTCGCCCTCGGCGCGAACGCCCTCGCTGATGCGATCACGCCGCTCGGTGATATCCACCAGCACGTGGGCAGCGCGCAAAGCCGATTCGTACCCCCCGGCGTCGGGGATGCGGACCGGGGCGGGATGGTGAAAGCGATGCCCGCGGCTCTCGCACCCACTGTCCACGCCAAAAAAACGGGCGGGAACCACCGCGTCGCCCAGCATGAGCACGACCCAGTGGACCGGGCGGACAAACTCGGCGGTCTGATCACCCCAGCGCATGCGCTTTGGAATGGGTAGCCGGGCGAGGGCCTGGTCGATGATGCCCGGTAGCAGATCGGCACTGGCCTGGCCCGGCTCGACACCGCGATGCACCAGCCAGGCCCCCGCCTCGTTCTGCAGGCGCTCCAGCTCGGCCACGCCTACCCCGCAGGAGCGGGCGAATCCCTCGGCGGCCCGGGTGGGGTTGCCGTCATCGTCAAACGCCACGTCAACGCCTGGCCCGCGGCGCTCGAATGCCTGATCGGGCTGGCGCAGCGCCAGTTCCGGGATGCGCAGGGCGAGCCGGCGCGGCGCCCCGAGAACCCGGGCCGACCCGTGTGGAATCCCGGCGCGATCCAGTCCATCGCAGACCCCCGCGGCCAACGCCTCGCTGAGCGTAACCAGAGCGCCGGGCGGCAGTTCCTCGGTACCGAGTTCGAAGAGCAGCGTGGTGCGCGCCTCGTTCATGCCACGTCTCGTGCGGGATCGGTGTTGCGGCAGAGTGGGAAGCCGAGTGCCTCGCGCGCCTCGTAATAGGCCTTTGCCGCCGCCCGCGCCATGGTGCGCACGCGCAGAATGTAGCCCTGACGCTCGGTCACCGAAATGGCCCGGCGCGCATCGAGCAGGTTGAACGTATGCGAGGCCTTCATCGTCATCTCGTAGGCCGGCAGCGGGAGCCCTTGCTCGACCAGCCGCAGCGCCTCACGCTCACAGGTGTCGAACCAGCCGAACAGGCTGGCCACATCGGCCTGTTCAAAGTTGTAGTGCGACTGCTCGCGCTCGTTTTGCAGATAGACATCGCCGTAGGTCACGGGCCCGTCCGGCCCGTTGGTCCAGACCAGGTCGTAGACGCTTTCGACCTCCTGGAGGTACATGGCGATGCGCTCAAGGCCATAGGTGATTTCGCCCATGACCGGATGGCAGTCGAGGCCGCCCGCCTGCTGGAAATAGGTAAACTGCGTGATCTCCATGCCGTTCAGCCAGATCTCCCAGCCAAGCCCCCAGGCACCCAGGGTGGGGGACTCCCAGTTGTCTTCGACAAAGCGGATGTCATGGACCAGCGGATCGATGCCGAGCGCCTCCAGCGAGCCCAGATAGAGCGCCTGGAAATCCGCCGGCGAGGGCTTCAGGACCACCTGGAACTGATAGTAGTGCTGCAGCCGGTTGGGGTTTTCGCCATACCGCCCGTCGGTGGGTCGTCGCGAGGGCTGCACATAGGCGGCCCGCCAGGGCTCGGGCCCGATGGCCTTGAGAAAGGTGGCGGGGTGGAACGTGCCCGCGCCCACTTCCATGTCGAGAGGCTGCATGACAACGCAGCCCCGCTGCGCCCAGTACTGCTGGAGGGCGAGGATGAGTTCCTGAAAGGTCATTGATTCTCCAGAGAATCCGCGAAATGCGCGCCAGTATAGCCCGGCCGACGGGGAGCTGTCAGGATGCGGTTTTCGGGCACATGCACCATAATGGCGCCCCACAGGCCGTTTCTGCACTTAACTAGTGCGAATGCGTGCGCTTGCCGTGGCGCATTACTGAAAATGGCCCGTTTTGGTGCGTCTTTGCGGAGCTGGCACGGAACATGCTTCATTCGCGGAGGCAAAACTTTGATCCGACATATTGGAGGCCGAACGATGGCAAAATCCGCCGATGACGTTCTCAAGATGATTCAGGAAAACGAGGTTCGCTTCGTTGACCTGCGGTTTACTGACCCGAAGGGCAAGTCGCAGCACGTCACCCTGCCCGCGCATGCCGTTGATGCCGACTTCTTTGCCGAGGGCAAGATGTTTGACGGCTCCTCCATCGAGGGCTGGAAGGGCATCAACGAGTCCGACATGATCCTGATGCCCGATCCGGACACCGCTGTCCTGGATCCCTTCTTCGATGACTCCACGCTCATCCTGGTGTGCAACATCATCGAGCCCAACACCATGCAGGGCTACGGGCGTGACCCGCGCTCGATTGCCGAGCGCGCCGAGGCCTACCTGCAGTCCACCGGCATTGGCGATGTGGCCTACTTTGGCCCCGAGAACGAGTTCTTCGTGTTCGACGATGTCCGCTGGGGCACCGACATGAGCGGCTCGTTCTACAAGATCGACTCCGAAGAGGCCGAATGGAACACCGAGAAGGTCTATCCCGACGGCAACATGGGCCATCGCCCGGGCGTCAAGGGCGGCTACTTCCCGGTGCCGCCGGTCGACAGCCTGCATGACATGCGCTCGGCCATGCTCGAGTGTCTGACCGAGATGGGCATCGAAACCGAGGTTCATCACCATGAGGTGGCAACCGCCGGTCAGTGCGAACTGGGCGTCGGGTTCACCACGCTGGTCAAGAAGGCCGACGAGGTCCAGACCCTCAAGTATGTGGTGCACAACGTGGCTGCCGCCTATGGCAAGACCGCTACCTTCATGCCCAAGCCGGTCGTTGGCGACAACGGCAGCGGCATGCACGTCCATCAGTCGATCGGCAAGACCGGCGAGATGCTGTTTGCCGGTGACCAGTACGGCGGTCTGTCCGAGACGGCCCTGTACTACATCGGTGGCATCATCAAGCACGCCAAGGCCATCAACGCCTTTGCCAACGCCTCCACCAACAGCTACAAGCGCCTGGTGCCGGGCTTCGAAGCCCCGGTGCTGCTGGCCTACTCGGCCCGGAACCGCTCGGCGTCGGTGCGTATCCCGTGGGTGGCCAACCCCAAGGCCCGCCGGGTCGAGATCCGCTTCCCCGACAGCACGGCCAACCCGTACCTCTGCTTTGCGGCCATGCTGATGGCCGGCCTCGACGGCATTCAGAACAAGATCCACCCCGGCGATGCCATGGACAAGGATCTCTACGACCTGCCGCCCGAGGAAGAGGCCGAGATCGAAAAGGTCGCCTTCTCGCTGGAAGAGGCCCTCGACGCACTCGACCAGGACCGCGAGTTCCTCAAGGTAGGCGGTGTTTTCACCGACGATGCCATCGATGGCTACATCGAGCTCAAGCGTGAGGAAGTGCTGCAGCTGCGCATGACGACGCACCCCGTGGAGTTTGATCTCTACTACAGCGTCTAAACCGCGCGGTTAGCCGCGCCCTGCCAACCCCCGCTCCGGCGGGGGTTTTTTATGCCCGAGGGATCCGGGGAGCACCGCCGGATCGCCAGGCACCTCTCAAAAAGCCCAGGGCCGCCACCGGATCCCGGGCTTGCCGATTTCGCATGCTTCCCCCGGGCGATCTTGATGAGCCCGTCAGTGTGTAGCGGCGGTTCGGCTGCCCCGCGAGTCTCGTGAGCCCGGGGGAAGTGTGCGGAAGCGGCACAGCACGGCCGCGGAAGCGGCATGGCACGGCAAAAACCGAAATGAAGGTTAGAGACCAGCCTGCCCCCGAGGCAGCTCAACCAGCTGCACAGCGCGAAGACTGGCGACAAGGGCCTCGCGAGCGGACTGCAGAGCGCCCCAGGGCGTGAAGGCCACCAGCTCGAGGGCCTGCCGCTCAGCCTGAGGTGTGTCGGCCAGATAGCGCCCCAGAAGCTCGGCGACACGGCCCTCATGAACGCCCGGCCGCTCGTCGGCAAGTGCGATGCGCGCAGGCACGCCAGCCTGCTCCAGGCTCGATACACCCGCGATGGCGGTGTCGGTCAGTGCCGGGACGAAAAAGCGCGACGGGGCAAGGCGCCCCGGTATGCCATGGCAGCCGCCGAGCAGCACCAGCCGGACCTGCGCGGCGTGACGTTCAGCGAGGGCGAGGGCCGGGCCGATGCCGAGGTCTTCGCCGAGGATCAGGAGAGGCTGGGCGTTGGCGGGCGCAACCGCGTTGCCCTGCAGCGCCGAGATATGAACGCGGGTACCGGGGCCGAGGGGGCCGGGCAGGGCGGTCCCGGGGATGACGCCGGCGAGCCAGCCTTCGCCGGCGTCGGCGTCGCGCACGGGCAGGCAGACGCGGCGGTCATTGACGTCGAGCCATAGCCATTGTCCGGGCTGCGGGGCCTCGCCGGTCCAGGCAAGGCGGATCAGCCACCAGTCATCAACAACCGGTGTGGCGTCAATCAGCCGCGCTGGCGTCATGGATGCGGTGGCCATCGACCAGGGTATGGGTGACACGGGTGTCGAATTCCCAGCCGAGGAAAGGGGAGTTGTGGCCACGGCTTCGGAGGGTCTCGGGCGTGCAGAACCAGGGGTTGTTCTGGGCAACGACGGTGATGTCGGCGACGGCACCGGTCTCGAGCCGGCCAGCCTCCAGGCCGAGCAGCCTGGCGGGGGTCACGGTGACGGCGGCCAGCGCGCGCTGCAGTGGCAGCACGCCCTCGCGTACCAGGCGCAGTACCAGCGGCAACAGGGTGTCGATGCCGGCGGCGCCCGGGGCGGTGCTGGCAAATGGCCCGTCCTTGGCGTCGCGATCGTGGGGCTGGTGATCGGAGCAGATGATGTCGATTACGCCATCGGCGACGGCCTGGCGCAGGGCTTCGCGGTCGACGATGTCGCGCAGCGGCGGGTCGACATGAAAGCGTGGGTCGTAGCCCATGAGATCCTGGTCGGTCAGAAAGAGCTGATGGATGGCCACATCGGCGCTGATTTCGCGCTGCTCACGCCGGGCGGCGGCGAATAGTCGGGCGCCGGCTGCGCTCGACAGACGGGAGAAGTGCACCCGCGCGCGGGTGGCGCTGGCAATGGCAATCTGGCGGCCCAGGCCGGCGGTTTCGGCCGCTACCGGGATGCCGGGCAGGCCAAGACGGGTGGCCGTCGGGCCTTCATGGACGCAGCCCTGGCCCAGATCGGGGTCAACGGGCGTCAGGATGGCAGGCAGCGAGAAGGTGCTGGCATATTCAAGGGCCCGCCGCAGCACCAGGCCATCGCGCAGGGGGCGGCCGGCGTCACTGACGGCGGGGCAGCCGGCTGCGGCCAGGGCGGCCATGCCGGGGAGCTGTTCGCCGGCCAGACCGCGGGTGAGGGCCCCGAGGGGTACGACGCGGGCGGCGCCGGCCTGGTGCGCGCGATGGTTGACCAGATCGACAACCGAAGGGGTGTCCATGACCGGGTCGGTATCCGGGGGCATCACGAGAGTGGTGATGCCGGCCGCGGCAGCGGCGCGGGCCTCGCTGGCGATGTCGGCCTTGCGGGTGGCGCCCGGTTCACGCAGGCGTGCGGCAAGGTCAATCAGACCAGGCATGACCCACTGGTCCGAGGCATCGATGGTCTGCTCCGGGGTGAAGTCGGCAATGGCGCCGCCCAGGGCCACGATGCGCCCATCGGCAATCGCGACATCACCGGTCTCGTCCAGGCCGCTGGCGGGATCGAGCAGACGGCCGCCGGTGATCAGGATACGGCTCATGCTTCCTCCCGTGCGCTGTCGGGGGCCACGCCAAGCACCATGGTCATGACCGCCATGCGCACGGCAATGCCGTTGGTGACCTGATCCAGGATGACCGACCGCGGGCCGTCGGCCAGGGCGGAATCGATCTCGACCCCGCGGTTGATGGGCCCGGGGTGCATGACGATGGCCTCGGGGTGGGCTGGCCCCAGGCGCGCCTCGGTGAGGCCGTAGTGGCGGAAGTATTCGGCCTCGCCGGGCAGCAATGCACCCTGCATGCGCTCGCGCTGCAGCCGCAGGGCGATCACAACATCCACGTCGCGCAGCCCGGCGCTCAGGTCGGTGTAGACCTGCACGCCCAGCGAGTCGATATCGGCCGGCAGCAGGGTGTTCGGGGCAATGACGCGAATCTCGCCGGCGCCCAGGCCATTCAGCGCATGAATCTGCGAGCGGGCCACGCGCGAGTGGCGGATGTCGCCCACAATGGCAATGCGCAGCGGCTCGAAGTGGCCCTTGTGGCGGCGAATGGTAAAGGCATCGAGCATGGCCTGGGTGGGGTGGGCATGCCAGCCATCGCCAGCGTTCAGCACCGCGACACCCGGATCGACATGGCGGGCGAAGTACTCGGCAGCGCCGCTTTCGGCATGACGAATGACAAACATGTCGGCCTGCATGGCCTGCAGGTTGCGCAGCATGTCGAGCAGGCTCTCGCCCTTGGTGGCCGTGGTGTCGGCGCTGACGTTGAGAACGTCGGCCGACAGCCGTTTGGCCGCCAGCTCGAAGGTGGTGCGGGTGCGGGTGCTCGACTCGAAAAAGAGGTTGATGACGGTGCGACCGCGCAGCAACGGCACCTTTTTGACCGATTTGCCAATGACGCCCGAGAACGACTCGGCGGTATCGAGAATGCGCTCAAGGAGCGCCGGGTCAAGGCCCTCGGTGGTCAGAAAGTGCCGCAGGCGGCCGTCATGGTCGATCTGCACACTCATGCCCGGGCCTCCTCGATGACCAGGTGCAGGGGGTCGGGGCCGCGCAGTTTGACGCGCTGGCGCGGCGGCAGCTCGATGGTCTGCGCGGCAATGTCGGCGGCGATCGGCAACTGCCGGCCCGGGCGCTCCAGCAGGACGACCAGGCGCACGGCCGCCGGCCGGCCATAGTCGAAGATCTCGTTGAGGGCCGCGCGAATGGTGCGCCCGGTGTAGAGGATGTCATCAACCAGAATGATCACCCGATCGTCGATATCGAGTGGCATGCGCGTGGGCCGGACGGTGCCTTGCAGGCCGGCGCGGTCCAGATCATCGCGATAGAAGGCGATATCAAGCGCTCCCGGTTCGCCTGGCAGCCCGAGTCGCTCCTGCAGAGTCCGGGCCAGCCAGGCACCGCCCTGGTGGATGCCGACGAGCGCGCAGCGCTCCTGCCCCTCGGCATCGATCAGCGCCTCGACGCGGTGGGTGAGGGTATCGAGAAGCGGTTCAATGTGGGGCAGATGATGGGTCACGAAAACTGCTCGCCAAACCAGGTTTCCAGAATGATACGCGCTGCTTCGGCATCCAGCACGTCCGTACGGGCCCCGCGCTCGCGCAGGGAGTCGGCCGCGGCATGGCTTGAGAGATGCTCATCGATGCGATGCACGGCTGTACCGCTGCGCCGCGCGAGTTCGCCGGCGAAGCGCTCGGCAAGGCGTGTGCTGTGCGATGCCGTGCCATCGCTGTGACGCGGCATGCCAACCACCAGCGCAGTGGGCTGCCAGTCGCCCAGCAGTGCGCCCACGCGCGCCCAGTCGGGGACGCCCTGCCGGCAGCGAATGACCTCGAGCGCGCGGGCATGGCCCGTGAGGGTCTCGCCCACCGCAACGCCAAGGCGTTTTTCGCCGACGTCGAACCCCAGATAGGTGCCGTGGCCGCTCATCGCCGGCCGAGCAGGCGGTGCTCGATCACCGTAAAGAGCTCGCCGGCGATGTTGGTGCCCTGCTGGGCGTCGATCTCGCGCACGCAGGTGGGGCTGGTGACGTTGATTTCGGTGAGATAGCCGCCGATCACATCCAGGCCGGCAAAGAGGATGCCCTGCTCGGCCAGCAACGGGCGGACCTGCTCGACGATCCAGTGCTCCCGCTCGGTCAGGGGGCGGGCCACGCCCCGGCCGCCGGCCGCGAGGTTGCCGCGGCTCTCGCCGGCCGCCGGCAGCCGTGCCAGGGCAAAATCCACCGGCTGGCCATCCACCACCAGGATGCGGCGGTCGCCCTCGCTGATC
Source organism: uncultured Spiribacter sp. (assembly GCA_913056145.1). Classification (GTDB taxonomy): domain Bacteria; phylum Pseudomonadota; class Gammaproteobacteria; order Nitrococcales; family Nitrococcaceae; genus Spiribacter. Next base: position 30,144 of record CAJXMI010000007.1, read on the forward strand.
TCGGGCAGATAACGCTGCGCCATGACGTAGCGCGTGCCCCGCTCGGAGAGCTGCTCGATGATGACGCTGGTGTTGGGGTCGCCGGCATACACCACAAAAATCGCCTCGCCGCCCATGCCATGCAGCGGCTTTAATACCGCACGCTCCTGGGCGTTGATGAAGGCCTTGAGCGGCTCGGCCTTCATCTCGACAACCGTCGGGGTGCAGCACTGCGGGAACTGCGCGATCGAGAGCTTCTCCTGGACGTTGCGCAGCCCGGCGGGCCGATTGACCACCAGCACGCCGGCACGCTCGGCCACCTCCAGGATCTGGGTGGCGTAGACATAGGCGCTGTCCACGGGCGGGTCCTTGCGCATCAGAATGGCGTCGAGGTTCTCGAGCGCCTCTTCATCACGCTCGCCCAGGGTGTACCAGTCGTTGTTGTCGTCGCGCACTTCCAGCAGCGCGCCATCGCCATAGGCCACGCCATCGCGCAGCGACAGATCGGCCAGGGTCAGGTAGCGGATCTCCCAGCCCCGCCGCTGCGCCTCGAGCAGCATCGCAAGCGTGGTGTCCTTGTAGGGCGTGATCCCTTCGATGGGGTCCATGACGACCCCGAGGCGGTAGGCCATGCAGGGCTCCTCTGTTCGGCGGCTTTACGGTCGCAACAGTGTAGCCGATGAGGTCAGCGGGTGCGGTCAGTCATTAATCCCGGCAGGCGGATACTGCGTATGCGAAGGCTCGAAAGTCGTCGAGGTCACTGTCATCGTTGGCCTCGCCGCGAGCCATCGAGCCGAATACCACGGCAAGGGTGATATCCGCCTGCTCCGCGAGGAAGTCGCGGACCCGGGCCAGCTCCGGAGAGTTGATGGTGCTATCCATGCGGCCAGTATAGGGGATACGGGGGGTGTCCGCGCATCCCCTGGCAAGCCATGCGCTTTTTCAGGAGCGCCCGGCGTAGCGGCGCCACGAGCCGAGTGCGGAGATATCCTCGGCGTCCGGGGTGACGGCTGCGGCCTCGCAGAGAAACCCCGGTACCGGGTCGCCGTCGGCCAGTCGCACCTGCCCCAGTCCGAGGGGCGCGGGGATGCCGGCGAGGAAGTCGCCGACCGCGCGACGCGGCAATGTCCAGACCTCGAGCTCAATGGCGCTGCCGCCCTCATCAACACGGACGAGGCCGGGGCGCGTTGGCGGCCCGCCGGGCAGGGCAACCAGGCGATACTCGGGCGTTGTCTGGCTGGTGCGCAAAAAGCGTCCGCCGCGCTCGGTGAGTTCATGATTGAGCGGAAGGCCGCTCATGTGGGCGCCGCATACGGCGATGGGCAGGCGATGGGCGCCGTGGTCGAGGCCGGCAGGCGCCTCATGTGGCACCGGGCGCTCGCTGATGCCAAGGGGCAGTGCCAGCTGCCGTTGCAGTCTTCCGGCCAGGTTGAGCAGTGGTGCATCCATGAATGCGGGCGCGAACAGGGTGATGCCAAAGGGCAGGCCGTTGGCGCCAGATCCGGCGGGTGTGGCAACGGCGCTCAGGTCGAGCAGGTTCATGAAGTTGGTGTAGTAACCCAGCTGGCTGTTGACGCCGATCGGATCGGCCTCGACAGCGGCCAGCGTGGGCAGGGTCGGCGCGGTCGGGGTCACGATGCAATCCAGCGTCGACCAGACGGCCTCGGTCTCGCGTCGAAGCTCGGCCAGGCGATGCTCGGCGGCAAAAAGATCGCAGGCGAGGGGCGTTGCGCCGCCGCCGATGATCTGGCGGGTCACTGGCAGCAACGCCTCGGGCCGTGACTCGATGAATTCGCGGATGGCGCTGTAGCGCTCCGCCACCCAGGGCCCTTCATAGAGCAGCCGCGCGGCTTCAAAAAACGGGCCAAGGTCGACCGGCTCGGCGACACCACCCAGGGCCTCCAGGCCGGCGATGGCCGCATCGAATGCTGCGCGGTCGGCCGCGGCATCGAGCGCCGCCAGTCCGGCCTCGGTTGGCACGCCAAAACGAAAGCCATGGGCGGGGATATCGGCGCGCAACGGCTCGGGTGACTGCATTGCACGCGACAGGGGGTCCGCCGAGTCGTAAGCCTGCGCCACGGCAAAGACCCGTTGAACATCGTCGGCGCACAGGCCAAAGATGCTCACGCAGTCCAGGCTGCGGCAGGCCGGCACAACGCCCCGGGTACTGAGCAGCCCGCGGCTTGGCTTGAGGCCAACCAGGTTATTGAAGGCCGCCGGCACGCGGCCCGACCCGGCGGTGTCGGTTCCCAGCGAGAAACTCACCCGACCCAGTGCCACGGCAACGGCCGACCCCGAGCTGGACCCGCCCGACACCCGCTCGGTATCAAAGGCGTTCCGGCAGGGCCCGTAGGGCGAACGGGCGCCGACGAGCCCGGTGGCAAACTGATCCAGATTGGTCTTGCCCATGGGCACCGCGCCGGCGTCGATCAGACGCTGGACGACGGTCGCCGAGTCATCGGGCCGATATTGGTAGTCGGGGCATCCGGCCGTGGTCGGCAGCCCCGCCACATCAATATTGTCCTTGACCGCAAACGCAATGCCGTAGAGCGGCAGGGTTGTGGGATCCGCCTGCTCAAGCCGGGCGATATGGGACTCGAGCAGGGCCTCGTCGATGACCGTGATCCAGGCATTGTGCGGATCGGACTCGGCAATGACCCGGCGAATGCCGGGCAGATGCCCGCGTGGAGTGAGTGCGCCCGTGCGATAGGCCACGAGAAGATCGGCGATCGTGTCCATCAGTCAGTCTCCCATTCAATAACAGCAAGGGGCTGGCCTGGGGTCACCGGACGGCCCGGCTCGCAGAGCACCCGCTTGATCACCCCGGGCCGTGGGGCATGGACGGGGATCTCCATTTTCATGGATTCAATGACCAGCAGCGCGGCATCGGGGCTGACGCGATCGCCTTCGCCCACATCAACCGTCCAGATGCTGCCGTGGACGTCCGCCTCGATCGCGTCTTCGCCATCATCCAGTTCAAGCCCTTCCTCCACCGGGGCCGGCGGCTCGGACTCGGTGGCAAAGTCGGCCTGGCCGCTGGCGATCCAGCGCTGACGCTCGGCCTCGAAGGCCGCCTGCTGGCGGGTCTTGAATGCCTCGATGCTGGCCTGGTTGGCGGCCACGAATTGCTGATGCCGGGCCAGCGAGAAGGTGGTCTCCTCGATGTCGAGGCGCAGGCCGCCGCCGGGGAAGGCCGCGCGCATGTCCATCAGCTCGGCCTCGCTCACCTCGTAGAAGCGGATCTGGTCAAAAAACCGCAGCAGCCAGGGTTGCTGGAACTCGGGCGTGGTGCGATAGCGGTTCCAGATCTGCAGCGTGCGGCCGACAAACTGATAGCCGCCGGGGCCCTCCATGCCGTAGATGCACAGATATGAGCCGCCGATGCCCACCGCGTTTTCGGGCGTCCAGGTGCGGGCCGGGTTGTACTTGGTGGTGACCAGCCGGTGCCGGGGGTCGATCGGGGTCGCAAGCGGGGCGGAGAGGTAGACATCGCCCAGCCCCATGACCAGATAGGAGGCGTCGAAGACGATGCGCCGCAACTCGGCCTCGTCCTCGAGCCCGTTGATGCGGCGGATGAACTCGATGTTGTGCGGGCACCAGGGCGCATCGGGGCGCACCGACTGCATGTACTTCTCGGTCGCAAGCCGGGTCTGGCTGTCATCCCAGGCCAGTGGCAGATGGATGATGCGCGAGGGCAGCTCGGCCTCGGCCTGATGGGTGAGCTCGGCCTCGGACTGCTCGAGGATGTCGAGCAGTCGCTCCACCGGGAGCTGGCCGGGGTCGAAGTGGATCTGCAGACTGCGCACGCCGGGCGTCATTTCGATCACGCCCGGGATATTGAGTGCCGTCAGCCACTCCAGCAGCGCCTGAACGCGAAAGCGCAGCGCCAGGTCGAGCACGATGGGCCCGTATTCCACGAGCAGATAGCGATCGCCGGCCGCTCGATAGGTTACTTCGGGCCGCTGCGACGAGCCCTCGCGGCGGCTGATGATCGGGCTGGCGGGGGCAATGGGATCCGGCGCGGCCCGGGGTGCCGGCGGCTGCAGGGTGGCAATCATGGCCGCCTGCTCGGCGGCCGCCTGGCGGGCCTCGTCCCGGCCAACCGCCTGAAAACGCAGGGTATCGCCGGGCCGCAGCTGGCCGAGCTTCCACAGATCGGCATCAATGACCGTGGCGGGGCACACAAACCCGCCCAGGCTCGGGCCGTCCGGGCCCAGGATCACGGGCATGTCGCCGGTGAAATCGACGCTGCCAATGGCATAGGCATTGTCATGGATGTTGGAGGGATGCAGCCCGGCCTCGCCCCCGTCCTCGCGGGCCCAGTCCGGTTTGGGGCCGATCAGGCGCACGCCGGTGCGGCTCGAGTTGTAGTGCACCTCCCAGTCGGTGCTGAAAAACGCCTCGATGTCGGCGGGCGTGAAGAAATCAGGCGCGCCATGCGGGCCGGACATGGCACGCAGCGTCCAGTGCCCATTCATGGACGGGATGATGGCCTCGGGCACACACTGCCCCGGCGCTGTGAGCGGCGTTGTCGGCGCGGCGGTTGCCGGGCCCGGCGTGAGGACATCGCCTGCCGTCAGAGCCCGGCCGCCGTGACCGCCGAGCTGGCCCAGCGTAAAGGTGGCGCGGCTGCCCATGTGCAGCGGGACATCGAGCCCGCCTTGCACAAGCAGATAGGCGCGGATGCCCGCGCCACTCACGCCGCCAATGCGCAGGGTCTCGCCCGCGTTTACCGTAAAGACTGTCCATGCCGGTACCTCGCGCTCCCCGCAGGTCGCGCGCATGGTGGCACCGGTGAGCACGGCCCGGGTGGTGTATGAAAAGCGCAGCGTGGGCCCCTGGGCGGTGATCTCCAGGCCACTGGCCGTCTCGGCGTTACCCAGCAGGCGGTTGCCCAGCCGAAAGGCCAGGCTGTCCATGGGCCCGGAGGGCGGCACCCCGATGTCCCAATAGCCAACACGGCCGGGCCAGTCCTGCACCGTGGTCAGCGTGCCGGCGCTGATGACGTCGATCCGGGCGGTGTCATGCCGGAAATCCGCCAGACTCCGGGTAACGGCCTGGCCAGCCACGAGCGCTGGCATACGGGTTACGGCGCGCAGGTAGTCAAGATTGGTCACGACGCCGTCGATGCGCATGCTATCCAGTGCCGCGCCGAGCCGGGTCAATGCCGTATCGCGCTCTCCGGCGTGCACGATCACCTTGGCAAGCATGGGGTCGTAGTAGGGGGTGACCTCGATTCCGCGCTCGATCCAGGTATCCACGCGGCAGTCGGCCGGCAGGACCGCCTCGGTGATGAGCCCGGTGGCGGGCTGAAAGTCCTTGCCAGGGTCTTCGGCGTAGACGCGTGCCTGAATGGCGTGACCATCCGGCGGCCCGGGGCGGCGCTCACCCAGGCGGTCGAGCTCGCCCGCCGCCGCGCTGAGCATCCAGGCCACCAGGTCGATGCCAGTGACCGCCTCGGTGACACCATGCTCGACCTGGAGCCGGGTGTTGACCTCAAGAAAGTGGAACGCACCGGTATCGGCATCAAAGAGAAACTCCACCGTGCCGGCCGAGCGATAGGCGACGCTGCGGCCCAGACGCTCGGCGGCCTCATGCAGGGCCTTGCGGGTTGCCGCTGGCAGGTTGGGCGCGGGCGTCTCCTCGATCACCTTCTGGTGACGGCGCTGCAGTGAGCAGTCGCGCTCGCCAAGGGCGATGACCTCGCCCGCGCCGTCACCAAAGATCTGCACCTCGATGTGGCGGGCGTTGGGGATGAATTTCTCGAGGAATATCCCACTGTCCGAGAAGTTGTTCTGCGACAGGCGTTGCACCGAGTGAAACGCCGTCTCAAGCCCGGCGGCATCGTCACACAGCTGCATGCCAATGCCGCCCCCGCCGGCCGTGCTTTTCAGCATCACCGGGTAGCCGATGCGCTGCGCCTGCGCGAGGGCCTCATCAACATCGACGAGCAACCCGGTACCGGGCAGGAGTGGCACGTCATTGGCTCTGGCGAGCGCGCGGGCGGTGTGCTTGAGCCCAAACTCACGAATCTGCGCCGGCGTGGGGCCAATAAAGGCGATCCCTGCCGCCTCGCAGGCCTCGGCAAAGTCGGCGTTCTCCGAGAGAAAGCCATAGCCGGGGTGGATGGCCTCGGCGCCATGCTGCTGGGCGACGGCAAGGATGCGCTCGGCATTGAGATAGGAGTCGCTGGCGCGGGCGGGGCCGATCGCGACGGCCTCGTCAGCCTCGTGGACGTGGCGCGACGTGCGATCGGCCTCGGAGTAGACGGCCAGGCTCGTCACCCCGAGCTCGCGCAGCGTGCGCTCGATGCGGCAGGCGATGGCGCCACGGTTGGCAATCAATACCTTGCTGAACATGCTTGATCCGGTTGTATCGGGGCGGGTCGTCCCGCCTGTGCGCAAGGCGCGCCGGGGTCGTCCCCGGCGGCCGCCGTCAGTCCCAGATGATCATCTCGAGCGGGGTCGGATTAAAGCCGCTGCAAGGATTGTTGAGCTGCGGGCAGTTCGAGACCAGTGCGATCACATCCATTGCGGCGCGCATCTCCACGTACTTGCCCGGGCCCGAGATGCCGTCCTGAAAGCTCAACCCGCCCTCGGCCGTGACCGGGACGTTCATGAAGAAGTTGATATTGCTCACGACATCGCGCTTGGTCAGGCCGTACGGGCTTTCCTGGACAGCGTGCAGAAAATTGTCGCGGCAGGAGTGCATTGATTTTTTCTCGAGCGCGTAGCGCATCTGATTGGCCTCGGCCGAGCAGGCCCCGCCCAGCGTGTCATGGCGGCCGCAGGTGTCGGCGGTGATGGTCAGCATGACATTGCCGTTGCTCGAGACGAGCGGCGAGCCGGTGGTCAGATACACGTTGCCCTGGCGCTGGGCGGTATCAATGGCGCTGTAGCGCTCGCCGGTCGGGTCGGCGAGGCTGTAGAAAAGCGTATCGGCGGCCTCGTTGCCCTCGACATCGACAATGCGCAGGGTCTGCCCCTGGCGAAGCTCGGCCATCCACCACTCGCCGGCCGGGACGGTCTCGCGACGCACGGCATCCTTCGGGTCGAGCATGCTTTCTTGCAGGTTCATTGCAGGCACGAGTCTTACTCCTGGCAGTTGGCGATCAGCGTATTGGCATAGGCCCGGGCGTTTTCCGGGGCGTGGTGGATGCAGACGTCGTCATCCGCGACCGGGGCCGAGCGGAAGATGGATACCGCCACCGCGCCGGGCCGGTAATCCGGGCCGGGCGCCATGGGATGGGGTGCTGTGGTCAGCACGACCAGGCTGTCGGTCTCGGCCCGCAGATCCACGCTGGCGCCCGGATGGCTGTGATCGGCGTGATAGTGCAGATCGCCGTCGTCATCCACGCTGACTTTCTGAAAGAAGTTAACGGGGATAACCAGATCGCGCGGGCCCAGGCCCCACTTGGCCAGTTCGATCAGAAACAACTCCCGGCCATCGCGGTAGAAGTCGTTCCAGTGGTCCTGAAAGCTGGCCTCGCCATAGCGCGCGCGGATCAGCCCGGCATCGCTGATGCCGCCGATCGGGTCATGCCAGCCCACGGTGTCCTCGGTGATCGAAAACAGCGCCCGGCCCATGTCCGAGAACAGCATGTTGCCGCGGGTAAGGCGACTGACATGCTGGCCCTTGAGCGTGTCGGCCATGTTGTAGCGCTCGAGCGGGTTATGCGGGTTGTAGGCCAGAAGGGCCGCGTTGGCGCAGCCGTCGAGGTCGGTCAGGCGCAGCGTGTGGCCGCGTTTGATGATCATCGACCAGTAGCGCGCGCCGGGCACCGTCTCGCGGTGCACGATGCGGGTCTCGGCAATGGGGGTAGCGTGCATCAGGCACTCTCCTCATCGGGGGTGGATGAAAGCCCCGCGCGCACGGCGGCCGGCAGCCGGTCGTCCGACCGGAGGCCCTGCTGCAGCGGGATGTCGTAGGTGATCGTTGCCCCGTAGGCGTTGGGGGCATGCGGGTCGACCCGGGTCTTGTCGAACACCAGCAGGCGGGTGCCCAGGTCGAAGCCTTCCTTCAGGTCGTGGGTGACCATGAAGATGGTGATGTCGAGGCGCTCCCAGAGCTCGAGAATGAGCGCGTGCATGTCCTTGCGGATGCCGGGGTCGAGCGCGCCGAAGGGCTCGTCGAGCAGCAGGATGCGCGGGTTTTTCATCAGCGCCTGGGCAATGGCGAGGCGCTGCTGCATGCCGCCCGAGAGCTGGCTGGGGTATTTGTCGGCGGCATCGGCAAGCCCGACGCGCTCGAGCATTGCCTGCGCGCGTGCCATGGCCTCGCGCCGCGGCCGGCCCAATAGGCGAGCGGTGATATTGGCCTGCTCCAGCTCCTCGGCCAGCAGCACGTTGCCAAGGGCGGTGAGATGCGGGAATACCGAGTACTTCTGAAACACCACGCCGCGATCCGGTCCGGGCTCTTCAGGCATGGCCGCCCCATCCAGCAGCAAGGTGCCGCGGGTGGGTGTCTCCTCGCCAAGGAGCATGCGCAAAAAGGTGCTCTTGCCGCAGCCCGAGGCGCCGACGACAGTGACGAAGTCGCCGGCGGCCACGCGCAGATGGACATCCTCAAGGACCACATCGCGGCCGTATTCCTTCCACAGGTTCTTGGCTTCGATAATGCTCATTTCGCCCGCCCCGTCACATACCAGGGAAAGAGCCAGTGGTTAACGCGCCGCAGTAGCCAGTCGAGTGAAAAGGCAAGCAGCGTGATCCACGCCACGTAGGGCAGGATGGTCTGCATGTCGAGATAGCGGCGGACGAGGAATATGCGATAGCCAAGCCCTTGTTCGGCGGCAATGGCCTCGGCCGCAATCAAAAAGAGCCAGGCGGCGCCCAGCGCGAGCCGGGTAGCGTCAAACAGCCGCGGCAGGGTCTGCGGGATGGCCACCCGCAGCAGGATCTGCCAGGTCGAGCCGCCCAGGGTCTGGGCCTTGACGAACTGCTCGCCGGGGATTTCCTCCACGCGCTGCTGCAGGTCGCGCATCATGAACGGCAGGATGCCAAAGATGATCAGGACCACCTTGGACAGCTCACCGACACCAAAGGTGATGAACAGAATGGGCAGAATGGAGAGCGGAGGAATCATGGCCAGCGCCGCGAGGAACGGGGATAGCGAGCGGCGCAGATAGGGGATCAGGCCTGTGGCCGTGCCTACGATCAGCGCCAGGGCCATGCTGATCGCCACCCCGGTCAGCAGTCGCGCCAGGCTGGCTGCCGTGTCGGCCCACAGCAGGATCTCGCCGGTGCGCCGCGAGGGCTCGGTGGCCAGGCGTACCAGCGCCTCTGCCATGCTCATGAGCGAGGGCAGCAGCTTGTCGCCGGGGTTGTCGGCCAGCCGGGCGGCCGATGCCGCCATGTAGGCAAGCACCACCAGCGCAAACGGCAGCAGGGCCAGCACGGCGCCGAGCACCCGTCCGGGGCGTTGATTGATCAGTCGTTTCATTGTGTGGGGTGTGCGTAACAGGGGGCCGGAGGCGGCAGCGCCGCCCCCGGACGACCCATTGGCCCTACAGCTCGCCCTCGGCGGCCATGCGCATGTACTCGTCGGTAAAGCGCAACTTCACGTTGCTGGATGAGCCCAGCACCGAACCATCCGCAAACTCGATGCCCACGAAATCAGGGCTCTGGGCGCTGGCACCCAGCAGACCGCGATCGAAGGCAAACTGGCGCACGTTATCCATGGTGGTCTGCGGCTGGTCGCTGGTCACAAAGTCCACGGCATCCGCGGCGTCATAGAACATCTCGGTGCTGTCGAGCTGGAGCTCATAGCCGGCAAGATCCGTCCCCGCCGCCTCGGCCATCTCGGTGCGGGCCTCGACGCCGGTGTCGTTATCCGCCGACATGTTGGCCATGATCTCGTACCAGGCGCCAGCAAGGGCCATGCCCAGCTCGGGGTTGGCCTCGAGGACCTCGGTGTTGAGCGCCAGGGTGTCGATGATCTCGCCGGGGATGTCCGAGGAGTCGAAGACCACGTTGGCATCCGGCATGGCGCCAAGCTCGCTTAGCTGCGGGTTCCAGGTGGCCGCCGCGGTGACATCCGGGCTTGAAAACGCCCCCACGATATCCGCATCCGAGGTGTTGACCACGGTCACGTCTCGCTCGGTCATGTCGACCGACTCGAGCGCCCGGGCCAGCAGATAATGCGATACCGAGAGCTCCACCAGGTTGACGCGTCGGCCTTCGATATCGGCCAGGTCATCGCTGCCTTTCAGGACAACGCCGTCGTTGCCGTTGGAGAAGTCGCCCACGATGGCGAGGGTGGTGTCCACCCCGCTGGCCGAGGGGATGGCGAGGGCATCCATGTTGGTCACGGTCACGCCGTCGAACTCGCCGGCGGTGTAGAGGTTGATGGACTCGATGTAGTCGTTGATCTGCACCACATCGATCTCGATGTCGTAGCGATCGGCCCATTTATCGACAATGCCCGAGCTCTCGCCGTAGCCCCAGGGCATCCAGCCTACGTAGATGCTCCAGGCAATGCGGAAGCTGTCGCGCTCCTGGGCAACGCCAGAGCCCGGAATGGCAAGGGTGAGTGCGACGAGCGCGGGGGTGATGCGGCGCAGGCCGCGGCGGAAGGACTTGCTGGGACGTTTCATGGCCGTCTCCTGTCGGGTTGGTCGGGAAATACACACGGGAGGTCCTCGACGAATCTCCCGGGCTTTTGTCCCGCCGTGTAACCCCTTCAGGAGAGGTCGGATGCTCTTGGACCAGACGCCCGCGATGCGGACCGGAACCCTAGCGTCCCATTACTCACCAAATTGTAGCGGCGGGCTGCCAGAGGCCGATCCGCCGGGGGTCCCGTGTACCCGCGCTTTGCAATGCAACATTCCTGCCAGTTTGGCCCGAAATGTCGATGATGCCCGTCGTGCAGGCCCTGGCCGGCGCATCGTTGCGCCGCTCGATGGCCGTGGACGGGCCGGCCTGTTGCACCTTTATGGTTCAAAGTCTGGCCGGGCGGCCCCATATCGGGGCGCCGCGGGCCAAGTGCGGTGCCAGGCAGCGATGCCGGGGCATCAGTGCGGCCGCGTTATGCCGGTTGTCAGCCGCAGCCCGCTGCTGCTGGCCGCCGGCCCAATGCCCACAACCCCAGCACCGGCCCGGGCAGCAGCCACAGCAGCACCCAGGGGCCCTGGCTGGCCCAGAGCTGGCCGGTCAGCCAGATGGCGGGGATGCTCAGCCCAAAGCCGATGGTGTTCATGATGGCAAGCGATGCGCCGACCCTATGTGGCGGGGCGCTGGCCGAGGCGAGCGCCGAGAACTGCGGCGAGTCGGCGATGACGGTGAGGCCCCAGATAAAGAGCAGCGCAATGAGTGCCAGTGGCGGAGCCCCGAGCGCGGCCAGCAAGGGATAAATCAGGCACAGCGCGCCCGAGATGGTGAGCGCCCGCGCCGCCACCCAGGCACTGCCGCGCTGCCGGCTGAGGCGCCCGCCAATCACGCAGCCGACAAGGCCGATACCAATGATGAGCCAGGAGAGGAATGGCACCAGCGCGGGCCCGCCACCCAGGCGGGTCAATTCGCGTGCGACCAGCAGGGGCACCAGCATCCAGACCGCATAGAGCTCCCACATATGCCCGAAATAACCGCCGGCAGCCGCCCGGAATTCGGGAAAGCGCAGGGCCTCCAGGCCCCCACGCAGGGCAATGGGGCCTGCGGTGGGCGGTAGGTGCGGGCCATCGCCCAGGCGCCAGACCAGCGCGCCGCCAATCAGCGTGAGTGCGGATGCGCCGAGCAGCGCCCATTCCCAGGGCAGTCCCAGCGTCAGGCCGCGCAGCAGATGCGGTGTGGCCGTGCCCAGGGTGAGCATGCCCACGAGCCAGGCGAGCGCTGCCCCGGCATGGGTGGGGGTCCAACCAATCACCAGCTTCATGCCAAGCGGATAGATGCCCGCAAGGCACAGCCCGGTCAGAAAGCGCAGGCCGGTTGCCGGCATCGGATCGGCGGCTGCCAGGATGAAACCGGCGTTCATCAGTGCACCCAGCACGCTGGCCACGGCAAAGATACGACTGGCGGGAAAGCGGTCAGCGAGCCCCGTTGTCGCGAGGATCAGCGTGCCAAGGATAAAGCCCGCCTGCACGCTAAGCGTCAGGCGCCCAAGGTCGCCCTCGCTCAGGCCCAGCCCGGCGGCGAGCGAAAACCACACCCCGTTGATACTGAACCACAGCGAGGTGCCAAAGAGCTGCGCGATCACGATGACGGCGAGCGGCCGGCGTGGCAGTAGTGGCATGGGATCTCCTGACGGGCTTGCCACAGGGTATCAGTGCCACATAATACCCTCAGGTGCAGTCGGCCGAAGACCAGGAGGCATCGTGGATAGGGAACCGGCGCTTAGAGTCCTTCGTCACAGCAAAGCCGAGTTGAAAGAGCGCTATGGTGTGAAGCGACTGGCCCTTTTTGGCTCAACCGCTCATGGCGTTGCAAAGCCTGAGAGTGATGTCGACGTGATTGTGGCCTTTGATGGCCCGGCAGATTCGAGGCGGTATTTCGGGGTGCAGTTCTATTTGGAGGATCAACTCGGCTGTCCCGTCGATTTGGTGACCGAAAAGGCACTGCGGCCCGAGCTTCGAGCAGCGATTAATGCGGAGCGTGTTGATGTCTGAGCCTCAGGAACGGCGATGGGATCTGTACATCGCGGACATGATTGAGTTCTCCGAGAGAGCATTGAGCTATACGGAAGGACTTGATCAGAGCAGTTTTCTTGCCAGTGGCATTACTTATGACGCGACGCTCCGCAATCTGGAGCTGATCGGAGAAGCCGCGAGCCGCGTTCCTGAGAGCGTCAGAGCGCAGTACCCGAAAGTGCCATGGCGCTTGATTATCGCGACCAGAAATCGTCTGGCCCACGCCTATCTCGGAATTGATGACGATACGGTGTGGAGCATCCTTCAAGATGACTTGCCGTCGTTGCTCGGCTTGTTGCAAGCAATGAACAAAGAAATCGATTCTGACTGAACGCCCCTGTCTCCTTGTCTCTACCCAAGATCCCCGATCACCGTCTGAATGACGGCGAGGGCCGCGACGGGGGCGGTGTCGCTGCGCAGGATGCGCGGGCCCAGACGAATACGTTGCCAGCCGAGATTGGCGACGCGCTGAATCTCGTCGGGGGCGAGTCCGCCCTCGGGGCCGATGAGGGTGGCCAGCGCAGTGCTGCGTGCCAGATCCTGGGCCGCCTGGTCGCCCTCGGTATCAAAGATAACCCCGGGCAGACCATCCACCTGACCTAACGCTTCATCCAACCCGCAGGGCATGTCCACCGGCGGGATGCGGTTGCGGCCGCACTGCTCGCAGGCGGCAACGGCCACGGCCTGCCAGTGGCGCTGCTTTTTGGCCCAGCGCTCGGTGTCGAGTCGCACCACGCAGCGCTCGCTGATGACCGGAATGATCCGGGCAACGCCCAACTCGGTGGCCTTCTGCACCGAGTAGTCCATGCGCTCGCCCTTGCTGATGCCCTGGAGGAGGGTGACCGCCACGGGCGGCTCGGCCTCGCGGGGTGAAAAGGACTCGATGCGGGCCTGGGCCCGGCGCTTTTCGAGCGTGTCCAGCCGCGCCGTGTACTCGCCGCCCTTGCCGTCAAAAAGCACAAGCCCGTCGCTGCGGCGCAGCCGACGGGCCTGGATATGTCGAACCGCCGCGTCGGGCAGGTCCATGACCTCCCCGACGGA
>CAJXMI010000008.1 GCA_913056145.1 uncultured Spiribacter sp.
GGGCTTCAACCCACCCGGGTTTGCGGCTCAGGTGGTGGCGCTCGCGTTTGGTCTGGCAGCCTCGTCGCTGTTCCCGGTTCTCATGCTCGGCATCTTCAGCCGTCGCATGAACAGTGCCGGTGCCATGGCGGGCATGCTCTCGGGCCTTACCTTCACGCTGATCTACGTGTTCGTGTTCAAGGGCTGGTTCTTTGTCCCGGGCACCAACATGCTGCCGGATACGCCGGAGTACTGGCTGTTTGGCATCAGCCCGCAGTCGATCGGTGCCGTGGGCGCGATCATCAATGCCGCGGTTGCGGTGATGGTATCGCGGGCAACAGCGCCGCCGCCGGCGGACATCCAGGATCTCGTGGAGAGCATCCGGGTCCCGCGGGCCTCATAGACGGCCCGCATGATCGGAAAACCCCCGGTGGCGGCAACGCCCCGGGGGTTTTTTTATGGCCTGGATCAGGCCTGAATCAGGCCCGGCTCGGATCCAGAGCTCGGGCTCCGGCGTGAGCGCTCTGCCCTAGAGCTGGTAGCGCACTTCGAGCTTTTTCTGCAGCCGTCGGGCCTCGCGGAACGCCTCCTTGAGGATACGCCGGTCCATCGGATTGAGCTCCTCCGGATCAAGTCGATTGCCCATGGGCTCCCCGGCGGCCGACTGGCGCTGGTGCTCGCGCATGCGCAGAAGCTGGACAAAGGCAAATGAGCGCTCGAAAGCGCCCGCATCCTCATCGCTCAGGACACCCGCATTGGCGAGCTCCCGCAGGCGCAGCGGCGTGTTGGACTCGGCACAACCCGCCTCCAGCGAGAGGACCCGCGCCGCATCCACAAACGGCGTCAGGCCGCGGACTTTGAGGTCGAAGCGCTGGACACCATCGGCGTCCTTTTCGGTGGAAAAGTCGCGGAACATCCCCAGCGGCGGCTTGATGGCCATGCAGTTACCGGCCATGGTCTGCAGAAACACACTGTTCTGGCCCGCCATTTCAACCACGCGTCGATGCAGGGCCTCCCCGGCCGTCAGGTCCCCCCAGATCGGCCGAAAATCAAAGTAGATCGTGGATTTGAGCAGGTTCTCCGGGGTTGCGCTGGCAATCATGCGCTCGAAGGTGGCCTCCCACTCCGCAAAACTGAGACAGAGCTCGGGGTTGCTTGCCATGATATTGCCGGTGCACAGGGTAAAGCCGCAGCGGTCGAGCACCTCGTTAATCCGCCGCGCGAGCGGCAGCAGCCGCGCGCGCACCGCCTGCGGCGGCTCGCTGCCGGGGTCGAACAATATTGCATTGTCCTGATCGGTAACCCGCGTCTGCTCGCTGCGGCCCTCGCTGCCAAACGCAATCCAGGTAAACGCCACGCCCGGGTCATCGGCATCGGCAAGACACAGCTCGATGGCGCGCGTGACCGTGCGATCGTTAAGCAGTGTGATGATGCGGGTAATCTGCTCTACCCCCGCCCCGTGCGCCATCATGGTATCGATGAGCGCACCGACGTCATTGCGGGCATTAACCAGGGCGTCGACATCCGCGGCACCCGTGATGGCGCGCGCAAGATGCACAAGATTTATGCGCTGCAGTGCAAAGATATCGCGCTCGGAGACAACGCCTGCCAGCTTTCCGGAGGCATCGACGATGATCATGTGGCGGATGTGCCGCCGCGCCATCTCCACCACGGCCTCGAACGCATACGTATCGGTGGTGAGCGTGCAGGGGTCGGCGGTCATGACAACATGGATCGGCGCCTCGAGATCATGACCACCGGCAATGACCGCGCGCAGATCATGCAGCGTGAAAATACCGGCCGGCGCGCCGCTGCTGTCGACGATCAGCATACTGCCCACTTCCCGGGCATGCATGGCCTCGACCGCCGCACGGATCGACAGATCGGCCGCGCAGCTGAGCGGGTTCGCATGCATCATCTCGCCGAGCGGGGTATCGAGCGAGGCATCGCCGCCCAGATTACCGGCCGCATGCTGCTGGATGTCGCGTTGGACCTGATCAAGCAGACTGCTCACACCGCGCAGAGAGTAGTCCCGGAACGCGGCACTCTCGCCCAGCAGGTACTCGAACGCATCACGCGGGAGGCGCAGACACAGGACATCGGTGCCCGCGCGATAGAAAGTGCGTGTGGCCCGCTGCCCGAGCAACGCCGCCATGGGAAAGTTCTCGCCGGCCTCGAGCTCGAAGCGCTCGACACCCGCTTCACCCACCCCGGGGCGCTCCGCATCGACGCGCCCGCGGACAATGAGATGGAAACGATCAACCTGGCCGGCGCCCGGATCCAGGATTACCTCGCCGGCCGTGAAGCGTTGCAGGTCGCAATGGTCGACCAGATACTGCCGAAGCCGGCTCGAAAAACGATCAAAAGGCGCATAAGCGGTCAGGAATTCACGGGCAACCCGTCCGGACTCCACATCTGCACTGGCACCGGCCATATCAGGACCCTCGGGAAATCTGGCAAACATTTTACGCAGATTACCTCGACAACCCCCTACGGGAATACCCTATACTGGAGAACAGCGAGGAGGAGGCGACACCGCTGGTGTCGAGTTTTTCGCCATGTATAAAAATGTTCTCATTGTCGACAGTGACACCAATATCAGCGCATCGCTGGGCTTTCTGCTCGGACATTCGGGGCTGCATGTATCCACCGCCGGCAGCTACGACGAGGCGCTCAGCGTAGCGCGCGATCGCCGGCCCGACGTGGTTCTCATGGATGCCGTGCTACCCGATGGAAGTGGCTATGACCTCTGCCAGGCTCTGCTCAACCAACCGGGGCTCTCCCATCTGCCCGTCCTGATGCTGACCACGCGCGGCCTGGAGGTCGAGCGTGAAAAGGCACTATCACTCGGGGCAATGGACTTCATCGTCAAGCCATTCAACCCCATGCTGGTGCTGACGCGGGTGCAGGAGCTGCTCCGAGAGGCTGCCTGAGCGTGCGGGCATTCCGCCTGCCGCGCCTGCGCCGCCGCCTCTGGGGCGTCATTATCGCAGGCCTGCTTTTGCAGTGGCTGACGCTGGCCGGCCTGGGTTGGTTGTTGCCATCGGATCAGGCGCCGGCGGGTTGGCCCCTGGTTGGGCTCGCGCTCACCGCGCTACTGATTCTGGGCGCCATCGGCCTGCTGATTGATCAGCGTATCGTCCGCCCTCTGGTGGCCACCGCGCGGGGGGCCAACATACTCGCAAGCTCAAACCCCGGGCATCAGCTCGAGGTCGCCCCTGGCCACTGGCTTGAGCGCCTGCCCGATACCATTACCGCGCTTGGGACCCGGATTGCCCGTGCCCAGCACGACATGGAAGCCGCCGCGACCGCGTGGACCACCAAGATCGAGGCCCGCAAGACCCGCCTCGAGACCATCCTGCGAGAAATCCGTGAAGGCGTCATCGTTTGTGACCGTGACGGCCGCATCCAGCTCTACAACCGGACAACCCGCGAGCTCCTGGCGGCCGAGCCGGCGCTTGGATTGGGCCGCAGCGTGGGCGAGGTGCTCAACGAAGGCCCCCTGCGCCACACCCTCGCCCTGCTCGCCGCCAATGCCGACAACGGCGCGCCGGATGACGCCGAACTGGTTTGCGCCACCGCAAGCGGTGAGCGCTTGTTGCGCTGCCGGGTTGCACGTCTGGTCACAGACGATCCCGATACCTCCGGTTTTGTCATGACCCTGCAGGATGTATCACGCCAGACTCGAGAGGCCCTTCGACGCGAACAGGCACTGCGTGCCGCCGTTGAAAACCTCCGCAACCCGCTCACCAGCCTGGGGGCGGCCGCCGAAAGCCTGCAACTGGCGCAGCGCGAAGCCCTGAAGGCCGATGCCGAGCGTTTTGCAAGCATCATTGCCGAAGAGCGTGACAAACTCACCGAGCGCTTTGTGGCACTCTCTAGCGAGACGGCCTCAATGGTCACCGAGCACTGGCGTCTGGAGGATGTCCATCTCGGCAGCCTGATCAACGGCATCCGCCACGGCAGTCATGCCCAGCACCTCCCAAGGCTTCAGTGCCGGGCCGACGTCTGGCTGTCGGCCGAGCCCTATCTGCTCTCGCAGGTCATCGAAGCGCTTTTGCTGCGCCTGCGCACCGAACTGGACGTCTCCGCTGTTGCCCTGTCGGGCCGCGAGGAAGGCAGCCTGGTGTATGTGGACATGAACTGGTCGGGCGATGTCATTGCGGCCGACCAGCTTGACCACTGGTTGGACGCGGGGCTGGATGATGTCGGGGGCACCGTGACCTTGCGCGAGGTACTTCAGCGCCATGACACAACCGCATGGAGCCAGCCGGATCTCTCACGCACCGGCCGTGCGCTATTGCGCCTGCCGCTGCCCGGCGCACCCGAGAAGACCGAGGCGGCCGAACAGGTGCCCGCACGGCCCGAGGTGTACGACTTTGCCATGGAAGACGACATTCGCCCGCTGGGCGATGAGGGCGAGCGCCGCCTGGGTGATCTTGACTATGTTGTCTTTGACTGCGAGACGACGGGCCTCGAGCCCAGCCAGGGCGATGAGATCGTCTCGATCGGTGCCGTTCGCATCCACCGCGGGCGCGTCATGCATGGCGAGACCTTTGAGCTGCTGGCCAACCCGGGGCGCGACATCCCCGCCCTTGCCACAAGCATTCACGGCATTTGCCAGGACGATGTGGCCGAGGCGCCCCCCGTGGAGGAGGTCGTGCGCCGCTTTCATGCCTTTGCCGGCGATGCGGTGCTGGTGGGGTTCAATATTGCCTTTGATATGCGCTTTCTGCGTCTCAAGCAACGCATCAGCGGGGTGACATTCCGCAACCCCACGCTTGACGCCCTGCTTTT
Organism: uncultured Spiribacter sp.; assembly: GCA_913056145.1. Lineage (GTDB taxonomy): Bacteria > Pseudomonadota > Gammaproteobacteria > Nitrococcales > Nitrococcaceae > Spiribacter. Next base: position 4,777 of record CAJXMI010000008.1, read on the forward strand.
GTCGATTCTTCTGCACGACCACACCGGCGAGCACACGATGGAGCACATCGCCGCACGCCTGGGTGTGGGTGTCGGCGGCCGCCATACCGCGCTGGGTGACTCGCTCACCACCGCCGAGATCTTCACGCGACTCATCGACCTGTTGCCGGGCGAGTCCATCGACACGCTGAGCGATGCCATCGCGGCGCAGGAGCGAATGATCGAATTCCGGCGCCAGCAGCGCGCGTTCTAACCAACGACGCCCCGATAACGGGGCGTCGTGAACGGGCGGAATCCAGCCAGGCTTAGCTGTCTGCGCCCTCTTCCTCGAGTGCCTTGATGCTGAGTCGGATCCGACCCTGGCGGTCAACCTCCAGGACCTTCACGCGCACCATCTGGCCCTCGCTGAGCTCATCCGACACGCTCTCGACGCGGCGGTTGGAGATCTGCGAGATATGCACCAGGCCGTCGCGGCCCGGCAGGATGTTCACAAAGGCGCCAAAGTCCATCAGCTTGATGACCTTGCCCTCGTACACCTGCCCGACCTCGACATCGGTCGTGAGAAGCTCGATACGACGCCGCGCCTCTTCGCCGGCCGCCTTGTCGACCGACCCGATCGTGACGGTGCCATCGTCGGTGATGTCGATGGTGGTCCCCGTCTCTTCGGTGAGCTGGCGAATCGTCGCGCCGCCCTTGCCGATGACGTCGCGGATCTTCTCGGGGTCGATGCGCAGCGTGATCAAACGCGGTGCGTAGGCCGACATCTCATCACGATGCTCGGCGATGACATCGTTCATGCGACCAAGGATGTGCAGACGGCCGTCACGCGCCTGCTCCAATGCCCGCTCCATGATCTCGCGGGTAATGCCGTTGATCTTGATGTCCATCTGCAGCGCGGTCACGCCGTTCTCGCTGCCTGCAACCTTGAAGTCCATGTCGCCGAGGTGGTCCTCGTCACCCAGGATGTCGGTGAGAACGGCGAAGTCGTCACCTTCCTTGATAAGCCCCATGGCGATGCCGGCGACAGGCGCCTTGATCGGCACGCCCGCATCCATCAGCGACAGGCTCGTGCCACACACACTGGCCATTGAACTGGAGCCGTTCGACTCGGTGATCTCGGAGACGACCCGCACCACATAAGGGCAGTCTTCCGGCGCTGGCATGACGGCCTGAATACCGCGCTTGGCGAGCTTGCCGTGGCCGATCTCGCGGCGCTTGGGCGTGCCCATGAAGCCGGTCTCGCCCACGCAGTACGGCGGGAAGTTGTAATGCAGCATGAACGGCTCGCGGCGCTCGCCCTCGATGGCATCGATGATCTGCGCATCCCGGCCGGTGCCGAGCGTGGTCACCACGATGGCCTGGGTTTCGCCCCGGGTGAAAATCGACGAGCCATGGGTGCGCGGCAGCGTGCCCACCTCGATATCGATCGGGCGAACCGTTTTCTGATCGCGGCCGTCGATGCGCGGTGCGCCGGAGAGGATGCGGCCACGGACGATTTTCTTCTCGAGCGCCTTGAAGGCCTCGCCAACGGCATCGCCACTGTAGCCCTCGGCGTCGTCGCCATCCGCCACAAGCTCTGCGTTGACCCGCTCGCGCACGGCCGCCACGGCGTCCTGGCGTGCCTGTTTGTCGGCAACCCCATAGGCCTCGGTCAGTGCGGCATCGGCAATGCCACGGACACGCTCGGCAAGGGTGTCATCGGTCGGCGCCGGTGCCCAGTCCCAGCGTGGCTTGCCCGCCTCGGCGGCCAGCTCGTTGATTGCGGTAATGGCGGTCTGCATCTGCTCGTGGCCATAGAGCACCGCATCGAGCATGGTCTGCTCGGGCAGCCGGTCGGCCTCCGACTCCACCATCAACACGGCTTCCTCAGTACCGGCCACCACCAGGTCAAGCTCGGAGTCCTCGAGCTGGGTGAACGTGGGGTTCAGCAGGAAACCACCCTCGCGATAGCCCACGCGGGCCGCGCCAATGGGACCCTCGAAGGGGATGCCCGAGATGGCGAGCGCTGCCGAGGTACCCAGCATGGCGGGGATATCGGCATCGACGTCGGGGTTCATGGAAATGACCGTGGCCACAACCTGGACTTCGTTGGAGAAACCCGCCGGGAACAGGGGCCGGATGGGCCGGTCGATCAGCCGCGACACCAGCGTCTCCTTCTCGGACGGCCGGCCCTCGCGCTTGAAGAACCCGCCCGGGATCTTGCCCGCCGCGTAGGTGCGCTCCTGATAGTTGACGGTCAGGGGCAGGAAGCTGCGGCCCGGCACCTCTTCGCGCTTGCCGACCACGGTGACGAGCACCACGGTATCGGCCATGTTGACGAGCACGGCCCCGCTGGCCTGGCGTGCGATCTTTCCGGTTTCCAGCGTGACGGTCTGTTCACCGAACTGGAACGACTTCTTGATGGCGGTTGGAGTCACTGCGATTTCACCCCTGATCTGTTGGTCGTTGGCCTTACTTGCGCAGGCCGAGTCGCTCGATGACGGACTGATAACGCTCGAGACTCTTGCGGTGCAGATAATCGAGAAGCTGCCGGCGCTGGTTGACCAGCTTGAGCAGGCCGCGGCGCGAATGATGATCCTGCTTGTGCGTGCCGAAATGCTCGGTCAGGTGCTGGATGCGGGCGGTGAGAAGGGCAATCTGGACCTCGGGGGATCCGGTATCGCCCTGGGAGCGTCCGTAGTCGCGGACAATCTCCTCTTTCTGCTGAGCGCTGAGTGACATCAATGACTCCTGGTTAACTCGCTGATTTAACAGAATGGGGCATTCTAGCCCCCGGTGGTTCGCTGAACAAGCAATCGCCGCGGCCGGAGGCGGTTATCCCCCTCCCAGACTCCAACGCCCAGAAACGTATTATCGCCGGCAAAGGCGGCCACAACGTCGGCATCCGCGGTTGCGGCCCCGGCATCGGCCTCCGCCACGCCCGCCCGGCGTGGCGCGGCAGGCACGCTCTGTCCATGCTGAAACGCCGTCACCAGCGGCATGTCGATCACCGCCGCGGGATGCTCTGTCAGGGCGCTCTCGGGTGGCAACAGCCAGTCCGCAAGCGCTGCCGGATCGTCTTCAAGCCGTGCCTCAAGGGCTTCGGGCGTAAGCATGTCAGGGTCGCGATAGGGGCCCAGGCCGGTTCGGCGCAGCTGCCCGACATGGGCACCACACCCAAGGGCCGCGCCGATATCGGCAACCAGGCTGCGGATATAGGTCCCTTTCGAGCAGCGCACCGTCAGGCGGAGCCGATCGGGCGGGTCAAGCTGTCCCGTCAGGGCATGAATGACAACATCGCGGGGCGCACGCTCCACTTCCTGACCAGCCCGTGCAAGCTCATGCAGCCGCTTGCCCTCATGCTTGAGCGCCGAGAACATGGGGGGAATCTGTTGCTGGCGTCCGCGAAAGCGTGCCAACACCGACTCTAGGCCTTGCCGATCGAGTGCGGGCACCGCTCGGCGCTCAAGCACCTTGCCGTCGGCATCGGCGCTGTCCGTGGTAACCCCGAGCTGCGCGCTCGCCTGATAGGTCTTGTCGGCATTGAGCAGCCAGCCACTCACCTTGGTCGCCTCACCAAAACAGGCCACAAGCAGCCCCGTGGCCAACGGGTCAAGACTGCCCGTGTGACCGGCCTTGCGTGCATCGAGCAGCCGGCTCACCCGGCGCAGCACTGCATTGGAGGTGGCCCCCGCCGGCTTGTCGAGCAGCAGGATGCCATCAATATCGCGGCCTTTCTTGCGTGCCATCAATGCCGTAATCAGTCCTGCTCGGCGCCCGAAGCCCCGTCTCCCGAGACCGCCTGCTCAATGAGCTCATTGAGTCTCGCACCGCGGTCGAAGACAGGATCATAGTGGAAATGCAATGCCGGCACGGTGCGCAGACGCAGTCGTCGCGCAAGCTGACGACGCAGAAAACCGGCCGCGCCGTCGAGCACCGTCGCCATCGCCCGGGAGTCCTCGGCCGCCATGCCGAGCCCGGTGACATAGACATTGGCATGGGCCAGATCACGGCTGACCTCGACCTCCGAGACCGTAACCTGCCGCACACGGGGGTCACGGACCTCGGCGCGGATCAGTTCGGCAAGCTCGCGCTGGATCTGATCACCGACTCGTTGGCTGCGCGGATAATCATTGCCCATGGCGCACCCCGACCATCACAGCGAGCGCTGGATGGTCACCCGCTCATAGCACTCAATCTGATCACCGGCGCGGACATCGTTGTAGTTGCGCACGCCAATGCCGCACTCGGTGCCCGACTGGACCTCGTTGACGTCATCCTTGAAGCGCCGCAGCGACTCGAGCTCACCTTCGAACACAACCACATTGTCGCGCAGCACACGAATCGGGTTGCTGCGCCGGACCACGCCGTCCACCACGAGACAGCCGGCAATCTGGCCGAGGCGCGAGGAGCGGAAGACCTCACGGACCTCGGCGGTGCCAATGATCTGCTCCTGCGTCTCGGGCTCGAGCATGCCGCTGATCGCGGCGCGCAGCTGATCGATCGCATCATAGATGATGCTGTAGTAGTGCAACTCGACGTCGCTTTCCTGGGCAAGGCGCCGTGCCTTGGCGTCGGCACGCACGTTAAAGCCGATCAGCAGCGCCTCGGAGGCAAGCGCCAGGTTGACATCGGACTCGTTGATGGCCCCCACGCCCGTCGCGATCGGAGTAATGCGGACCTCATCCGTCGACAGGTTGGTGAGCGACTGCGTAAGTGCCTCCACCGATCCCTGCACGTCGCCCTTGATAACCAGGTTGACCGTCATGACCTCCTGGTCCTGCATGCGCGCAAAAAGCTCGTCCATCTTGGCCGCCTGCTGTGCCTGCAGGCGCTTATCGCGGCTCTTCTCGCGGCGATGATCGGCGAGCTCTCTCGCCTTGCGCTCATCCTCGACAACCAGCACCTCGTCACCCGCCTCGGGCAGCCCCGAGAGGCCCAGCACCACGGCTGGCGAGGAGGGCCCCGCCTCCTTGATGCGCTCACCCCGCTCATCGAGCATGGCGCGCACGCGACCGAACTCGGTGCCGGAGATAATGGTGTCGCCCTGATGCAGCACACCGTTCTGGATAAGGACCGTCGCGACCGGTCCACGCCCGCGATCAAGGCTTGACTCGACGACAATGCCCGATGCGGGGCACTCGCGAACCGCCTTCAACTCGAGCAGCTCGGACTGCAGCGCCACTGCCTCGAGCAGCGCCTCGACGCCCTCGCCATTGAGCGCCGAGCAGCTGATGAACTGGGTATCGCCGCCCCATTCCTCCGGGATGACCTCGCGCGCCGCCAATTCGTTTTTGACCCGATCCGGGTCCGCATCTTCACGGTCGATCTTGTTGACCGCGACCACGATGGGCACGCCGGCCGCCCGTGCATGCTTGACCGCCTCTTCGGTCTGCGGCATCACGCCGTCATCGGCCGCCACCACCAGGATGACCACATCGGTAACCTGGGCGCCACGGGCGCGCATGGCGGTAAACGCCTCATGCCCCGGGGTGTCCAGAAAGGTGAGATCGCCCCGATCGGTGTTCACCCGATAGGCGCCAATGTGCTGGGTAATGCCGCCCGCCTCGCCGGCCGCCACCTTGGCCCGGCGGATATAGTCGAGGAGCGTGGTCTTGCCGTGATCGACGTGGCCCATGATGGTGACCACCGGCGACCGTGGCTCTTCCTTGCCCACCGGCTCGGTGGCCTGGCCAAGCACGGCCTCTTCCAGATCGTCTTCGCGAACCACGTGGGGCCGATGCCCCAGTTCCTCGACCAGCAAGACCGCCGTGTCCTGATCGATGGCCTGATTGATCGTGGCCATGACGCCCTGCTTCATCATCTCCTTGATGAGATCGGCCGCCTTGACGCTCATACGCTGTGCCAGGTCACCCACCGTGATGGTCTCGGGGACCTGGACATCGCGCACCACCGGCGCTGTCGGCTTTTCAAATTCCTGCTGTAGCGCCGAGCTGGCGACCCCCGCGGCGCCACGGCGCCCGCTGCGACCGCCGGCCTCGCCCTTCTTGCGGGCCTTGCCCTTGCCGCGGGCGGCCTTGCGTGCCGCGCGCTCCTCGGCCTCGCGCTCGCGCTTGGCCTCGGCGGCAAGGCGCTTACGCTCTTTTTCGTCTTCGATTTCCTTTTTGCGGGCGGCCTCGGACTCAGCCTTCTGCTGCTCCGCCTCGAGATCGGCGACGCTGGTCACTGCCTCAGCTTCCGCGCCGACTTCGGCCGGCTCCGCAGCACCCTCGGCAGGCAGGTCGGCAGCGGCCGCGGCATCCGCCTCGCGCTGCCGCTCTGCATCGGCCGCAGCCTCGGCCTCGGCCTTCTGACGCGCCGCTTCGGCCGCCTTCAGGTCTTGCTGCAGAGCCCGCTCCAGCACCTGGGCGTCCTGCTCGGCGGCCTCAGCCTCCACCACGCTCCGCTTCACATAGGTCCGCTTCTTGCGCACCTCAACGTTGACCGTTTTGCCGGCACCGGCACGCGCTCCGCGCGCACCGCGCCGCTCTCCGCCCGCGCCGGGCACGCGAAGCTGGCTGTGGCTGCGCCGTTTGAGGGTGATCTGCGATGGCCCGCCCTCGTCGTCCTCGACCTTGCGGCCGTGCGTCCGGCGCAGATAATCGAGCAGAGCCGACTTGTCGGCCTCCGCGAACTCGGCATCCGGATCCTCACTGGGAAGCCCTGCTTCCCGGAGCTGCACCACGAGTCGCTCCAGCGGCACGCCCGTGTGTTCGGCGAAATCTCTTACCGTGTTCTGCGTCATATGCATTCCCTCCGTCCCGGATCGCCGGGCTTAGGCCTGGTCACCACTGTCGTCGGCAAACCAGGGCTCGCGGGCCTTCATGATCAGCGCACCAGCGCGCTCGGCATCAAGCCCCTCGACTTCAATCAGGTCGTCCACCGACTGCTCGGCGAGGTCTTCCATGGTTCGGATGCCCTGCTCCGCCAGCCGCTGCGCCGTTGTCTCGTCCATGCCCTCCAGCGCGAGCAGATCCTCGGCGGGGGCCTCCGCGGCCGCCTGTTCGGCCTCGCGCTCGGCAAGCACATCGCGCGCCCGCTGACGCAGCGCGTTCACAAGGTCTTCTTCGAACCCTTCGATATCCAGCAGCTCGGCGGTGGGCACATACGCCACCTCCTCCACGCTCGAAAAGCCCTCCTCGACCAACAGTCCAGCCAGGTCCTCGTCAACGTCCAGCTCGCGGATGAAGAGCTCGACCAGCTCGGCGGCTTCCGCCTCGCTCTTGGCCTCGGCCTCCTCGGCGGTCATCACGTTGAGCTCCCAGCCACTCAGCTCGCTGGCAAGGCGGACGTTCTGGCCGCCCCGCCCGATGGCCTGCGAGAGCTGATCCTCGGCCACGGCCAGGTCCATGCTGTGGCGGTCTTCATCGACCACAATGGATTCGACCTCGGCCGGCGCCATCGCATTGATGACGAACTGCGCCGGGTTGTCATTCCACAAAATGATGTCGATGCGCTCGCCCGACAGTTCGTTGGATACAGCCTGCACGCGCGAGCCCCGCATGCCGACGCAGGCACCCACCGGGTCAATCCGGCTATCCAGCGCATTCACTGCGATCTTGGCCCGCAGGCCCGGGTCGCGGGCCGCGCCGATAATCTCCAGCAGGTCCTGGCCCACTTCGGGCACCTCGAGCTTGAAGAGCTCGACCAGAAACTCGGGCGCCGAGCGGCTTGCAAAAAGCTGCGGCCCGCGCACTTCCTCGCGAACCTCGCGCAGCCAGGCACGCAGGCGATCGCCGGGGCGTACTGCCTCACGGGCAATCATTTCCTCGCGCGGTATAAACGCCTCGGCGTTACCGCCGAGGTCGAGATAGACATTGCCCCGCTCGACCCGCTTGACGATGCCGGTGATGAGCTCGCCCGCCCGTCCCTGGTAGGCCTCAACCACCTGTGCCCGCTCGGCCTCGCGGACCTTCTGGACGATGACCTGCTTGGCGGCCTGCGCGGCAATGCGGCCAAACTCCACCGATTCCATCGGCGCCTCAATGGTGCTGCCCACCTCGAGCGCCGGATCCTGCGCCTGTGCCTGTGACAGCGGAATCTCCTGGTCGGGAAACTCGATTTCGGCGTCGTCCTCCACCACATGCCAGCGCCGGAAGGTCTCGTACTCGCCGGTCGCACGATCCACGGCGACACGCACGTCGATTTCACCCTCGTTACGCTTCTGGGTTGCCGAAGCGAGCGCCGCTTCGATTGCCTCGAAGATTACCTCCTGCCCAACGCCCTTCTCATTGGCAATGGCGTCAACAACCAGCAGAATTTCCTTGCTCATCGTCCAATAGTCTCCCGATGGCCAGCCCGGTCAGGGCTCAAGCTCCAGATGCGCGCGATCGATTTCCGCGAGCGGCACGGCAATCTCTTCGCCCTGTTCGTCAATTACTACCTGTTCGTCGCGCAGGCCCAGAAGCCGCCCGTGCAACCGCCGCCGCCCTTCGACCAGGCGCCGCAGCCGCAGCCGCGCCATTTCGCCCACGAAGCGATCATAATCGGCGGTTTTGAAAATGGGCCGATCAAGCCCCGGCGACGACACCTCAAGCAGATACTCACCGGCGATGGGGTCTTCCACGTCGAGCACCCCGCTCACCTGATGGCTCACCCGGGCGCAGTCATCAACATCGATGCCGTTGGCATGGTCGATGTAGAGACGCAGCATGCCCTGGCCCCGGCCGGGCTGGTACTCCACCCCGACCAGCTCATAGCCGAGGCCCTCGACCACCGGCTCCAGCAATGTGATGACGCGTTCAGGCGCTTTCATTCTTTCCGCTTCCGGCCCCTGCCGGAACAAAAAATGGGCCATCGGCCCATTCCTTACTATCCGACAGCCCGCGTACGGGTATCGGCAAAAAAAAAGGCCGCAAGCGGCCTTCTCGAAGATGCCTGTTTGGTAGCGGGGGCAGGATTTGAACCTGCGACCTTCGGGTTATGAGCCCGACGAGCTACCGGACTGCTCCACCCCGCAACCGACATCAGACAGGATAAGGATGAACGGCGCTGTTTTCAAGAGGCGCGGCGCCGGTCACGGTCACGTTTACGCAGCCGCCGCCGAAGATCATGGCGATAGACAAAGCCCGGCAGGGCAAAGACGGCAAAGAGACACAGCGCGATAACCCAGAACTCCCAGCCCTGCGCCTGCAGCTGGCCCTGGGTGCGCATCTCGAGCCCTGCACCGATCAACCCGACAAGTCCAAAGAGAATCAGCCACTCGGCAAACCGCACCCACTCCGGCTTACGGCCCGAGGGCGGTTCCACCACAAAGGCGACCCGATCGGATGCCCAGGGCAGATTGGCGGCCAGCAAAGCGATGACCAAAAGCAGCGGGATCGCGATGTCATTGCCCATGTCGCAATGGCCCTAGAGCCCGAACGCCGCCCGACAGAGTTCGATGAGTGCATCCGGGAAGAGCCCGAGCAGCAGCACCAGGCCCCCATTGGCGGCAATGACGACCCGCGGGCCCAGCGGCGCTTCGAGCGGCGCCGGCGCCTCATCGCGATCAAAGTAGACCGCCTTTAGGACGCGCAGGTAGTAGAACGCACCAATAACGGCAAAGATAACCGCCAGCACCGCAAGCCAGACCAGGCCAGCTTCAACCAGGGATTGCAGCACCATCCATTTGGCATAAAATCCGACGGTGCCGGGAATGCCAGTCATGGAAAACATCAGCAGCAGCATGACCAGCGCAAACCCGCTGTGCCGGTCGTTGAGCCCCCGCATGTCGTCGATCATTTCGGCCTCGAAACCGCGCCGCGACAACAGGATGATCATGCCAAAGGCGCCCGCGGCCATGATGCCGTAGCTGATGGCATAGAAAAGCGCGGCGGCATACCCCTCGTTGCTGCCCGCGATCAGACCCAGAAACAAAAAGCCGATATGCGAGACGGTCGAGTAGCCGAGCATGCGCTTGATGTTGGTCTGCACCAGCGCAAAAAGATTACCGATGGCAAGCGAGCCCACCGCCAGAATGATCGCCATGATCTGCCACTGATCGTGCAGATCACCCAGCCCTTCGGCCAGCAGCCGCAAAAACAGGGCAAGCGCTGCCACTTTGGGGGCGCTGCCCAGAAACGCCGTCACCGCGGTCGGCGCGCCCTGATAGACATCCGGAATCCACATGTGGAACGGCGCGGCGCCGAACTTGAAGGCAACACCCACCAGCGCAAACGTCATGCCAAAGGCCATCAGCAGGCGGTTCTCACCCGCCGCAGCCGCTGCCATGATATCGCCAAGGAGCAGACTCCCCGCCGACCCGTAGATCATTGACATGCCATACAGCAGCATGCCCGAGGAAAGAGCGCCGAGAACGAAGTACTTCATGGCCGCCTCGGAGCCCACCCGACTCTCGCGGTTGAACGCAACCAGGGCGTACAGGCTGAGCGAGAGGAGCTCGAGGCCCATGTACAACACCAGCAGACTCGATGCCGAGGCCATCACCGACATGCCCAGCGTGGCAATCAGCACCAGCAGGTAGAACTCGCCGCGCAGCAGCTCGCGCTGGCGCAGGTAGTCCCGGCTGTAGCCGATGGTAATGGCGGCAAGGCCGGCACTGGCCGCCTTAAGCACCGCCGCCAGGTTGTCGGAGACGTACATCCCGTTAAAGGTGATCTGCGCCGCTCCGCCCCAGTGGGTCGAGAACGCAAGCCAGACCGTGACCAGCAGCGTGAGCTGAGTGAGCAGAAAGGCGATCCGGCCCTCGCCCCCGCGGTCAAACAGATCGGCAATCAGGACCACGCAGACCATGATTCCGAGCCAGATCTCGGGGGCCGCCAGTGCAAATTGAGGCATCTCGAAGGTCATGTTCGTCCTCGAACCGGTACTACAGGGTCGACATCACGATGCCGAAAAGCGCATCGAGTGATGGCGCCATGACATCAATGAGCGGCGCCGGATGGATGCCGAAATAGAGGATGACGACGGTCAGGACGACAAGCAGCGCAAGCTCGCGCCGATTGACGTCTTCCAGCGCCGCCACCTCGTCGTTCTGAACCTCGCCATAGACCACCCGCTTGATCATCCAGAGGCTGTAGGCTGCTCCCAGGATGAGCGTCAGCCCCGCAATGGCGGCATACCAGAACCCGGCCTGGAAGCTCGCCAGAATGACCATGAACTCGCCGACAAAGCCCGAGGTCCCGGGCAGACCGGCATTTGCCATGGCAAAGAGCACGAAAAAGCCGGCAAACACGGGCATCCGGTTGGCGACGCCCCCATAATCGGCAATGCGGCGGGTGTGCATGCGGTCGTAGAGCACACCCACGCAAAGGAACATGGCGGCCGAGACAAACCCGTGCGAAATCATCTGGACCATGCCGCCCTCAAGCGCGAGCAGCGCGCCGTCGCGGCCGCCCCCGGCAGCCACGATGCGAAAGATCAGGAAAAAGCCCAGCGTGACAAAGCCCATATGGGCAATCGATGAGTAGGCGATCAGTTTTTTGAGGTCGGTCTGCACCATGGCCACCAACCCCACATAGACCACCGCGATCAGCGACAGACCAATCAACAGCCAGTCGAGCGCCAGGCTTGCCTCTGGCGCAATCGGCAGGCTGAAGCGCAGGAAGCCATAGCCACCAATCTTGAGCGTAATGGCCGCCAGGATGACCGAGCCGCCCGTGGGTGCCTCGACGTGAGCGTCCGGTAGCCAGGTGTGTACCGGGAACATCGGCACCTTCACGGCAAACGCCGCCAGGAAGGCGAGGAAGACCAGGGTCTGGATCCCCACCGGCAGTCCCAGCGAGTAGAAATCCTGAATACCGAACGACCCGGCCTGCGTGCGCAGATAGATCAGCGCCACCAGCATCATCACGGAACCAAGGAAGGTGTAGAGGAAGAACTTGAGCGTGGCATAGATCCGGTTGGGCCCACCCCAGATCCCGATGATAAGGAACATCGGGATCAGCATCGCCTCGAAGAAGACGTAGAACAGGATGGCATCGAGCGCGCTGAAAACACCGATCATGATGCCTTCCATGATCAGGAAGGCCGCCAGATACTGCGCCGGCTTGTAGCGGACCACCTCCCAGGCGGCGACGACCACAAGCAGTGTCGAAAACGCAGTCAGCACGACAAGCGGCATCGAGATGCCGTCGACACCCAGATGGTAGTGAATATCGAAGGCGCGGATCCACGCGACGCGCTCCTCGAACTGCATACCGGCAACGCCGGCCTCGAAGCCCACCCAAAGGGCCGCCGCCAGGGCCAGAGTGCCCACCGCCACCGCAAGCGCTGTCCAGCGGGCACGCTCGGCACTGCCATTGCCGGCGGCCAGCACGGCGACTCCGCCCGCGATCGGCAGCCAGACCAACAGGCTCAGTAAGGGCCAACCCTCAAACATGCTCAGAACCACCCCCGCCAAGTGCCCACGAACACGGTCAGCAACACCAGCAGACCAATGATCATGACGAATGCATAATGAAAGAGGTAACCGGACTGGAAGCCACGAATGACCGCTGCGACACGCCCCACCGTACGCGCCGTCCCATTCACCAGTACCCCATCGATGATGCCCTGATCCCCGACACGCCACAGGCCGCGACCCAACAGACGCCCCCCGCCCGCAAAGCCGCTGTTGTAGAGGTCATCAAAGCCGTATTTGCGCTGGAGCACCGCAATGACGGGTGCAAAGCGCTGATTGATGCCGGGCAGAAGATCCGGCCGCCGCACATAGAGATACCAGGCCGTTACCGCACCCGCGACGGCCAGCCAGAACGCCGGGTTGACGGCGGCATGGAGGCCAAAGGCAAACGGGCCATGGAAGCTCTCGCCCTTGGTGGCCAGCACATCATTGGCCGGAAGCACCTGAATGGCGTTGCCAAAAAACCCGCCAAAGAGCATGGGCTCGATGGTGAAATAACCGATGATCACCGACGGCACTGCTAGCGCGATCAGTGGCCATTCCATTACGGGCAGGACATAGCGCGGCAGATGCTCGATATGCGCCTTGGCATGCGGGTCGAGCCGCTCCTCGCCCCAGAACACCAGGAAATACAGCCGGAAGCTGTAGAGCGCGGTGATGAACACGCCCAGCAGAACGGCCAGATAGGCGAACCCGGCGCCCGTGCGATCGGCGTAGTGCACCGCCTCGATAATGACGTCCTTGGAGTAATAGCCCGAGAAAAACGGCGTGCCGACCAGGGCCAGTGTGCCCAGCAGCATGGTGATATGCGTGATTGGCAGATAGCGCCGCAGGTTGCCCATGCGCCGCATGTCCTGCTCATGATGCAGTGCAACGATGACAGCGCCCGCGCCCAGGAACAAAAGCGCCTTGAAAAAGGCATGGGTCATCAGATGGAACACACCCGCCGCATAGGCCGACGCACCCAGCGCCACGAACATGTAGCCAAGCTGGGAGAGCGTCGAGTAGGCAATCACACGCTTGATATCGGTTTGCACAAGCCCCACAAGGCCCATGAACAGGGCGGTAATGGCGCCGAGCACCAGCACCACCGAAAGCGCCGTCTCGGAGAGCTCGAACACCGGAGACATGCGGGCGACCAGGAAGATGCCGGCGGTGACCATGGTCGCCGCATGAATCAGGGCCGAAATGGGCGTCGGGCCCTCCATGGAATCAGGCAGCCACACATGCAACGGCACCTGTGCGGACTTGCCCATGGCGCCGATGAACAGCAGCAACGCGGCAACCGTGGCCACCAGGGCCTCGGTGCCAAAGAGGTTCATGGTGAGATCGGGCGCATCGCCGGCCGCCGCGAAAACCTCGGCGTAGTCCAGGCTACCGTAATGCATCAGCACCGCCGCGATGCCCAGCAAAAAGCCGAAATCACCCACACGGTTGACCAGAAACGCCTTGAGGTTGGCGAAGATCGCCGACTCCTTGCGGTACCAGAAACCGATCAGAAGATACGAGACAAGGCCCACGGCTTCCCAGCCAAAGAACAACTGCAGGAAGTTGTTGGCCATGACCAGCATCAGCATGGAGAAGGTGAACAGATTGATGAAGCTGAAAAACCGCTGGTAGCCGGCGTCATCATGCATGTAGCCGATCGTGTAGACATGCACGGCAAGCGATACCGAGGTGACGACCACCATCATCAGCGCCGTCAGGCGATCGACCAGGAACCCCACTTCGAGATGGAGGCCGCCGACCGAGGCCCAGCGATACAGCGTCTCGTTAAAGACCGGCGCGCCGCCCCAGACATGCTGATAGAGCACATAAAGCGACAACCCGGCCGCCAGGGCCACTGCGCCGACCGTGACCGTCGCGGCAGCCCGGCGCCCGATCCGGTGTCCGGCCAGACCGGCAATGGCGGCACCGATAAGCGGTGCCAGAACCGTCAGGAGATAAACCGACTTCATGCCCTACCCCTTCATCGTGTCCAGGTCGCCAACATTGATACTGCCGCGGTTGCGGAACAGCACGACGAGGATGGCGAGCCCGATGGCCGACTCCGCCGCTGCCACCGTGAGGATGAAGAACACAAAGACCTGACCGTGGATATCGCCCAGAAAGCTGGAGAACGCGATGAAGTTGAAATTGACCGCCAGCAGGATCAGCTCAACCGACATGAGCAGCACAATGGCGTTCTTCCGATTGAGGAAGATGCCCGCCATGCCAATGGAAAACAGCAGGGCGCTGAGTACCAGATAGTCCGATAGCGCTAACATGTATGCCCCGGTTCGTTATGAGTCGTTGTTGCGGTCAGTTGGCATGCGCACCATGCGCAGCCGGTCTTCCTTGCGCGTACGCACCTGTGCGGAGATGTCCTGATGCTTGGTGCCACCCCGGCGTCGGTGCGTGAGCATGATCGCCGCGATGATGGCCAGCAACAGCACGATCGCCGCCAGCTCGAAGGGATAGACATAGACCGTGTAGAGCACGTTGCCAAGCATGCGGATGTTATTGGTCTCGGCCGCGCCCGCATCGGCCGCCGTGGCGGTCAGCGATGCCAGATCCACTTCGGCCGACCCCAGCACCAGCAGCATCTGCAGCACCATGACAACACCCACCAGCGCCCCCAGCGGCAGATAGCGCGCAAACCCCTCGCGCAGCACCGAGACGTTGATATCGAGCATCATCACCACAAAGAGGAATAGCACCATCACGGCACCGACGTAGACAAGCACCAGTGCAATGCCCAGGAATTCGGCCTCGGCCAGCAGCCACAACGCCGAACTGGTGAAAAAGGCGAGCACGAGCGACAGCGCCGAGTGAACGGGGTTACGGGCCGTGATGACCAGCGTGGCCGCCAGCAGCAGAATGGCCGCAAATACGTAGAAGATGACTTTCTCGATCACGATGTACCCCGGCCCCCTGCCGATTAGCGATATGGCGCGTCGGCCGCCCGGTCTTCGGCAAGCTGCGCCTCGTACTTCTCGCCCATGGCCAGCAACTCGTCCTTGTGTATCACCTGCTCGCCCCGGCGCTCGAAGTGGTATTCGTGGATCCGGGTCTCGACGATGGAATCCACCGGGCAGGACTCCTCGCAGAAGCCGCAATAGATGCACTTGAACAGGTCGATGTCATAGCGCGTGGTCCGCCGCGTGCCGTCATCGCGCTGCTCGGACTCGATGGTAATCGCCAGCGCCGGGCATACCGCCTCGCAGAGCTTGCAGGCAATGCATCGCTCCTCGCCGTTGGGGTAGCGACGCAGCGCATGCAGCCCGCGAAACCGCGGCGACTGGGGCGCCTTCTCCTCGGGGTATTCAAGCGTGTATTTGGCATCAAACAGGTGCCTGCCAGTCAGGCGCATGCCCTTGAGCAGCTCGCTCAGCATGAATGTGCCAAAGAATTCTCTGACTGCGTGCATCGTCATGTCCCCTGCTTGCTCAGAACCACGGACCGACCTCGCCCAGAATCAGCCCGGCGACCACGATGAGCCAGACCACGGTTACCGGGATCAGGACCTTCCAGCCCAGACGCATGATCTGATCGTAGCGGTAGCGCGGAAAGGTTGCCCGGAACCAGATGTAGAGAAAGAGGAACAGGCAGACCTTGAGGAAAAACCACACCATCCCGGGGACCCAGTCGAACAAGGGCCCAAGCAGCGGCAACCCGTGAAACGGCGAATACCAGCCGCCCAGGAACATGATCGCCGCCAGTCCCGAGATCAGGATCATGTTGGCGTATTCGGCGAGAAAGAAAATCGCAAAGGCCATACCGGAGTACTCGACGTGGAACCCGGCCACGATCTCCGACTCGCCCTCGGCGACGTCAAACGGCAGGCGGTTGGTCTCGGCAACGCCCGAAATCCAGTACACGACAAACAGCGGGAGCAACGGCAGCCAGAACCAGTTCCAGATCGGCCCTTCCTGCGCCCGGATAATGTCGCCCATGTTAAGGCTGCCGGCCGCCATCAAAACGCCCACCAGCGCAAAGCCCATCGCGATTTCGTAGGAGACGACCTGGGCCCCGGCCCGAAGGGCTCCGAGCAGCGCATACTTCGAGTTGGAGGCCCAGCCCGCCAGAATAATGCCGTAGACACCGAGCGATGCCATGGCCAGCACATAAAGGAGCCCGGCGTTGATATCGGCAATAACCAGGCCGTCACCAACCGGGAGTACCGCCCAGGCCGCCAGCGCCGGCATGATGGAGAGCATGGGTGCCAGCACGAACAAAAACCGGTTGGCGTTTTGCGGGAGCACCACCTCTTTCATGAGCAGCTTGAGGGCATCGGCAATGGGCTGAAGCAGCCCGTGCCAGCCGACCCGATTGGGCCCGCGGCGCAACTGCATGGCACTGATGACCTTGCGCTCGGCGTAGGTCATGTAGGCAACGGCCAGAAAGAGCGGCACCACCAGGGCCACGATTTTGGTGACAATCCATGCCAGCTCGACGAGCGCGTTCATGCATGCTCTCCGGCCGGTTCGATCCCGACCTCGCCAATCAGTGCGCCCAGCCCGGCGCTGCCCTCGACACCGGCGGCGATCCAGACACTGCCCGCTGGCAGTGCATCGGTGACCGCGACGGTAAGTCGTGCCTCGCTGCCTTCCTGCATGACCCTGGCCGCCTCGCCATCGGCAACGCCAAGGCGCTCGGCATCGGCCGGATTAAGGGCTACCCGGGCGGGATCGGCATGTTCACTGGCCTGTAGCGATGCGGCATGACGGCTGAGCGGATCCACCCCGAACATCGCCGGATACCCCACCCGCAGCAGATCAGGGGCCGCACCGTCGAGTGGCCCGACAACGGCAGCCGACGTCGCCACCCCGGCCTCGCCCGCCACCGCCCGTACCTCGGCATGAATCTCGTCGGGCGCCTGATAGTCGAACCCTTCAAGCTCAAGGACGTTGGCCAGCACGCGCAGCAGGCGCCAGGCCGGCCGGGCATCACCCTGCGGCTGCCCAACGCCGGCAAAGGTCTGCCAGCGGCCCTCGGCATTCACGAAAGTGCCCGCTGTTTCGGCCAGCGTTGCGATTGGCAGCAGAATATCGGCGTGGGCCCGCAGCGCGGGAGAGTCATAGGCGGCAAGCGCGATGACCTGCTCCGCCTCGGCAAGCGCCTTGCTGACCCGCGCGCCGTTGTGGAAATCATGCTCGGGCTCGGCACCCAGCAGCATGTAGCCGCGCCGCGGGGCCTCGAGCATGCCGGCCGCCGTGAGGCCCTCGGTGGTTTCACCGTCGGCACGGCGTCCCGGCAGCGCACCGGCAAGCCAGCCACCAGCGGTATTGGCACCGTTGGTAAGTTCGTTAAAGGTAACCCCGCAGAGTGCGGCGAGCTGCCCTGCCAGATAGCGCAACTCGGCACCGGCGGGATGGGCATCGGCGAGGCCGCCAAGCAGCACTGCACCCTGGCCGGCCCCGCACAAGGCATCGGCCATGGCCTGACTGGCGGCATCCGGCTGGGTGGAACCAATCCAGGCGTCCAGCCCCTCAGGCTCGTCAACCCCCTTCACCCCGGCTGCGGCCCGCAGGACAAGGGCAAGAGCACGCGGCATGTCGGCGGCCCCCACGACGTGCTCGGGTGTGAGCGTGAGGTTCCAGTCGAACGCGCGCGGATTGATCGCCATGACCTGCCCACCCCGCCGCTGCGCCTTGCGCAGGCGATGGTTGATAAGCGGCTGTTCGTGACGCGGATAGCCGCCCACGATCAGCGCGGCATCCAGGGTCTCAAGCTCGGCAATGGGTGTCTGCAGGCCCGGGAAGCCGTCCCGGGCCACGCCATCCCGGAAGTCGCCGCGCCGCAGCCGTGTATCGATGTTGTCACTGCCAAGCGCACGCAGGATGCGGGCGCTCAGATACATTTCCTCAAGGGTCGCCGAGGGCGACACCAATCCGCCCAGCGCCTCGCCGCCATGCCGGTCAACCAGATCGCGCAGCGCATTGGCCGTCGCCTCGATGGCGGTCTGCCAGTCAACACTGTGCCATTCGCCATCCTGGCGGATTTGTGGCGACAACAACCGCTCGGCGCTGTAGACGCCCTCGTAGGAAAAGCGATCGCGGTCACTGATCCAGCACTCGTTAACCGCCTCGTTGTCGCGCGGGACAACGCGCTTGACGGTGCCACGCACCTGATGCAGGTCGATGTTGGCGCCCATGCAGTCATGCGGTGCCACGCCCGGATGGCTCAGCATCTCCCAGGCCCGCGCCGTGAACCGGTAGGGACGTGAGGTAAGCGCGCCCACCGGGCAGAGGTCAATGATGTTGCCCGAGAGCTCGGAGTGAACGCTGTCACCAACCAGTGTCCCGATCTCGGTATGCTCGCCGCGGAACATGGCGCCGAGCTCGGAGGTGCCCGCCACCTCATCGAGAAAGCGCACACAGCGCGTGCAGTGAATGCAGCGCGTCATCTCGGTGGCAATCAGCGGCCCCAGGTTTTCATCCTTGACCACACGCTTGCGCTCGACAAAGCGCGACACGCTGCGCCCGTAGCCAAGCGCCAGGTCCTGCAGCTCGCACTCGCCGCCCTGATCACAAATCGGGCAATCGAGCGGATGGTTGATGAGCAGGAATTCCATCACACCGCGCTGCGCCTTGAGCGCCCGCTCGGAAGTGGTTCGCACCACCATGCCATCGGCTACCGTGGTGATGCAGGCTGGCAGTGGTTTGGGCGCCGGGCGCCCGTTCATTTCGACGTCTACCAGGCACATCCGGCAGTTAGCCGGCGCCGAGAGCTTGCTGTGATAGCAAAAGCGCGGGATGTCGATCCCGTGCTCATCGGCAACGGCAATGATCGGCGCACCCTTGGGGGCGTCTATGGACTGCCCATCGATCTCGATGGTGACCGTCTCGGGGTTCCGGGTGTCGACTTCTGCGCTCATGCCGCTGCCTCGACGATGGATCGCTTGTGCTCGATGTAATATTCAAACTCGTGCCGCCAGTGCTTGAGCACGCTCTGCACCGGCCAGGCGGCCGCCTCGCCGAAGGCGCAGATGGTGTGACCGGCGATCTGGCCGGCGGCCGACTCGAGCAGTTCAATGTCCTCGGGGCGGCCATGTCCCTCATAGATCCGCCGAATCACCCGATACATCCAGCCCGTTCCCTCGCGGCAGGGCGTGCACTGGCCACAGGACTCGGCGTAATAGAAGCGGCTGACACGCATGATGGCCTGCACCATGTCGGTCGTCTCGTCCATGACCACGACACCGCCCGAACCCAGCGCGGTACCCGCCTGCATCAGCGAGTCATAATCCATGTCGAGCTCGAGCATCTGCTCGCCCGGCACCATGGGCATGGACGACCCGCCCGGTATTACCGCCTTGAGCCGCCGCCCCTTCCAGACCCCGCCGGCCTTCTCCAGAAGGTCGCGAAAGGGGGTGCCAAGGGGGATTTCGAAATTGCCCGGCTTTTCAACATGACCGGACACCGAGAAAATCTTCATGCCGCCGTTGTTGGGCTTGCCAAGCTCGAGGAACCAGTCAGCGCCATTGCGGATAATGGCCGGCACCGATGCCAGCGTCTCGGTGTTGTTGATAGTGGTCGGCCGGCCATAGACACCCGCCTGCGCCGGAAACGGCGGCTTGTTACGGGGCATACCCTTCTTGCCTTCCAGGGATTCCATAAGCGCCGACTCTTCGCCGCAGATATAGGCACCGGCGCCCACGTAGTTGTGGATGTCGTAATCAAACCCCGACCCCAGGATGTCGGCACCCAGATACCCGGCCTCGCGGGCCTCGCGGACCGCCTGCTCCATGCGCGAGAAGGGCTCTTTCATGAACTCGCCGCGCAGGTAGTTATAGCCGGTGGTCACGCCCATCGCATAGCCGGCAATGATCATGCCCTCGACGAGCGCATGGGGGTTGTAGCGCAGGATGTCGCGGTCCTTGCAGGTGCCCGGTTCGGATTCGTCCGAGTTGCAAAGCAGATATTTGGGCCCGGGCGCGGTGCGTGGCATGAAGCTCCACTTCATGCCGGCCGGGAAGCCGGCGCCGCCGCGGCCACGCAGGTTGGAGGCCTTGATCTCCTCGATGACGTCTTCCTGACTCATGCCGTCGCGCAGCACTTTCTCGAGGGCCTGATAGCCACCGGTTGCCCGGTAGTTCTCAAGCGTCCAGGGCTCATCGAATTGCAGCGTTGTGTAGCAGACGTTGGTCATGACTACTCCAGATCGTCGAGTATGCGGTCGATCTTGTCGGGCGTGAGATCGGTGTAGTACTCCTCGTCCACCAGCATCATGGGCGCGCCTGCACAGGCGGCGAGGCATTCCTCCTCGCGCTTGAGCGTAATGCGGCCATCCGCGGTGGTATCACCCAGGCTGATGCCCAGCTTTTTCTCGACATGCTCCACAATGTCATCGGCGCCGCGCAGCATGCAGGAGATATTGGTGCAGATGTTGACCTTGTGGCGCCCCATGCGCTTTACGTCGAACATGCCGTAGAAGGTAGCCACCTCGTAGACCCGCGCCGGCGCCATGTCGAGGTAGTCGGCGACGGCATCCATGCGCTCGCGGGGCAGCCAGCCCCCGCAGTGATGCTGCACCACATGCAGCGCGGGAATGACCGCCGACTGCCGGCCCGCCGGGTTATCCGGAAACCGGGTCAGCCACTGATCGATTTCGGCCTGCTCGGCCTGGCTCAACCCCCCGGTGATGTCGTTGCCGGCGCTGCTCACCGATCCACCTCCCCGAATACGATATCCATGGTTCCCATGACGGTCACGACATCGGCCAGCATGTGCCCGTTAACCATTTCGTCCATCGCGGCCATGTGCGCAAACCCGGGCGCGCGGAGCTTGAGCCGGTAGGGCTTGTTGGCGCCATCCGAGACAATGTAGGCCCCGAACTCGCCCTTGGGCGCCTCAATGGAGGCGTACACCTCGCCGGGCGGCGTGCAGTAGCCCTCGGTGAACAGCTTGAAGTGGTGGATGAGCGACTCCATGTCGTCTTTCATTTCTTCGCGGCTGGGGGGTACCACCTTGTGGTCGCCCAAAATCACCGGGCCGCTGTTGCGCCGCAGCCAGTCGGTGCACTGGCGGATGATGCGCACGGACTGGCGCATTTCTTCCATGCGGATCAGGTAGCGGTCGTAGCAGTCGCCGCTGGTGCCAACCGGGATCTCGAAGTCCATCCGGTCATAGACCTCGTAGGGCTGCTTTCGACGCAGATCCCACTCGATACCCGAGCCCCGCAGCATGGGGCCGGTAAAGCCGAGCTGCAGGGCCCGCTCGGGGGAGACCACGGCCACGTCGACCAGGCGCTGCTTCCAGATCCGGTTATCGGTAAGCAGAGTCTCGATTTCGTCCACCGTGCCGACAAAGCGGTCGCAGAATGCCTCGATGAAATCGAGCATGCTGCCGTCGCGATCGGCATTCATCCGCTTGAGGTCCTTGTCATTCCGGAACTCGGACTCGCGGTACTTCGGCATCCGCTCGGGCAGATCGCGGTAGACACCGCCCGGGCGATAGTAGGTGGCATGCATCCGCGCGCCGCTGACCGCCTCGTAGCAGTCCATGAGCTCCTCACGCTCCTTGAACGCATACAAAAACACGGTCATGGCGCCAACATCGAGCCCGTGCGCACCAATCCACAGCAGATGATTGAGGATGCGGGTGATCTCATCGAACATCACCCGGATGTACTGCGCCCGCTCGGGCGGTGTCACACCCAGCAGCTTCTCGATGGCCAGCACATAGGCGTGCTCGTTGCACATCATCGAGACGTAGTCGAGCCGGTCCATGTAGCCGATGCTCTGGTTGAACGGCTTGGTCTCGGCGAGTTTTTCGGTAGCCCGGTGCAGCAGGCCAATATGCGGGTCGGCGCGGCGCACCACCTCGCCTTCCATCTCGAGCACCAGCCGGAGCACGCCGTGGGCGGCCGGATGCTGCGGGCCAAAGTTGACGGTATAGCTGTTGATCTCAGGCATCACGCGCCTCCTCGGCAGCGGGATCGGCATAGCGGTTGTCATCACGAATGACCCGCGGCACCAGCACGCGGGGCTCGATGGACACCGGCTCATAGACCACCCGACCCCGGGACTCGTCGTAGCGCACCTCGACATTGCCGATGAGCGGGAAGTCCTTGCGGAACGGGTGCCCGACAAAGCCGTAGTCGGTCAGTATCCGACGCAAATCCGGGTGGCCGTCAAAGAGGATGCCGAACAGATCAAACGCCTCGCGCTCCTGCCAGTTGGCGGATGACCACAACGGCACAATGGAGTCGATCACGGGCAGGTCATCGTCGGCGGCATAGCAGCGCACCCGCAACCGCTGGTTATGCCGCACCGAGAGCAAATGGTAGACCGCCGCAAAGCGCCGGCCGGTGCTGGAGTCGATGGGCTGGACGCCGTAAATGCCGGTAAGACCCAGCCGGCCCGTGCTGAAGCCGTCAACACCACGGCTAAAGCCGGTATTGGTGGCCTCCTCGGTAATCCACTCGTCCTGTCCGTAGGCGGCGTAGTCGACGCCAGCGATATCCAGCAGCTGCTCGAAGGCGAGCGCTTCGGAGTCGCGCAGACGCTCCATGGCCGCGTAGAGGTTGCCTGGCGCCACCTCGATCTCGGCCTCGCCGTATTCGCAGCGCCCTTGCGCTACCCAGTCGCCCAACAGATCCGTGACCTGCTCGAGCACTTTGTCGGCCGATCGTGCCATTGCAAACCCTCAGCGAGCGATGGTGTTCGTGCGCCGAATCTTGTTCTGCAGCTGGACGATGCCGTAGAGAAGCGCTTCGGCGGTGGGCGGACAGCCCGGAACATAAATATCGACGGGCACGATGCGGTCACAGCCGCGCGTGACCGAGTAGGAGTAGTGGTAATAGCCACCCCCATTGGCGCATGACCCCATCGAGATGACCCATTTGGGATCAGGCATCTGGTCGTAGACGCGACGCAGCGCGGGCGCCATCTTGTTGACCAGCGTACCGGCGACGATCATGACATCGGATTGCCGCGGCGATGGCCGGAAAATGACCCCGAGACGGTCCATGTCGTAGCGCGCGGCTCCGGCATGCATCATTTCAACGGCACAGCAGGCCAGCCCGAAGGTCATCGGCCACAACGATCCGGTGCGCGCCCAGTTGATGAGCTTGTCGGCAGAAGTGGTGACAAAACCCTTCTCGAGAACGCCCTCTACTCCCATTCCAGGGCCCCCTTCTTCCACTCGTAGAGAAAGCCGACCAGAAGCACGCCAATAAACACCCCCATCGCCCCGAATCCGAACAGCCCGATGTCGTCGAGCACGATAGCCCAGGGGAAGAGGAAGGCGATCTCCAGGTCGAAGATGATGAACAGAATGGCCACGAGGTAGTAGCGCACGTCGAACTGCATGCGCGAGTCCTCGAAGGCCTCGAAGCCGCATTCATAAGGCGTGAGCTTGTCGTGGTCCGGTCGCCGGGGCGCCAGCACAAAACCGGCCGCCAGCGGGACAATACCAATCCCCATCGCCATGACGATAAAGACCAGGACAGGAAGGTAGCTCTCGATCATACGCCCAGGGCATCCTGACTGCGGAAACGAACGATTGAACGATGGTGCGGATGGCCGGACTCGAACCGGCACGGCTTGCGCCACTGCCCCCTCAAGACAGCGTGTCTACCAGTTCCACCACATCCGCGTAACGGTAGTCTCAATCTGTTCTGAATCGTAACAGGAAGGGGCGCTTCCCACAACGAGCAAAGCCCCTACTCCGGCGCCGGCGCAGGTGCCGGATCAGCCCCGGCGCCGGCCCCTTCGGTAGCTTCCTGCGGAACCGGCGCGATGGCATCGGCCTCCTCGGCCGCCGGCTCGCTGGCCATGGACTCGACCACACTGCCGGAATCGCTGGTGAACGTGCCGGCCATGATGGCGAGCGTGAGGCTGGTAGCAAAAAACCCCACGCCAAGGGCGCCCGTCAGTCGACCCAGAAAAGAGGCGGAGCCCCGGGCCCCGAACACCGTGCTGGACGCCCCGCTGCCGAAGGCCGCGCCGGCATCCGCTCCCTTGCCGTGCTGCAGCAGCACGACGCCGATCAGGGTAAGTGCCAGCACCAGGTGAATGGCAAGAACAATGGTATACATGTGACTCCCGCAGTTAGTGTGCGCGCGTTCAGTCGCGCGTGGCGGCCGCACAGATGGCCGCAAAATCCCCGGCGTCGAGCGAGGCCCCACCGATGAGCCCCCCGTCGACATCGTCCATTGCCAGCAGCTCGGCCGCATTGCCGGGTTTCATGCTGCCGCCGTAGAGCAGTCGCCGTGCCGATGCCGCCGACTCGCCCTCAATGCCCGCCAGTTGTGCCCTGATAAAGGCATGCATGGCCTGTGCCTGCTCGGCGCTGGCGGTTCGCCCCGTGCCAATGGCCCATACCGGCTCGTAGGCAATGACGCCCGGGCCCAGGCTATCGGCACCCAGCCGATCGGTAATGCCGCGAATCTGTCCGGCAACAACGGCCTCGGTCTGCCCCGCGTCCCGCTCGGAGAGGGTCTCACCAACACATAGCACTGGCGTCAGGCCGGCCTCGAGGGCCTGGCGATAGCGCCCGGCAACAAGCCCGTCATCCTCGCCATAGAACTCGCGCCGCTCGGAATGACCAAGGATGACATGCGTGGCGCCCATGTCGACCAGCATGTCGGCGGCCACCTCGCCGGTTCGTGCACCCTGGCCGGCATCCGCGCAATTCTGCGCGCCCAGACTGATCCCGCTGTCCGCGAGTACCACGCCCACGGCATCAAGGTGAACAAACGGCGGACACACCAGCACCTCAACCCCTTCCGATGCCGTCACCGCAGCCGCCACATCGCGCGCAAGCGCCTCGGCATCGCGCCGCAGGCCATTCATCTTCCAGTTACCGGCAATGAGCGGGGTACGCATAACGGTCGTGCAATCCAGTCGCTTTTGGGTGGCAGGAGGTTACTCGGCGACGGCGTTTGAATCAATCACCGCTGCTGGCCCTGGCCTGTGGTTGACAGAGCCCGGCCACCTGACTGGCAAGCGCCTCGGCATGCGCCCGAACCGACCCGGCGTCCTCGCCTTCCACCATCACGCGCAGTACCGGCTCGGTGCCGGAAGGCCGCAACAACACCCGGCCTGCACTGCCCAGCACGCCCTCCACATCGCGGACTGCCGCCGTGACTCGCGGGTCGTTCATGGGGTTGCTGCCGCGGGCAATCGGCACGTTGATCATGTGCTGGGGCAGCTTGTCCATGCCATCCGCCACCTGGCTGAGCGATGCATTCTGCTCGACAGCGGCGGCGAGGACCTGCAGCGCCG
This sequence comes from uncultured Spiribacter sp., assembly GCA_913056145.1. Taxonomy (GTDB): domain Bacteria; phylum Pseudomonadota; class Gammaproteobacteria; order Nitrococcales; family Nitrococcaceae; genus Spiribacter. Next base: position 30,291 of record CAJXMI010000008.1, read on the forward strand.
AGACAACCCCGTCGCCCGTTGTTGTGCGATCAAGGCAGACGATATGCCCGGACGACTCCCCCCCAAGCTGGCCATGATGCGCCTGGAGCATTTCAAGCACGTAGCGGTCGCCCACTCGGGCCCGATGGAACGCGACGCCCAGGCCGTCCAGCGCCAGCTCGAGGCCCAGGTTGCTCATTTGCGTACCCACAACCGGACCGGACAACCGGCCGGCCCGCTGCCGGCTGCGGGCAATCACCCAGAGCAGCTGGTCGCCATCGAGGGTATGCCCCCGCTCGTCGACCATGATCAAACGATCGCCATCGCCGTCGAGGGCAATCCCGGCATCCGCCCCCGCCTCGAGTACTGCATGCTGGAGTCCGGCCGGACAGGTCGAGCCGCAGTCGACGTTGATGTTGAGCCCATCGGGACGGGTTCCGCGGCGAATGACCCGCGCGCCAAGCTCCTCGAACACCGCCGGCGCGACCTGATAGCCAGCGCCGTTGGCGCAGTCGACCACCAGCGTCAACCCGTGGAGCCCCAGCCCCGGCGCAAGCGTGTGCTTGCAGAATTCGATGTAGCGCCCCGGCGCATCCATGAGACGGGAGGCCTTGCCAAGCGCCGCCGAGTCCACGGTCTCGAGCGGCCGCTCGAGGTGCGCCTCGATGGCAAGCTCGGCCTCATCATCGAGCTTGAAGCCGTCTGCCGAGAAAAACTTGATGCCATTGTCCTGGTGGCTGTTGTGCGAGGCGCTGATCACGATGCCCGCGTTGGCCCGCAGCGTGCGCGTAAGATAGGCGATCGCCGGTGTCGGCATGGGGCCGAGCAGCTGAATATTGACCCCCGCCGCCGAGAGCCCGGCCTCGAGCGCCGATTCGAACATGTAATTGGATAGCCGCGTGTCCTTGCCGATCAGAACCTGTCCGGATCCGGGACGGTCGCCGAGGACCCGGCCGGCCGCCCACCCCAGCTTGAGCACAAAATCAGCCGTTATCGGATACTCGCCTACACGACCGCGAATGCCGTCCGTGCCGAAGTAGCGTCTGTCCATGCCTCAGTAGCCTCCCTGGCCCGACGCGGCGCCCGGCCCGTCGGCGTTGTTGATCACGTAATCGACCAGCCGCACGGCGTCGACCGTCTCGGCCACATCGTGTGCGCGAATGATGCGCGCACCACTCCAGGCGGCAATCGTGGCGGCGGCAATGCTACCGGGCAGTCGCTCGGGCAACGCGCGCCCGAGCACCCGCCCGACAAGCGACTTGCGCGACAGCCCGGCCAGCACCGGAACCCCGTGCGCCGCAAGCCGCGGCAGCCCGGCAAGTAATGCGGCATTGTGCGGATCCGTCTTGCCAAATCCAAAGCCCGGATCGAGGATGACCTGGCCGGCCGGAATCCCTGCCGCCTCGACAACGCTCAGACGCTCCAGCAAAAAGGCCTCCACCTCGCCAACCACATCGCTGTAGCGGGGATTGTCCTGCATGGTCTGCGGCGTGCCCTGCATGTGCATCAGACACACCGGCAGGCCGATCTCCCGGGCCGCCTCCAGGGCGCCGGGGCGCCGCAGCGCCATCACATCGTTGATGAGCCCGGCCCCCGCCCGCGCCGCTGCACGCATGACCTCGGGCTTGGACGTATCCACCGACACCGGCACCGATACGGTACCGCGAAGGGCCTCAAGCACGGGGATGATTCGACTCAGCTCTTCGTGGGTACTGACGCCGCGCGAGCCCGGCCGGGTCGACTCGCCGCCCACGTCAATAATGGCCGCCCCCGCGGCCTCCATGGCCCGAGCGTGGGCCACTGCGGCATCGGCCCCAACAAAATCACCCCCGTCCGAAAAGGAATCGGGGGTGACGTTGAGGATGCCCATTACGCAGGGGCGGCTCAGATCGAGCCGGTACCCCCCACAGTCAAGGGAGAGACTCATCGGCGATGGTCAGTGCTCGCTGGCGGGTTTACCAACGTCACCGCCCTGCTCGTCACTGGTGTCCGTGCCGCTCGAGCTCTCGGCCTCACCCGCCGGAGAGGACGGCCCGGAGGGACGATCCGCCTCCTTGGGCGGCCGCGGTGGCCGGCCTTTCATGATGTCGTCGATCTGGTCACGATCGATAGTCTCGAACTTCATGAGCGCATCCGACATGGCATGGAGCACGTCCTGATTGTCTTCGAGGATAAGCTTGGCCTCGGAGTAGTTCTCCTCGACGATGCGCCGCACTTCCTCGTCGATCGCATGCGCGGTCTCGTCCGAAATGACCTTGTGCTGGGTTACCTGATGCCCCAGGAACACCTCGCCTTCGTCCTCGCCGTAGGCAAGCGGCCCCATGCGATCGGACAGGCCCCACTTGGTCACCATGTTGCGGGCAATATCGGTGACCCGCTGGATATCGTTCTGGGCCCCGGTCGTGACGCTCTCGGCGCCGAAGATCATTTCCTCGGCGATCCGGCCGCCAAACAACCCGCAAATAGAGCTGTTAAGCCGACGCTTGGTGTAGCTGTAGCGATCCTCTTCCGGGAGGAACATGGTGACACCCAGGGCGCGACCCCGCGGAATGATCGTGACCTTGTGCACCGGGTCATGCTCCGGCACCTTGAGGCCCACGATCGCGTGCCCCGCCTCGTGATAGGCAGTGAGACGCTTTTCGTCCTCGGTCATGACCATGGACTTGCGCTCGGCGCCCATCATGATCTTGTCCTTGGCGTCCTCGAAGTCCTGCTGATCGACCACGCGCTTGTTGCGCCGCGCGGCGAACAGCGCCGCCTCGTTGACCAGGTTGGCCAGATCGGCGCCGGAGAAGCCCGGGCAGCCCCGCGCGATGATGCGGGCATCGACATCGTCGGCGATCGGGGTTTTGTTCATGTGAACCCGCAGGATCTGCTCGCGGCCCCGCACATCCGGCAACGGCACCACCACCTGCCGGTCGAAGCGGCCGGGACGCAGAAGGGCGGGGTCGAGTACGTCGGGCCGGTTGGTGGCCGCGATGACGATAATGCCCTCATTGCCCTCAAACCCGTCCATCTCGACGAGCATCTGGTTGAGGGTCTGCTCACGCTCGTCGTGGCCGCCGCCAAGACCGGCGCCACGCTGACGGCCAACGGCATCGAGCTCGTCGATAAAGATGATGCAGGGCGCCTGCTTCTTGGCCTGCGCGAACATGTCGCGGACCCGCGAGGCGCCCACGCCGACAAACATTTCGACGAAGTCGGAGCCCGAGATACTGAAAAAGGGCACCCGCGCCTCGCCGGCGATTGCCTTGGCAAGCAGGGTCTTGCCCGTGCCGGGCGGCCCCACCATCAGAACGCCGCGGGGGATGGTGCCCCCCAGGCGCTGGAATTTGGAGGGATCGCGAAGGAATTCGACGAGCTCTACAACGTCCTGCTTGGCCTCTTCGACGCCCGCGACGTCCTTGAAGGTCACTTTGACCTGCTCATCGGACATCATCTTGGCGCGGCTCTTGCCAAACGACATGGCGCCACGGCCACCGCCGCCGCCCTGCATTTGACGCATGAAGTAAATCCACACGCCGATCAACAGCAGGAAGGGGAACCAGGAGATCAGGATCTGCAACAGCATGCTGCGCCCTTCCGGCGCCTCGGCGCGGATCGTGACGCCGTTGTTCATCAGCTGCCCGATGAGCGCGTTGTTGTCGGTCTCGGGGCTGTAGGTGCTGAAGTTGGAGCCATCGGAGCGGGTCCCGCGGATAACCGGCCCTTTGACGGTAACCGATTCAACACGGCCGCTGTCGATCTCGCCAAGGAACTGCGAGTACGGCACTTCTCGGGCGGTTGTGCCCTGATCCTGGAAATTGCTGAAGACGGACATCAGCACAACGGCGATGACCACCCAGAGGATCAGATTCTTTGCCATGTCGTTCAAGACGGCTTACCTCGAATCGTGGTTTAGATGTGAACCCTACTACGCCAGAAAGCCGCGGGCCAGCAGGTAGACCTCCCGGCTGCGGTCACGCGAGGCACGGGGCTTGCGACTCTGGACGCGCTCAAAGCGCGCTCGCATTGCGGCCAGCAGTGCTTCGAACCCCTGTCCCTGAAACACTTTGACCAGCAGCGCGCCGCCCGGGTTCAGCCGATCGCCGCAGAAATCGAGCGCCAGCTCGGCCAGAAGCATCGCGCGGGGCTGATCGACAGCCTTCTGTCCCGATAGATTGGGGGCCATGTCCGATAATACAAGGTCGACACCGCGGCCGGCGAGCCGTTCGTCCAGCGCGGCAAGGCCTTCCGTCGCGGCAAAATCCCCCTGGATGAAGTCGACACCGGGCAGCTCGGGCATTGCCAGCAAGTCAATGGCAACGACATGGCCCTGCCGGCCAACGGCCTGCGCCGCGTATTCACTCCACCCCCCGGGCGCGGCGCCCAGATCGACAACGGTCTGCCCCGGCTGCAGAAGACCGTCCCGCGTATCGATTTCCTCAAGCTTGAACACCGCTCGCGAGCGCAGGCCGCGACGCTGCGCCTCGCGCACGAACGGATCGTTGAAATGCTCTTTGAGCCAGCGCTGGCTGCCCCGGCTGCGCGGCATCAGTGCCGCTCCCGATCGGCCGGGGTGGACGCGGCCGTACCCGGGTCCGCCGCCCGACCGCGGAGCTGCCGCCGCGTGGCCGCGCGCGTGCGCCAGGCCAGCCAGCCGCCAGCGCCAAAGCCGGCAAGCGCCAACAGCGCAAGCTCGACACCATGCCCCATATCGAGGCGAAACACGACGATCACGATACCCAGCACCAGGCCGAGCACAATCGCGAGCTCGAGCTTGACCGCATCGAGCGGCCCCGCGTCGTTACTGGTAGCGGACCTCGATGATTTCGTAGGCACGCTGTCCTCCCGGGGCCTGGACATCAACCACCTCGCCCTCTTCCTTGCCGATGAGCGCCCGCGCGATGGGCGACTGCACGCTGATGAGCCCCGCCTTGATGTCGGCCTCGTCCTCGCCAACGATCTGGTAGGTCTTTTCAGTGCCATCTTCCTCGTCGGCCAGCACAACCGTCACGCCAAACACCACCTTGCCGTTGGCGGGCAGTGTGCTCACGTCGATAATCTGCGCATTCGCGAGCTTGGACTCGATTTCGGCGATACGCCCCTCGATAAAGCCCTGCTGCTCACGCGCGGCGTGATATTCGGCGTTTTCCTTGAGATCACCGTGCGCGCGCGCCTCGGCGATGGCCTTGATAACCGCCGGCCGGTCTTCCGACTTGAGCCGGTTCAGCTCATCGCGGAGTTTTTCCGCACCGCGCACGGTGAGCGGTGTCTTGCTCATGCCCTTGCCTCCCTGTGCAGATCCTGCAGCGAGCGCACGTCCACGCCCTCCAGATAATCGAGTGCCTGACAGGTCGCACGCGCCCCCGCCATGGTCGTTGTGTAACAGATCTTGTGATGCAGCGCCTCGCGCCGGATCGAGAAGGAATCCGCGATCGCCTGCCGGCCCTCGGTGGTATTGATAATGAGGTCGATCTCGCCGTTCTTGATGCCATCGACGATATGCGGCCGCCCTTCGACCACCTTGTTGATCACGGCGCACTCGATCCCGGCCTGCTGGAGCACTGCAGCCGTCCCGCTGGTGGCCACCAGCTCGAACCCCTTGCGCAGCAGATCCCGGGCAACCGCGGGTGCCGAGGCCTTGTCCTCGTCGCGCACGCTGATAAAGACGCGTCCGCCGCGCGGCAGCTCCACGCCGGCGGCCAGCTGCGACTTGGCGTAGGCCTCGCCGAACACCGGGCCAATGCCCATCACCTCGCCGGTCGATTTCATCTCGGGCCCCAGGATGGGATCCACACCCGGGAACTTGATAAACGGGAACACCGCTTCCTTGACCGCATAGCAGGGTGGCATCACCTCGCGCATGCAGCCCTGCGCCTCAAGGCTCATCCCGACCATGCAGCGGGCCGCGATCTTGGCAAGCGGCCGACCGATGGCCTTCGAGACAAAGGGGACGGTGCGCGAGGCCCGTGGATTGACCTCGAGGACGTAAATCTCATCGCCCTTGATCGCAAACTGCGCGTTCATGAGCCCCACTACGCCCAGACGCAGCGCCATTTCGCGCATCTGCTCGCGCAACCGGTCGCCGATTTGCGGGGCCAGACTGTAGGGCGGGAGCGAGCAGGCCGAGTCGCCGGAGTGCACACCGGCCTGCTCGATATGCTCCATGATGCCGCCAATGAGCACATGACGCCCGTCGCAAACGGCATCCACGTCGACTTCGATGGCATCGTCAAGAAAGCGATCAAGCAGTACGGGCGACTCGTTCGATACCTTGACCGCCTCGTTCATGTACTGCGCCAGCTCCGATTCCTGGTAGACGATTTCCATGGCCCGGCCGCCCAGGACGTACGATGGGCGAACAACCAACGGATAGCCGATCTCGGCGGCCAGGCGGAAGGCCTGCTCGGCACTGGTGGCCGTGCGGTTGGGCGGCTGCTGCAGCCCCGCGGCGTCAATCAGGCCCTGGAAGCGCTCGCGGTCCTCGGCAAGATCGATGGAATCGGGCGTGGTCCCGATGATGGGCGCGCCAAATGCGGCCAGATCCCGCGCCAGCTTGAGCGGCGTCTGGCCACCATACTGAATGACAATCCCCTCGGGCTGCTCAGTCTCCACAATCTCGAGCACGTCCTCGAGCGTGAGCGGCTCGAAGTACAGCCGATCGGAGGTGTCGTAATCGGTGGACACCGTCTCGGGGTTGCAGTTGACCATGATGGTCTCGAACCCATCCTCGCGCAGGGCAAGCGCCGCATGCACGCAACAGTAGTCAAACTCGATGCCCTGCCCGATGCGATTGGGACCACCGCCCAGGATCATGATCTTGCGCCGGTCACTGGGTGCCGCCTCGTCCTCTTCCTCGTAGGTTGAATAGAGATAGGCCGTGGCGGTGGCAAACTCTGCCGCACAGGAGTCAACGCGCTTGTAGACGGGCCGCACACCCAGCGCCCGCCGCCGCTCGCGCACGGCATGCTCGTCGGCCCCGAGCAGCCGGGCGATCCGCATATCGGAGAAACCACAACGCTTGAGGGCCCACAGCGCACGGGCATCCAGGCCGTCGAGCGCCTGCCCGGCCAGTGCCTGCTCCCGCGCCACCAGATCCCCGATCTGGGCGAGGAACCAGGGATCGATCCAGGTATGTCCGAACAGCGCGTCAAGATCGAGGCCGGCACGAAATCCATCGGCCACCCACAAAAGGCGCTCCGGCCCCGGCTGGCGCAACTCCTGGGCAACCCGCACCGTGGCATCCTCGGCACCCGCCGGCAGCCGCGGATCAAGCCCCTCGAGCCCATTCTCAAGGCCCCGCAGGGCCTTTTGCAGCGATTCCTGGAAGGTCCGGCCGATCGCCATGACCTCGCCCACCGATTTCATCTGGGTGGTCAGCACCGGCTTGCTGCGCATGAACTTCTCGAACGTAAAGCGCGGGATCTTGGTGACCACGTAGTCGATACTGGGCTCGAACGAGGCCGGCGTGAGACCGCCGGTAATCTCGTTGCGCAGCTCATCGAGCGTGTAGCCCACCGCCAACTTGGCGGCCACCTTGGCGATCGGGAAGCCAGTCGCCTTGGAGGCAAGCGCCGAGGAGCGCGACACGCGCGGATTCATCTCGATGACGACCAGCCGGCCGTTATCGGGGTTGACGGCGAACTGGACATTGGAGCCGCCCGTCTCGACACCGATCTCGCGCAGCACCGCCAGCGAGGCGTCGCGCATGATCTGGTATTCCTTGTCGGTAAGCGTCTGTGCCGGCGCGACCGTGATGGAATCACCAGTGTGGACGCCCATCGGATCAAGATTCTCGATCGCGCAAATGATGATGCCGTTATCCGCACGGTCACGAACAACCTCCATCTCGAACTCTTTCCAGCCCAGCACCGACTCCTCGATCAGCAGCTCGTTGGTGGGCGAGAGATCAAGGCCGCGCTCGCAGATCTCGGCAAACTCCTCGGCATTCCAGGCGATACCACCGCCGCTGCCACCCAGCGTGAACGACGGCCGGATGATGGTGGGAAAGCCCACATCGCGCTGGGCGGCATGGGCCGCGTCCATGCTGTGAGCGACCCGGGCGCGGGGCGTGTCGAGGCCGATGCGCGACATGGCCTGACGGAACGCCTCGCGATCCTCCGCCATGTCGATCGCGGTCTTGCTGGCACCGATCATCTCGACCCCGTACTGCGCCAGCACCCCGTGGCGGTCCAGATCGAGCGCACAGTTGAGCGCGGTCTGGCCGCCCATCGTGGGCAGCACCGCATCCGGGCGCTCGCGCTCGATGATGCCCGCTACCACCTGCCACTGAATGGGCTCGATGTAGACCGCATCGGCCATCTCGGGATCGGTCATGATCGTGGCCGGATTGGAGTTGACCAGAATGACCCGGTACCCCTCCTCGCGAAGCGCCTTGCAGGCCTGCGCCCCGCTGTAGTCAAACTCGCAGGCCTGCCCGATCACGATCGGCCCGGCTCCGATAATCAGGATGCTCTTGAGATCTGTGCGCTTGGGCATGTTGGTTCAACCAGCCGGTGGTTCAGACGGACGCCGGGTGGGCGGCCATCAAATCGACAAAATGGGCGAAAAGCGGCGCGACATCATGCGGGCCGGGACTGGCCTCGGGGTGCCCCTGAAAGCTGAAGGCCGGCCGATCGGTAAGCTCAATCCCCTGCAGGGTGCCGTCAAAAAGCGAGCGATTCATGACCCGGGCGTTGCCGGGCAGGGTATCGGCATCAATCGCAAAGCCGTGGTTCTGACTTGAGATCATGACCCGCCCGTGATCGATGTCGAACACCGGGTGATTGGCGCCATGATGCCCGAATTTCATTTTAACGCTGCGCGCCCCGGCCGCGAGGCCGAGCAGCTGATGCCCCAGACAGATCCCGAACACGGGCAGCCCCGCCTCGAGGAACTGCCGGGTGGCCGCAATGGCATAGTCAAGCGGCTCGGGATCGCCCGGCCCGTTGGACAGGAAGACCCCGTGGGGCGCGAGGGCCAGCACCTCATCGGCTGGCGTTTGCGCCGGCACCACCGTTACCCGACAGCCGTGATCGACAAGCATGCGCAGGATATTGCGCTTGACCCCGAAATCGTAGGCCACCACATGCCAGGGAAGGTCGGCATCGGCCCGCGGCGCCGGCTCGGCCTCGTTGTGGTCAAGCGACCAGGTGCCAAGCCGCCATTCATAGGCCTCGGCCGTGGTCACCGCCTGCACCAGGTCGCGACCGGCCAGATCGGGGTGGGCGCGCGCCCCGGCAATGGCCGCCTCGGGGGTGACATCGGGGCCGGCCATGATGCAGCCCTTTTGCGCCCCCTGTTCGCGCAGCAGACGCGTGAGCCGCCGGGTGTCGATGTCATGAATGCCGACCACCCCGTGCCGGGCCAGGTAGTCGGGCAGCGCCTCCTGCGCCCGCCAATTGCTCATGCGCACCGGCAGATCACGGATGATGAGCCCGGCAAGCTGCGGCCCGGCGGCCTCCTCATCGAGCCCCGTCACCCCGGTGTTGCCGATGTGTGGATAGGTCAGCGTGACCATCTGGCCATGGTAGGACGGGTCGGTGCAGATCTCCTGATAGCCGGTCATGGCCGTGTTGAAACAGACCTCGCCGGCCGTCGTGCCGCGTGCGCCAAGCGCGCTGCCGTGGAAAACCGAACCGTCTTCGAGTGCCAGAATTGCGCTGTCGCTCACGCCAAGAACTTCCCCGTTTGCTCGCAAAAACGGGAGGGTCCGCAGAGCCCTCCCGTCGATCAAATCCGCCATCGGAGTTTACGCCCGCGGCCAGAGTGTGTCCATTGTCTGACGGGGCCTTGCACCGAAGCGGTGCCAGCCGCTACCGTTACCGCCTTTGGTTGCCGCCCGGCGACCCGCCAACCCGGTTTGACCCAAACATGAATGCGCTATCCCTGCGCCAGCTCAACAAGACGTATCCTGGCGGCGTAACTGCGTTGAAAGACGTGGATCTCGACGTGCCTCCCGGCGATTTTTTTGGCCTCCTCGGGCCAAACGGCGCCGGCAAGACCACCATCATTGGCATTGTCGCCTCGCTGGTCCGGCCCACCTCGGGCTCGGTGTCGGTGTTTGGCCACGATATCGGCCGCAACCCCTGGGAGGCCAAGTCCAACCTGGGACTGGTACCGCAGGAGTTCAACTTCAATCAGTTCGAGACGGTCAGCCAGATCGTGCTCAATCAGGCCGGCTATTACGGTATCGACCGTCGCACGGCCCGTGAGCGCGCCGAGCGCTACCTGCGCGAGCTCGACCTGTGGGGCAAACGCGACGCGAGCTCGCGGTCGCTCTCGGGTGGCATGAAGCGCCGGCTCATGATTGCACGGGCGCTGATTCACGAGCCCCGACTGCTGATCCTCGATGAGCCCACCGCCGGCGTCGACATCGAGCTGCGCCGTTCCATGTGGGATTTCTTGCGACAGATGAATGAGCGCGGCACCACCATCATCCTGACCACACACTACCTGGAAGAGGCCGAGTCACTGTGCCGCAACATCGGCATTATCGATGGCGGGCAAATCGTCGAGAACACCGATGTCCGCACGCTGCTGAGCAAGCTCAAAAGCCAGAGCTTTCTGCTCGACATCAGCGCACCGGTCTCGCAGCTACCGGAGCTGCCCGATTTTTACGTCGTCCCGATCGATGAGCGCACGATCGAGGTCGAGATACATGGCGAGCAGACGCTGACGGATCTGTTTACGCATCTGAACGGCAGCGGCGTTACGGTGACCAGCATGAAAAACAAGTCCAATCGTCTTGAGGAGCTTTTTGTCCGCATGCTGGGCAAGCATGAGACGCCGGCCGTCACCGAGGAGGCCTGACATGGCTGCATTGTACCCGGCCTACCCCCGACAGACGCTGACCGCACTGCGCACCCTCGCCTGGAAAGAGACTCAGCGCTATCTACGCATCTGGGTTCAGACCCTGGTGCCGCCGGCAATCACCATGACCCTGTATTTCATTATCTTCGGCAACCTCATCGGCTCGCGCGTGGGTCCCATGGACGGCTATAGCTTCATGGAGTTCATTGCGCCGGGCATCATCATGATGGCGGTCATTACCAATTCGTACACTAACGTCGTTTCGTCGTTTTTTGGCGCCAAATTCCAGCGCCACATCGAGGAGTTGCTGGTTTCCCCAACGCCCAATTACGTCATTCTGGCGGGTTATGTGGCCGGCGGTGTTGGCCGCGGCCTATTCACCGGCCTGATCGTCACCATCATTGCCAGCTTTTTTGCCGACCTGAGCATTCACAGTGTCCCGGTGACAGTCTCGGTTGTTTTCCTGACGGCGGTCTTATTCTCGATTGGAGGGTTCCTCAATGGGATGTTCGCCAAAAAGTTCGATGATATTGCCATTGTGCCCACTTTCATTCTGACCCCCCTCACGTATCTGGGCGGGGTCTTTTACTCGGTATCCTTGCTACCTGATTTCTGGCAGGGGCTATCCCTTGCCAACCCGATCCTGTATATGGTCAATGCGTTCCGTTATGGCATCCTTGGAAGCTCTGACATACCGCTTGGGATCGCCTATACACTGGTATTGGCCTTCATTGTGGCGGGTACCTGGCTGAGCCTGTGGCTGCTGCAACGCGGCACCGGGCTGCGCAGCTGAGCGCGCCCCGCCGCAAGGACATCATAATGAACCTCGAACGCACACCGCTGCTGACCGATCTCTACGAGCTCACCATGCTCCAGACCTACTACGAGCATGACATGACCGGTGAGTCGGTCTTCGAGCTGTTCATGCGTCGCTCACCCCGCCGGGGCTTTTACATTGCGGCCGGTCTCGAGCAGGGCGTCGAATGGCTCGAGCAGCTTCGTTTTAAACCGCATGAGCTTGAGTGGATGAAGCGCTCAGGGTTCTTCTCGAGCGACTTTGTCGATCGCATGGCGGCGTTCCGCTTCACCGGCCGGATGGCCGCCCTGCCCGAGGGGACGCCGTTTTTTGCCGAAGAGCCGGTGGTGCAGGTGGTCGCACCGCTGCCCGAGGCGCAGTTCATCGAATCGCGCCTGATGAACATCCTGCATTATCAAACGCTGATCGCCAGCAAGGCGGCCCGCTGCGTTATTGCCGCGGACTCCACACCGGTGATCGATTTTGGCATGCGCCGTGCCCATGGCGGCGAGGCCGGCACCTGGGCGGCCCGGGCCTGCTATCTGGCCGGTTTCCAGGCGACGGCGACCTGCCTGGCAAGCGCCCGCTACGGCATCCCCGCCACCGGCACCATGGCCCACGCCTTTGTGTTGGCACACGATCATGAGAGCGAGGCGTTCGAGCGTTTTGCCCGCAGCCACCCCGACAATGTCGTGC
>CAJXMI010000009.1 GCA_913056145.1 uncultured Spiribacter sp.
CTGTCCGACCCGGCGCTCGTGATCTCGGGCGAACCCTACCCCGGCGCCTCGCGGGCCGAGGCGATCCTCGACCACCCGCTGGTCGAGGCCTTGCAGGACCGCGTCGAGGGCACGGTGATGCAGGACCGCGCGTGGATCTGCGGCACGCCGCATGTGCTCGGGGTGGTCGAGGAGCTCGCGGATCTGCGGACCCGGGTCGAGGCGCGCTGAGCGGCGGGCCTCGCGCGGAGGCGCCGCCCACTGGCGGCGGCGCGCGCATGGCGATGCGGACACGGTGGGCGGACACGGCGGCCCGCGTGACGGGGCGGAGGCGTTCGGTCTGCGCCGTCACCGGGACGAGGCGCGACCGCCCCCTTCCGGTGACGCACGGGCCAGCGCACCGGAGGCACGCCGGCGAGCACTGATCCGGCCACCCCGCGCGGGGCGGCCGGATCGGGATCAGGCGCTCGCGCGGGTGCGCAGGCCGCTTTCGGAGGCGCCGGTGGGCACCAGCGCGCGCATCAGGTCGTCCATGTCGAGCACGCCGATCTGACGGCCCTCCTGCATGACGACGAAGCTCGACGAGGGCTCGCCGCCGGACTTGGCGATCACGTCCTCCAGCGTCTCCTCCGGGCCGATCTCGCCCGTCGGCGTGCCGCGCCCCTCGCTCGGGCCGCGCATCACCGAGCGCACGCGCAGCACGCGCGCGCGGTTGATGTCGGAGATGAAGTCCACGATGTAGTCGTCCGCCGGCTCCAGCAGGATCTTCTGCGGCTCGTCCTGCTGGACGACGTAGCCGTCCTTCAGGATCACCAGGTGATCGGCGAGCTTCAGCGCCTCGTCGAGGTCGTGGCTGATGAAGATCACCGTCTTGGCCAGCTCCTCCTGAAGCTCGAGAAGCAGGTCCTGCATGTCGGTGCGGATCAGCGGGTCGAGCGCCGAGAAGGCCTCGTCCATGAGCATGATCGGCGCGTTCGACGCGAGCGCGCGGGCGAGGCCCACGCGCTGCTGCATCCCGCCCGAAAGCTGATGGGGATACTGATCCTCGCTGCCGCCGAGGCCGACGCGCGCGAGCCAGCGCTTGGCGTCGTCCTCGTAGTCGGCGCGTTGCTGGCCGCGCACGGTCAGCGCCATCGCGGTGTTCTCGAGAACCGTGCGGTGCGGCAGCAGCGCGAAGTTCTGGAACACCATCGACATCTTGTTGCGCCGCAGTTCGCGCAGCTTCTCCTCGTCGTAGGCGAGGATATCCTCGCCGTCGACGCGCACCTCGCCCGCGGTGGGATCGATCAGGCGGTTGAGGTGGCGGATCAGCGTGGACTTGCCGGAGCCGGAGAGGCCCATCATCACGGTGATGTCGCCCTCCTTCACCTCTACGTTGATGTCGCTCAGGCCGAGGACGTGCTGATGGGTCTCCATCAGCTCCGCCTTGGTCACGCCCTCGTCGCGGACGAGCGGCAGCATCGCCTCCGGCTGCGCGCCGAAGATCTTGTAGAGATGCTTGATCTCGACCTTGGTGGTCTTGCTTTGGCGATCGTTTCGCATGTCCGCCTCCTCAGGCCTTGTGCGTGGCGTTGATGCGCGCCAGCGACGCCTTGGTCGTCCGGTCGAGGATCACCGCGAGGATCACGATGCCGAGACCGGCCACCAGGCCGACGCCCAGCTCGAGGTTGCGGATGCCGCGCAGCACCAGCACGCCCAGACCGGGGGCCGAGACCAGCGAGGCGATCACCACCATGGCGAGGCTCATCATGATCGTCTGGTTGACGCCGGCCATGATGTTGGGCAGGGCAAGGGGGATCTGCACACCGTAGAGCTTCTGCCGATCGGTCATGCCAAACGCGTCGGCGGCCTCGATCACATCCTTGTCGACCAGCCGGATGCCGAGGTCGGTGAGACGGATCACGGGCACGATCGCGTAGAGAATGATGGCGATGCCGTAGAGTTTGGGCTCGGTGACCGAGAACAGGAAGATCAGCGGAATCAGATACACAAACGGTGGCAGTGTTTGCAGCATGTCAAGTACGGGTATGACGCCCCGTTGCAGCCCGTCGCTGCGGGACATGGCGATGCCTATGGGCACACCCAGTAAGACGCAGATAAACGAGCAGACAAAGATGATCGCGAGCGTCTGCATGGCGTAGTCATAGTGATCGATAAAGGCCAGGAACAGGATCATGGCCGCTACCATGCCGACTAGCTTGAATGACTTGGAGGCAATGAATACCACCGCCAGCAGGGCGGGGATCATGACCCACCAGGGCACGGTCTGGAACATTGACAGCGCGCCGCTCAAAAACCAGCTAAGCGGCTGGGTAATCGGGTCGAGGACCACTTTGAGTGTGTCCTTGGCGCCGAGGAAGCCATTCTCCAGACCGGTTGTCAGATTGCGGGTCTGGGCAATGGCTGGGCAGGCGTCGTGCAGGTTATCGAGCGAGGGGAAGGGGAACTCCCAGATGGACTGGCTCTCGCCACTGCGCTGGGCCAGCAGGTCTTGCATGCTCATGGTGCCGCCACCTGCTTCGCCGCACCAGCCGCGCAGCCCGAGGCCGTCAAAAATGAAATCGTAGGTCGCCATTGCCCGGTCCTTTGTGGTTCAGGGTAGGGAAACGCCGGGGCGGACAATGCCGCCCCGACGTTGGCCGCTTGGTGCCGAGGTTGCCTAGAAAAGGCCCTCGAGGTTGGCAGCGGCGTCTTCGCTCAGCCAGTTGGCCCACTGATCCTGGTTGTTCTGCAGGAAGTAGACAACGGCCTCGTCGATGCTGGCCTGGTTTTCCTGATGCCAGGCAAGCAGGGCACTCATCTGATCGTTGCCGAAGCTAACGTTCTGGATGAGCTCAAAGGCCTCCGGCTCGCGCTCGGCGAAGTCGGTGGTGACCACGTTGAACACGTCGGCTGCCGGGAAGGACGAAACGCCTACCTGGTTGCACTCGGTGTCCTGGTTGCAGTCATGGACTTCCTTGTCATAGCCGCCGAGATCGACGTTGACAAAGTTGTACTTGCCAAGCGGTGCCGTCGGGCCCCAGTAGTAGCCGAAGTACGGCTCGCCGTTTTCGTAGGCCGAGGCCATGGCGCCTGCGAGCGTCTCGCCCGAGCCATGATGGAATACCTCGATGCCGTTGCCCTCGAGGTCGAGTGCTTCAGCCAGCGAGTCGCTTACGATGCGGCAGCCCCAGCCATCCGGGCAGCTGTGGAACATGCCACCCACGGCCTCGGGGTTGGCCAGAATGCCCTCGATGGTCGCGAGCTCCGGGTTCTCCTCGACCACATAGTCCGGCACCAGCCAATGCTCCGTGCCGCCATCGGAGAAGGAGTCGGAGGCCTTGACCACCTTGCCTTCTTCCTCGAGCTGGAAGTAGACCGGTGCGGAGTTGACCCACAGCTCCGGGACTACGTCGGGCTCGTTGTTCTCGGCGAGCGAGGTGATGGCCGTGGTGGTGGCCGACGGCACAACCGTGACGTCACAGCCATAGCCCTGCTCGAGCAGGAAGGCGGTCACGCCGGTGATGATGCCACCGGAGGTCCAGTTCATCTCTGCGACAGACACCTCGCCGCACTCGGCGTTGGCGGCCATCGGCAGCATGGCGCCCGTTAGGGCAAGTGCGTACAGGGAACGCTTCTTCATGGTTAACTCCGTTTCTCTTTACGCTGTTACAGCGGTTGGTGATGGGCGGAGGAATCCATCGATACCCCATCCCGTCGGGTTACTGACCGTCGGGCCGGGATCGATGTAGGAAAGGACAGGGTTGTAGCTGGTGGTCGCGACGACCAGATCTCCTGCTTCAATTTCGTTACAACTATAGATCAACTTTTCTGATGTGCCAAACATTTGACCGAGATCAATCCGCCGCGGGTGGTCAAACCACTGATCTGTATCACAGCGCGCCCTGGGTCTCGGCCCGCAGACTGCGCCAGCGCTCCAGACGCGCCGCGGTCAGACGCCCGCTTTCGATCGCCGCGTGGACTCCGCACTGCGGCTCCTGGTCATGTCGACAATTGCGGAACCGACAGTGCCCGGTTGCCTCCAGCACCTCGGGAAAGGCGCGGTCGACGTCATCCGGGGCCAGATGATCCAGGCGTAAGGTGCGCACGCCGGGCGAGTCGATAATGGCGAGGCCGTCGTCGCGCGCGAAAAGCCGCGTTTCCGTGGTGGTGTGCCGGCCCTGGCCGCTTGCTTGCGAAATGGCGCCGATGCGCAATTCAAGGGACGGGATCAGCCCTTGGGTGAGGGAGGATTTGCCGACGCCCGATTGGCCAACCAGTATTACCGTCTGGCCCTGCAGAGCGCGGGCCAGTGCCGCTACGCCGGCGCCCGTGCTGGCGCTGCCGGCATGCACCAGACCACCCAGCGCGCGGTGTTGTTGCATCAGATCGGCAAGGCAGGCCGGCGCTGCGTGGGGGTGCAGATCGGCCTTGTTGACCCACAGACCCAGCGGGACCCCCATGGCGCCGGCAAGCACACGGTAGCGATCGCTCAAAAGCCCATCCGGGGCGGGCTCGGCCGCGACCACCAGGAGGATGTGATCGATGTTGGCGGCCAGCGGACGGGGTTGACCGCGGAAATCGCCCCGCTCAATCACGTTCCGGCGCTCGAGGACGCGGATGATGGTGGCCGTTCCCCGAAGCCAGTCCCATTCGACATGATCGCCGCAGACGGGACGCCTCCCGCGCCGGTTCGGCAGCTGACAGCGCTCGAGCCGGCCCTCGGCGGCCGCAACAACGCAGTGGTTCCCGGTGCTCATTACCACCCGCGCGATCCGGGCCCCGCTCATGCGCACAGCCCCGGGGCTGCCGCGGCGGGCAAGCGGCTCTGATAGACTGCAGGGCCTTTCATGACAGCAGACAAGGTGCGGGAATGGGCTACTCGGCCAGCAATCTGATCTGGATCGATCTGGAGATGACGGGGCTCGATGTGGACCGCGATCGCGTGATCGAGATCGCCACCATCGTGACCGATTCCGAACTCACTGTGCTTGCCGAGGGCCCGGTGCTGGCGATTCATCAGCCCGAGTCTGTGCTGGCGGCCATGGATAACTGGAACCAGACCCAGCACGGCGGCTCGGGGCTTATCGAGCGTGTTCGCGACAGCGACGTGGATGAGGCCGAGGCCCAGCGCCAGACCATTGCCTTTCTGAGCGAATGGGTGCCGGCAGGTGTCTCGCCAATGTGTGGCAACAGCATCTGCCAGGACCGTCGCTTTCTGCATCGGGCGATGCCGCAGCTGCTGCGCTATTTCCACTACCGGCATGTCGATGTCAGCACCCTCAAGGAGCTGGCCCAGCGCTGGCTCCCGCGTGTGGCCGACTCGGTCAATAAGCACTCGTCGCATCTGGCGCTGGATGACATTCGCGATTCGATCAACGAGTTGCGGCACTACCGTGCCCACTTTCTCTGTGAGGCGGCACGCGGCAACGACTGAACGCGCCCGCATGGGGGCTCAATCGGCGCCTCCCGGGGCTGGTCCGGTCACAATCGGCGTCTCCGGGTCATTGCCCCAGTCCGACCACGACCCGTCGTAACCGCGCACCTGCGTAAAGCCAAGATACCGTAAGACCACATAGGTCAGTGCCGAGCGGTGATGGGTCTGGCAATGGGCGATGACCGTGTGCTCGGGGGTCACGCCCGCGTCTGCATACATCTGGCGCAGGGCATCCGGCGCATGCAGTCGGGCGGCATTGTCGGCATCAACGTTGCGCGTCCACTCCACGTTGACGGCGCCGGGAATATGCCCGCCGCGGACGGCCCGGCGGTCATCACCGCGGTATTCGCCCGGGGAGCGCGCATCAACGATGAGCGTATTCGGATCATCCAGACTGGCCAGCACCTCGTCACGATCGGCCCGGGCCCGCGTTATCCCCTCGCTAACGGGGTAGGGCGGCGTGTCCGCCGCGGGCATCGGGCCGGTCTGCAGGGGCAGTCCATCGGCATGCCAGGCAACAAGGCCACCATTGAGAAGCGACCAGTTGTCATGACCCAGACAATCGAGTGTCCAGAGCAAACGCGAGGCACGGCCATTGCCCGAGGCATCGCAGGCCACCACATGCGTCTCGGGGGTGATGCCGGCGCGCCCAAGCACCTGCGCCAGGTGGCCCGGTTCGGGCAACAGACCGCCGGCGGGCGGGCGCTGGCGGTTGAGGTCGGCATAATCAATACAGCCCGAGCCCGGGATGTGGGCACGGGCATGGCTCTCGGCGTCGCCGACAAAGACAACGCGAAGCCTGGCGTCATCCCGGTGGCGGGCCAGTTCAGCGGGCTCGATTACCCGTGGCAGACGGGACTCGTCCATGGATCATACTCCGGGGTGTTGCGCGCGGCCTGCGATCAGGCCGCCCGGATCAACTCGAGCCAGTGCCGGACCGGCACATCGGAGGCCTCATCCAGATGGGTAAGGCAGCCGATGTTGGCGGTAGCGATCAGCTCGGGGGCACCCGTCGACAGGTTATCGAGTTTTTGGGTGCGCAGCTGTTCCGCGAGCTTGGGCTGCAGCACCGAGTAGGTGCCGGCCGAGCCACAGCAGATATGGGCATCCGGCACCGGCGTGAGCTCAAAGCCAATGCGCGCAAGCAGTTTATCCACCCGGCCATTCAGCTTCTGGGCATGTTGCAGGGTGCATGGGGTCTGGAAGGCAATGCGCTTTGGCGCGTTGGCGGCCGGTGCCAGCTGCTCGGCGTTTTGCTCGAGAAGCTCCACCGGGTCGACTGCCAGTTCGGTGACGCGCGCCGCCTTGTCGGCGTAGGCGGGGTCATCCGCCAGTAGATGCCCATAGTCCTTGACCTGGGCGCCGCAGCCGCTCGCGTTGACCACAATGGCCTCGGCCCCCGCCTCGATATGTGGCCACCAGGCATCGATATTGCCGCGAATCCGCGTTTTGGCCGCATCGGGCGCGCCCAGATGCTGATCGATGGCACCGCAGCAGGCCACCTCCTGTGTGCGCTTCACGCCAATACCCAGGCCATCCAGGATACGCGCTGTCTGCGGGTTGATCGGCGGCTCGAGCGCGGGCTGGACGCAGCCCTCGAGCATCAGCACGAAGCGCTGGTGGGCAGTGGCGGCGGGCCAGGCCGGTGCCTGGCGCCGGGGGCGGATCTTTTTGCGCAGCACCCCGGGCACCAGTGGGCGCGCCAGGCGTCCCATTCCGAGCAGGGTGGCGAACAGTCGCGGGCGGGGCAAAACGCTGCGCAGCGCGCCGCGGAGCCAGCGCTGCGTTGGCGGCCGGGGCACCTGATCTTCGATGATTTCGCGGCCCAGATCGGCGAGGCGGCCATACTCCACCCCCGAGGGGCAGGTAGTCTCGCAGGCCCGGCAGGTGAGGCAGCGGTCAAGATGCAGCTGCACGCTCTCGGTAGCGGCCTCGCCCTCAAGGACCTGCTTGATCTGGTAGATGCGACCGCGCGGGCTGTCCAGTTCATCGCCCAGCAGGCGATAGGTGGGGCAATTGGCCAGACAGAAGCCGCAATGCGTGCATTTGCGCAGGATTGCATCGGCTTCCTGCCCGGCGGCGGTATCCTTGATGTAATCGGCCAGATAGGTCTGCATGCTCAGTGCTCCTCCAGCGCGGGGTAGAGACGGCCAGGGTTGAAGATGCCATCCGGGTCAAAGGCATCCTTGAGTCCCTGATAGAGGCGGGCCTTGACCGGGTCCAGTGGATGGAAGGCCCCCACGCCGGCTTGCCGGCCGTGAAACAACGTGGCGCTGCCCCCGGCGTTTGCAGCCGCCTCGCGCAGTTGCGCGGCATCCACCACGGCCCGCACCCAAATCTGCTGCCCCGCCCAGTCCACCAGCTGCGGCCCGGGAAAGCTTGCCGGATCAACTCCGGGTGGCAGGGACAGACGCCACAGCGGGGCATCGCCCTCTGCAAAGAACGGGTGGGTGTGATCACGGACCGATGTCCACAGCGCCGCTGCCGCATCGGCCGCCATGGCCTCTCCGCCGATGTCCTGCACGGCGTCCGAGACCGCCGAGTGGGTGCCCGAGAGCCGCACAATCATTCGCGTGCCGTCGTGGATGAGCGCACTGACGGGGCGGCCCGCGCGCAGCCAGGTTTCGCTGGCGGCGTAACACTCGCTCGCGGGGCGCTCCAGCACAAGCGTGGCGTCGGCCTGAGGCCGGGGCAGGACCTTGAGTGAGACTTCCAGGATCGCACCCAGAGTGCCGAGGGCGCCGGTATTAAGGCGCGAGGCGTCGTAGCCCGCCACGTTTTTCATGACCTCGCCACCAAACTGCATCACCTCGGCGCGGCCGTTCAGCAGCTTAAGCCCCAGTACCATGTCGCGCACCGATCCGGCATAGGGCCGGCGCGGGCCGGACAAGCCAGCGGCGACGGCTCCGCCCACACTGCCCTTCCCGGCAAACTGCGGGGGCTCGAACGGCAACATCTGGCCCTTGTCGGCGAGGGCGGTCTCGACCTCGCCAAGTGGCGTGCCGGCGCGGGCCGTGAGGACCAGTTCGGTGGGTTCGTAGTTGGTAATGCCGGTATGGCCGCCCACTGCCAGGGGGGCGGCATCCACCGGATTGCCGTAGAACGCCTTGGAGTCGGTGCCGACGATGCGCAGTGACCGGGCCTCAGCGCGTGCACCCGCTACCTGTTCGCGAAGGGACTCGCTCAGATCCTGCGCGCTCATTACAACCGCTCCAGCTCGGGATGCGGCAACTCGCCGTTGTGCACATGGAGATGGCCGAACTCGGCACAGCGATTCAGCGTGGGAATGGCCTTGCCGGGGTTGAGCAGCCCATCCGGGTCAAACGCGTATTTGATGGCATGAAACTGCTCGATCTCGGCGGTGGCAAACTGCACACACATTTCGTTGATTTTCTCGACGCCCACGCCGTGCTCTCCGGTCACGGTGCCGCCTACCTCCACACACAGTTGCAGGATGCGGCTGCCCAGTCGCTCCGCGGCCTCCAGCTGACCGGGCTGATTGCCATCGAACAGAATGAGTGGATGGAGGTTGCCGTCGCCGGCGTGGAAGACATTGACGGTCTCGAGCGATTCCTCGGCGCTCATTTCGCTAATGCGCCGCAGGACCCGGGCGAGCTGTTTGCGCGGGATGGTGCCATCCATGCAGTAGTAATCGGGCGAGATTCGGCCCACAGCCGGGAAGGCGGCCTTGCGTCCGGCCCAGAAGCGCGCCTTTTCCTGATCATCGGCGGCCACCTGAATGCGGGTTGCGCCGTGCTCGCGCAGACAGGCCTGCACGGTTTCCATTTGATCGGCCACCTCGGCGGCGCTGCCGTCAAGCTCGCAGATCAGAATGGCCGCGGCCGCCGTGTCATAGCCGGCCTGGACAAAATCCTCGGCCGCCTGGATGGCGGCGCCATCCATCATCTCGAGCCCGCCCGGGATGATGCCGCGGGCAATGATGCCGGCGACCGCATGCCCGCCGTGCTCGACATCGTCGAACGAGGCCATGAGTACCTGTTTGGTCAGCGGGTTGGGCAGTAGCCTGACGGTGACCTCAACGATAACGCCCAGCATGCCCTCCGAGCCGTGCATGAGCGCCAGCAGATCAAGCCCCGGGCTATCAAGGGCCTCGCTGCCAATCGTGGTCGCCTCGCCGTCCATGGTGATCATTCGCACCGCGAGGACATTGTGCACGGTCAGCCCGTATTTAAGGCAGTGCACGCCACCCGCATTCTCACCCACATTGCCGCCGATCGAGCAGGCAATCTGCGACGAGGGGTCGGGGGCGTAATAAAGCCCATGCTGTGCGGCCGCCTCCGAGATGGCCAGGTTGCGCACCCCGGGCTGGACGCGGGCAATCCGCCGCTCGGGGTCGATGTGGCTAATGCGATTGAACTTGCCCATGGCAAGCAGGACGCCCTGGGGATGCGGCAGCGACCCCCCGGAGAGGCTGGTGCCGGAGCCGCGGGTGACCACGGGCACCCCGGCCTCGTGACACAGCCGCAGCACAGCCTGGACCTGCTCGATGGTCTCGGGCACGACGACAAGCAGCGGCAGCTGCTTGTACGCCGACAGGCCGTCGCATTCATAGGCGCGCCGACCCGCTTCATGCACGATCAGGCCCTCATCGGGCAGGATAGCGCGCAGTGCTGCGATCAGCGGATCGACGTCTACCTCGAAGCGCGTGTCTTCGGGGCGGAACAGGGCATGGGCAGGCATGGTGACTCCTCCTCACCTGATTGGTCTGACCAACCTACCCCAGATTGTTGCCCGGCTCAATCCTCCGGTTGTTCCTCGCCCAGATACAGCCAGGTCTCGACCACACTGTCCGGGTTGAGCGACACGCTCTCGATGCCCTCTTCCATCAACCAGCGGGCCAGATCGGGGTGATCAGACGGGCCCTGGCCGCAGATGCCGACATATTTGCCGGCCCGACGGGCCGCCTGAATGGCCATGTGCAGCAGCGCCTTGACCGCCGGGTCGCGCTCTTCGAACAGATGCGCGACCAGCCCGGAGTCGCGGTCCAGCCCCAGGGTGAGCTGGGTGAGATCGTTGGATCCGATCGAGTAGCCATCAAAGATCTCGAGGAACTCGTCGGCCAGAACGGCGTTGGAGGGCAGCTCGCACATCATGATGACCTTGAGCCCGTCCTTGCCCTTTTCGAGGCCGTTGGCCGCCAGCAGCTCCACGACCTGGCGGCCCTCGGCGGGCGTGCGCACAAACGGGATCATGATCCAGACATTGGTAAAGCCCATTTCATCGCGGACCTTGCGCAGTGCCCGGCATTCGAGCTC
Organism: uncultured Spiribacter sp.; assembly: GCA_913056145.1. GTDB lineage: Bacteria > Pseudomonadota > Gammaproteobacteria > Nitrococcales > Nitrococcaceae > Spiribacter. The sequence goes on from CAJXMI010000009.1 coordinate 10,672, forward strand.
AAAGCACGGCCGGAAGTCCGGCGAGATGTAGCGTGAGGCGCCGCGGAAGCCGATCATCGGGTTCTCTTCCTCGGGCTCGTAGGCGGCACCGCCGATCAGGTTGGCGTATTCGTTCGACTTGAAGTCGGACATGCGCACGATGACCGGCTTGTCCGGAAAGCTGGCCGCGAGCGTGCTGATGCCCTCGGTGAGCTTCTGGACATAAAAATCCACGGGATCGTCATAGCCGGCAATCTGGTTGCGAATCACGGCTTGCAGCGCCGGATCCTGCTGGTCGAACTCAAGCAGCGCGCGCGGGTGGATGCCGATCATGCGGTTGATGATGAACTCAAGGCGGGCGAGGCCCACCCCGGCGTTCGGCAGGGCGGCAAAATCAAAGGCCCGATCCGGGTTGCCCACGTTCATCATGACCTTGAATGGCAGCTCGGGCATGCGGTCGAGGGCAATTTCGCGGATGTCGAAGTCCTGAATGCCCCGGTAGATATACCCCGTGTCGCCCTCGGCGCAGGACACGGTGACCTCGGCGCCGTCGCGGATCCGCTCGGTGCCCGAGCCCGTGCCCACCACAGCGGGGATGCCAAGCTCGCGGGCGATAATGGCGGCATGACAGGTCCGCCCGCCGCGGTTGGTGACGATGGCGGCGGCACGCTTCATGATCGGCTCCCAGTCGGGGTCGGTCATGTCGGTGACCAGTACATCGCCGGCCTCAACCTCGTGCATGTCGTCGATCGAGTCGACAACGCGTGCCTTGCCGGCGCCGATCCGCTGGCCAATGGCCCGGCCCTCGATCAGCACCTGGCCGCGTTCATGGAGCTGATAGCGCTGCAGGCTCTGGCCCCCGTCGCGGCTCTTCACCGTCTCGGGCCGGGCCTGGAGGATAAACAGCCGCCCGGTCTCACCGTCCTTGCCCCATTCGATGTCCATCGGGCGTTGATAGTGGCGCTCGATGATCATGGCCTGGGCGGCCAGGGCCTCGACCTCGGTATCGGTCAGACAAAAGCGGCTGCGCTCGGTGTCGTCGGTCTCGACCACGTCGACCAGGGCGTCCGCCTCGGGGTCACTGGCGTAGACCATCTTGATGGCCTTTTCGCCGAGGGTGCGGCGCAGAACGGCGGGGCGGCCGGCATCGAGCGTTGACTTGTGCACGTAGAACTCATCGGGGTTGACCGAGCCCTGGACAACGGTCTCGCCAAGCCCGTAGGAGGCGGTCACAAAGACGACATCGCGAAACCCCGACTCGGTATCCATGGTGAACATGACGCCGGCGGCACCCGTGTCGGAGCGCACCATTTCCTGCACGCCCGCGGACAGTGCCACCTGCTCATGGGCAAAGCCGTGATGGACCCGGTAGGAGATGGCGCGGTCGTTGAACAGCGAGGCGAATACCTCGCGGATGTGATGCAGGACGCTGTCCAGCCCGCGGACGTTCAGGAACGTCTCCTGCTGACCGGCAAAAGAGGCATCCGGGAGGTCTTCGGCGGTGGCCGACGAGCGCACTGCGACCGCGAGATCGGATTTGCCGGTGCGTGTGAGAAGCTGCTGCCAGGCCTCTTCGATTTGCTGGTGGAGTGCGGCCGGGAAGGGGGTGTCAACGATCATCTGACGGATTCTGGCACCCGTCTCGGCGAGCGTGCGGACATCCTCGATATCCAGACCATCCAGCTCGGTCTGGATACGTTCGCGAAGGCCGCTTTCGTCCAGAAAATCCCAGTAGGCCGCCGCCGTGGTGGCAAAACCGCCGGGCACCTGCACCCCGGCATCCGCCAGGTTGGCGATCATCTCGCCCAGCGAGGCATTCTTGCCACCCACCCGCTCGACATCACCCATGCCGAGTGACTCGAACCACACTACATACTCACTCACTTGCGCGCGCTCCCCTTCAACAACGGTTTCTGGCCGGTACACTGGTTACCCCTGAGTCCATGGCCACGGTGCTTCATCCCATGTCCAGCAGCCGCAGCGTATTTTTCATTTCGGATCGAACCGGCATTACCTCCGAGACGCTGGGGCATAGCCTGCTCACCCAGTTTCCGGTGCTCTGCGATCCGATCAGTCTGCCCTTTACCGACAGCCCGGAGGCCGTGGACGCCGCGATCGAGCGCATCGAGGCGGCCGGGCAGGCCGCCGGCGAGCGGCCGATCGTGTTCAGCACCATTATTGATGCCGGTCTGCGCAATCGGCTGCGCCGGGTCAATGCGGTGGTGTTTGATTTCTTTGATACCTTCATCGGGCCGCTCGAGAGCGAACTCGGGATGGAGTCGAGCCACACGGTGGGCCAGAGTCATGGCATGGCCAACCCGGGTGCGTACAATCTGCGTATTGATGCCATGAACTACGCGCTCTCTGCCGATGATGGCGCGGTGGTGCGACACTATGAGCAGGCCGATGTGATCCTCGTGGGTGTGTCGCGCTCGGGCAAGACGCCCACCTGTATCTACATGGCGCTGCACTACGGGATCTTTGCCGCCAACTACCCGCTGACCGACGACGACCTGCTGAGTGGCCGGCTGCCCGAGGTACTCAGACCCCATCGTCATCATCTCTATGCCCTCACCATCAAACCCGAGCGGCTGGCGCAGATTCGCGCCGAGCGTCGCCCCAGCAGCCGCTATGCGTCGCTGCGCCAGTGCCAGTATGAAGTCGCGCGCGCCGAGGGGCTGTTCCACCAGGAAAAGCTGCCGTTTTCCGATACGACCACCATGTCGATCGAAGAACTGGCCGCGACGATCATCCAGACCTGTCGTTTGCCGCGCAGACTGTATTAGAAAGCCGGCCGGATTTCTACTTGCGGCGCTGCGGATACCCGTCATGCTCCGGCCGCTGTGATACGATTTCGACATGCTTTTGCAGCCTCAAAGACACCTCGCTGAAGCTCCCGAGCAGGGCAGTTTTGCCGCCTTGATGGAGCTCTACGAGAACAACTACATCTATCTGCGGCGGCTTGTGCCACAGCTCGACGGCAAGCGCGATGCACAGGTATCGAGCGTGGATCGCGGTCCCGATCTGCATCTCGAGGTAACCGAGCGCTGCCCGTACACGAGCAGCCTGCTGCTCACGCACCGATTCGGGCCCGGCCCGGGCGCCGAGGCGCTGCCCGATCTGCGGGTCAGGATCTATCATGACGCCCGGGTGGCCGAGGTGCTGCCCGATACGGCCCCGGAGCGGCTCGCTGGCGTGTGTGCCGGGCGCCTGGCCCAAACCGGCACGCTGGCCTGGCGCTGGCAGGTCAATCGTTTCCTCAACCGCTGGCTGCGCTATTGCCTGGGCGAGGGCCACGCCTTTGCCGCCGCCGACCCGCAGGGCAGCGCGCCGCGGCCGTCGGCCCGCCGCTGGGCCGTCTGAGGCCGGTTTTATGCGCCTTTCCACCAAAGGCCGCTACGCGCTCACGGCGCTGATGGATCTCTACCTCCATGAAGCGAGCGGACCTGTCACCCTCGCGGGTATCTCCGAGCGTGAAGGGCTCTCGCTTTCGTATCTGGAACAGCTCTTTGCCGGGATGCGCCGGCACGGGCTGGTGCACGGTGTGCGCGGTCCCGGGGGCGGCTATCAACTGGCGCGCGCCGCCGGCGACATTTCGGTGGCCGATGTCATTCTGGCCGTGGACGGGCCGGTGGATGCCACGCAGTGCCAGGGCCGCGAGGACTGCGATGCGGGTGAGCGTTGTCTCACGCACGATCTCTGGGCGGAGTTATCCGGGCAGCTGCAAGCGTTTCTCGACGGGATAAGCCTGGCCGAGCTGGCTGCCCAGCCGGCGGTTATGACCCCAGAGGGACAAGACCCAGCTTGACCGCAGCCAGCGTGGCCTCGGCACGCGTTGACACGTTCAGCTTGAGATAGATCGACTTGATGTGCCCGGCCACGGTGGATGGGCGGATATTGAGCGTCTTGCCGACCTGGTGCCGGTCAGCCCCCTGGGAGAGCAGCGCCAGCACCTCGATTTCGCGCTGGGTAAGCCCGGCCGCTCGCGCCTGCTGCAAGGCGGCCACCTCCTCGCTGATCATGCGCTCGGACCCGGTCTCGAACTGGCGCATGATCTGCCGGGTGATTTCCGGCGAGAGGGCCGGTTGGCCATTTCTGAGCGCGCCAAGCAATGTACCGATGCCGTCATCGGCCTGATCCTTGAGGATGTAGCCATCAATGCCACGCTTCAGGGCGGCCACGATGTGGGCGCTGTCGTCATGCCGGGTCACTATCACCCGGAGTGACTCGGGGTAGAGGCGCCGGGCGTACTCGATCAGCTCAAGCCCCGAGCCGTCGGGCAGGTAGAAGTCTGTTATCAACAGCCCGGGCATGCAGCGCCCGATCTGGCCGTAACCATCCGCCAGAGAGGTGGCGGCGCTGGCTTCGGCAGTGGGCCAGTAGCCGTTGATGATGTCCAGCAGTCGATTCTGTTCGGAGAAATCCGGGTCAATAACCAGCGCCCGATCCATTAGCCAATCCCTGTCGCCCTTGACAGCAGTGGGTTCGACGGCCATCACGGGCGCCTCTCCCCTTTATTGGATTAACGTATAGCAGGCTGTATGCCTCGCCTATAGCCCCCCATATGGGGGGTATCAGATTAGTGATCGAGGATCTGCTGCAGGAATTCCTGCGTTCTGAGCTGCTCCGGCTGGCTGAAAAAGCGGCCCGGTGGCGCCTCTTCCACAATTTCGCCGCCGTCCATGAAGATCACGCGGTCGGCGACCGTCTTTGCAAATCCCATCTCATGCGTAACGCAGAGCATGGTCATGCCGCTGCCGGCGAGCTCCACCATCACATCCAGTACTTCCTTGATCATCTCGGGGTCGAGGGCCGATGTCGGCTCGTCGAACAGCATGATCTTGGGCTGCATGCAAAGCGCCCGGGCAATGGCCACGCGCTGCTGCTGACCGCCCGAGAGCTGACCGGGGTATTTGTCGGCCTGCTCGGGGATACGCACCCGCTCGAGGTAGTGCATGGCGGTCTCGATGGCTTCCTGACGGGGTGTCTTGCGCACCCAAATCGGGGCAAGCAGGCAGTTTTCGAGCACGCTCAGATGCGGAAACAGATTAAAGTGCTGAAAAACCATCCCGACCTCACGCCGGATGGCCTCGATGTTTTTGACATCCTCGTTGAGCTCGACGCCGTCAACGAATATCTCGCCACGCTGATGCGCCTCGAGATGATTGATGCAGCGGATGAACGTGGACTTGCCCGATCCCGAGGGCCCGCAGATCACGATGCGCTCGCCCTTTTTGACGTTGAGGTTGAGCGACTTCAGGACATGGAATTCGCCAAACCATTTGTTGACGTCGCGCACCACGATGATGTCCTCACTGCCGGCCACCGATTCCACGGCGGCGTCGGCCGGGGTCGCGTCGAGAGGGGAGGGGTTGTCCTGCATGATCGTTCCCGTTCCTAGTTGCGGTGTCCGGTCTCGAGTTGTTTTTCGAGGCGGTGGCTGTAGCGCGACATGCCAAAGCAAAAGACCCAGAAGCAGAAGGCCACGAAGAGATACCCTTCGGCCATGACGTTATCCCAGGCCGGGTCGCTCAGGGTGGATTTGACCGCGCCAAGCAGGTCAAACAGACCGATGATGAGCACCAGGGTGGTGTCCTTGAAGAGCGAGATGACGGTGTTGGCAATGCCGGGAATCACGATCTTGAGCGCCTGCGGCAGGATGATCAGCCGCATGCGGCGCCAGTAGCCCAGGCCGAGGGCCTCGGCGGCCTCGTACTGGCCCTTGGGGATGGCCTGCAGGCCGCCACGCACTACCTCGGCCATGTAGGCGGCCTGAAACAGCGTAATGCCCACCAGCGCGCGCATCAGCTTGTCGAACGTAACCCCCGGCGGGAGAAACAACGGCAGCATCACCGAGGCCATGAACAAAATCGTGATCAGTGGTACGGCACGCCAGAACTCGATAAAGATCACGCAGATGCCGCGAATGATCGGCATCTCGGAGCGGCGCCCCAGCGCCAGCACAACCCCGATTGGCAGTGCCGCGATGATGCCCACATAGGCCAGCACCAGCGTGAGCAGGAGGCCGCCCCAGCGGGTGGTCGGCACCGACTCCAGCCCGAAAGAGCCGCCCGCAAGCAGAAAGTAGGCGGCGACAGGAAAGAGCGTGACGCCGTAGATGGCCAGCCACTTTCGAAGCCCGCCGGAGATGGGCAAAAACTGGGGCACCACGGCGATGGCAAAGAGCAGGAACACCAGATTGGGCCGCCACAAAAGCGGATCGGGGTAGGTCCCGTAGATGAAAAACCCGAGCCGTTCCTGCACAAAGACCCAGCAGGCGCCCCCCGGCGTGCAGGACTCGGGGCCCTCTCCCGAGAACACCGCCTTTATCAGTGCCCAGTCGATCAGCGGAATCAGCAGACTGGCGATGAAGTAAAGCGTTACCAGGGTTATCAGGCCGTTGAACCAGCTCGAGAACAGGTTCTCCCGCAGCCAGCCGATGACCCCGCGCTCACTCACCGGTGCCGGCTGATCGGGGGCGGGTTGATGCGCGGCCATCGTCTAACGCTCCTTTAGCGCAACGGCGCGGTTGTAGATATTCATGAGCAGCGAGATTGCCAGACTGATGAACAGGTAGACCGCCATGGTCATCGCCACGATCTCAACCGCCCGCCCGGTCTGGTTGAGCGTGGTGCCCATGAACACGTTCACCAGGTCGGGGTAGCCGATGGCGACCGCCAGCGATGAGTTTTTGGTGAGGTTGAGGTACTGGCTGGTCAGCGGCGGGATGATCACCCGCAGTGCCTGGGGAATGACGACCAGGCGCAGGATCCGGCGGGCCGGCAGGCCGAGAGCGGCCGCTGCCTCGGTCTGGCCGCCGCTCACCGAGGTGATGCCGGAGCGCACGATTTCGGCGATGAACGAGGCAGTGTAGAGGGTGAGCGCCAGCAGCAGGGCCCCCAGCTCGGGGATAGCCTGAATGCCGCCACGAAAGTTAAAGCCGCCCATCTCGGGGATATCCCAGGTAACCGGCATGCCGGTGGCCAGATAGGCAATCAGGGGCAGGCCGGGAATAACGACCAGTGCGATGGGCAGAACGGGAAAGATCTGCCCGGTTGCAGCCTGGCGACGCCGGGCCCAGCGGGCAAGAAAGAAAACACCGACCAGCGCGGCAATGAGGGCGATGCCCATCCAGCCGCTGCCGGGTCCAAAAACGGGTGCGGGCAGCATGATCCCGCGGTTGCTCATAAACGCAAGGTCGCCCACGTTGACGGCCTGGCGCGGGCCGGGCAGGGCGCCCAGAACGGCGAAATACCAGAAGAAAATCTGAAGCAGCAGTGGGATGTTGCGAAAGATCTCGATGTAGGCGAGGGCCACTCGGGCAACCAGCCAGTTTGTCGACAGGCGAGCAATACCAACGATAAAGCCGACCACGGTGGCCAGCAGGATGCCGAGGCCAGAGACCAGCAGCGTGTTGACCAGGCCAACCAGAAAGGTCCGGCCGTAGGTCATGCTCTCATCGTATTCGATGAGGCTCATGATGATGCCAAAACCGGCCGTGCTGTCGAGAAAGTCAAAACCGGTGCTGATGCCCCGGCTCTCCATGTTGGCAATCGTGTTCTGAAACAGGCTGTAACCCACCCAGCCCACGGCCAGAGCGGCCAGGATCTGAAAGGCTACCGACCGAACCCGTGGGTCGTTCCAGGGCTTCGGGCGCCCGGGGCGCGTTGGCAGGTCGTTGCTGTTCATAGCGGGGCGCTTGCCATCATGTCCAGAGAGGGTAGAAGGAAGCGGGGCACGGGGACCGTGCCCCGCTGGATGCACTCAGCCCTTACCGGAAGGGCGGTGCGTACAGGATGCCACCGTCAGTCCACAGGGCATTGGTGCCACGCTGCAGGCCGAGCGGGGTGTCCGGGCCGACATTGCGCTCGAACATCTCGCCGTAGTTGCCCACCTGCTCGAGCACGGCAACCATGAAGTCGTCATCCAGGCCGAGGATTTCGCCCATGTTGCCGTCGGTTCCCAGAATACGCTGGACGTTGGGATCACCCGAGTCGAGCATGTCGCTCACATTGGCCGAGGTGACGCCGTATTCCTCGGCGTTGATCTGGCCGAACAGCACCCACTTCACCACGTTGAACCACTCATCGTCACCCTGGCGTACCACGGGGCCCAGCGGCTCTTTCGAGATGATCTCGGGGAGGATTTCAGCGCCCTCTGGATTGCTCAGCTGGGTGCGCAGGGCCGCGAGCTGCGAGGTATCCGATGTCAGGATGTCACAGCGGTTGTTGTCAAAGCCCTGGGCGCTTGCCTCGGAGGTGTCGAACACGACCGCTTCGTAGTCCATGTCATTGGCGCGGAAGAAGTCGGCCAGGTTGAGCTCGGTGGTGGTGCCCGCCTGGGTGCACACCGCCGCACCGTCCAGGTCATAGGCACTCTCAACGCCAAGCGCGGTCTTCACCAGAAAGCCCTGCCCGTCGTAGTAGTTGGTGCCGGTGAAGTTGAGGCCCAGCGAGGAATCCCGCGTGGTCGTCCAGGTGGTGTTGCGCGAGAGCACGTCGATCTCACCCGACTGCAGCGCCGTAAAGCGCTCGGCGGCAGTGAGCGGGATGAACTGGACCGCATCGGAGTCGCCCAGTACAGCGGCCGCAACCGCGCGGCAGGTGTCGACGTCAATCCCGGTCCAGTTGCCATCGCTGTCCGGCTGCGAGAAGCCCGGCAGGCCGTTGCTGACCCCGCAGCGCAGCTCGCCCGCGTCAATCACGTCGTCAAGGGTGGCCGCCTGTGCCTGTGTGCCGAGGGCCAGTAGGCCTGTCACGGCGAGGCTTGCGGTAAGTAGTGTTTTCTTCATCACGTTCCGTCCTCTGTTGATGTCGAGGTGGTCTCGAGCCTTATATCGGCAACCAACTCAGCAGCAAGCCCCGTGCCAACTTGGGTCTGTCCGCCTCTGGCCCCTGACTTACTCTGATTGCCGCACTGGCGTTATGGCACGAATGCACCAAATGGGACAACCATTTTGTCGTATGCACCGCATTGGGGCACGGCGGCGCCACCATTTTGCGCGGTGTTGTGGCATGGTGCCGGGGTTGTGAAACGGACCCGAGAAATGCCATGACCAGCGAGACCCTCTTTACCCTGCAACTGCCGGCCGGCATACAGTTTGGTCGTGGCGCCGCGGCGGGTGCCGCCGATGTCATTGTTGCGCGCGGCCGACAGGTGCTGCTGGTGCATGGCGGGGATGCGGCACGGGCAGCGTGGCTGCAGCGCGGACTGGCGCACGCGGGGGCCCGTGTGACAACGCTCGCCTGTCCGCGCGAGCCGGATGTGACCCTGGTGGAGGCCGGCGTTGCGCTGGGCCGCGAGGTGGCGGCCGAGGTGGTCGTCGGCCTGGGTGGCGGAGCCGTGCTGGATCTGGCCAAGGCGGTTGCCGGGCTGGTGCCGGCAAGCGGCGAGGTGCTCGATTACCTGGAGGTGGTTGGCCGCGGACGGGCACTGGATGCCCAGCCGCTGCCCTGGGTGGCGCTGCCCAGTACCGCGGGTACGGGCGCCGAGGTCACGGCCAATGCCGTCATTGGCGTTCCCGCAAAAGCGCGCAAGGTCTCGCTGCGGGATACAAGGCTGCTGGCGGATATTGCCATTGTTGACCCCGCCCTTACCGACTCGAGCCCGCGCGCGGTCACCCTTGCGAGCGGCCTGGATGCGATTACGCAGGTGATCGAGCCTTATATCAGTGGCTTTGCAAACCGGTTTACGGATCTTTTGTGCCGCGATGCCATCCCGCGCGGGCTCGCGGCGCTGCCGGCGCTGATGCGTGCGGAAAGCACCGGGGCCCGTGACGAGATGGCGTGGGTGAGTCTGTGCGGCGGCCTGGCGCTTGCCAATGCCAAGCTGGGTGCGGTGCACGGCCTCGCCGGGCCGCTCGGGGGCATCGCGCAGGGGGCGCATGGCGCCATCGCCGGCTGCTTGCTCCCGCCGGTACTTGATGCCAATCGCGAGGCCTGTGACGGCCAGGCCGCCGCGCGTATCGCCGAGGTGGATCGCTGGATCACGGACGCCTTCGGCGTGGCGCCGGAGCAGGCAACCGCGGCATTGCAGCAGTGGTCGCGTGAGCAGGGTCTGCCCGGTCTTGGGGACATGGCCGTGCCGCGTGGCAAGCTGCCCGCGATTGCCCGCGCCGCCCGCGGGTCCTCGTCCATGAAAGGCAACCCGGTCGCGCTGGATGAGGCAACGCTGGTTGGCGTGATGGAGCGCGCCTGGTAGGCCCCATGAAGACCCTGCGAGCACTCAGTCAACAAATCGACCGCCTGACCGACGTGGTCGGGCTGCTGCTGCGGTGGCTGGCCCTCCTTCTGGTGGGGGTTGGCGTTATTAACGTCATTGGCCGCTACCTGGGCGCGCAGCTTGGCATGCAGCTCAGCTCCAACGCCCTGCTCGAGGCGCAGCTGCAGGCGTTTTCGGTGATCTTTCTGCTCGGGGCCTCCTATCTGCTGCGCCATGATGGGCATATCCGGGTCGATATCGTGAACAGTCACTTGCGCGCGCGCACCCGCGCCTGGATCGATTTGCTGGGTACATTGCTTGGCCTGATGCCCTTTTGCCTGGTCATGCTGGTGTTTGGGGCGGATTATGTGGCGCGGGCCTGGTCCCGGCTCGAGGTAAGCCCCAACCCCGGGGGGCTGCCGCTGTATCCGATCAAGACGGTCATCCTGGTCGCGTTTGCGCTGCTGCTGCTCCAGGCGCTCAGCCACGCCGTCAAGTCACTGGAGCGGCTGCGGGACGGATCGGCATGATGGAGTTTCTGCCGCTTGGCATGTTCGTCGTGCTGCTCGCGTTGTTGCTGACGGGCTATCCGGTGGCGTTTGCGCTCGCCGGGACCGGGCTTTTGTTCACCCTGCTCGGCAGCGATCTGCTCCCGGGCCTTGGCATCGCGCTGCCCTGGGAGCCGAGCTTTCGCATCGCCCGGCTCAATATCCTGCCGCAGCGGCTCTATGGCTCGATCATGGACAACTACACGCTGGTCGCGGTGCCGTTCTTTATTTTCATGGGCACCATGCTGGAGCGCTCGGGCCTCGCCGAGGATCTGCTCCAGACCATGGGGCGGCTTTTTGGGCGTCTGCGCGGGGGGCTGGCCATTTCGGTGGTGTTGGTCGGCATGCTGCTGGCGGCCGCCACCGGCGTGGTCGGTGCCTCGGTAGTGACAATGGGCGTGCTGGCCCTGCCCGTCATGCTCAAGTACGGCTATGACAGTCGCCTGGCCACGGGCACGATCGCGGCCAGCGGAACACTCGGGCAGATCATTCCGCCCTCCATTGTGCTCATCATTCTGGGCGACCAGATGGGCGTGAATGTCGGTGATCTCTTTCTGGGTGCCCTGGTGCCCGGTCTGTTGCTGGGGGGTGCCTACGTGGTGTGGATCATGCTGGTTGCCTGGCGCCGTCCGCTGGCGGCACCGGCACTGCCCGATGGCGCCGATGACAGCAAGGATGCCGGGTCGTTGCCGGGCGCCGTGATTCGCTGCCTGATTCCGCCGCTCGCGCTTGTTGCCGCGGTGCTCGGGACGATCTTCCTTGGCATTGCCACGCCCACCGAGGCCGGCGCCATGGGCGCGCTGGGTGCCTCGCTGCTGGCTCTCGCCTATCGCAAGCTCAACCGCGACAACGTCATGGCAGTGGCGGATACCACGGTGCGGCTGACGGCCATGGTGTTCACGATCCTGGTGGGGGCAACCCTGTTTGCCACCGTCTTCAGTGCGATGGGCGGGACCTGGCTGGTCGAGGATTTTCTGCTGTCCCTCCCTGGCGGGACGGCGGGGTTTATCTTTTTTGTCATGCTCACGATTTTTGTGCTCGGGTTCTTTCTGGATTTTATCGAGATCACATTCATCGTCGTGCCGCTGGTGGCACCGATGGCGGTCACCTTCGGTCTGGATCCGGTGTGGTTTGCCGTGTTGATTGCCATGAACCTGCAGGCATCATTCCTGACACCGCCCTTTGGCTTTTCGCTTTTCTATCTGCGCGGCGTCACGCCGGCCGCCATTCCGACCGGCGCCATCTATCGCGGGATCATCCCGTTTATCCTGATTCAGCTGCTAATGCTGGGCGTCATCGTTGCGCTGCCAGGTCTTGTGACCTGGCTGCCGTCGATTTCGGGGAGCTGATCAGGCCGGTATGCCCGCCGCCTAGGCGCCCGTATTATGGATGAAACGCCGGTACTGAAAGCCGTTGATGGCATCCCAGCCACGCAGCCGATCACGGAAGGCCGCCCAGTTTTCGTGGATTCGGGCGTAATCCTCGCTACTTTCCATGTCTTCGGCATGCACGTCACGGGCACCCGCCTCAAACGCGCTTAGCACCGAGTCGGGGAAGTCCCTGACCTCCACCCCCTGATCGCGCAACTCGTTGAGGGCGACCGGGTTGAGCGCCAGATAGCGGGCGGACATCCAGCTGTTGGCCTCGGCGCAGCAGGCCTGGATCTGGGCGCGGATATCGGCCGGGAACCCGTTCCAGATGTCGAGGTTGAAGTAAAAGCCCAGCATGGCGCTTGGCTCGGCCCAGCTTGGCAGGTAGTAGTAGCGGGCGACATCCTGCATGCCAAGAATCTGGTCATCGTAGGGGCCGACCCACTCGGCGGCGTCCAGGGCCCCGCGCTCCATGGCCGTGAATACCTCGCCGCCCGGCAGTTGCTGAATATTGACACCGGCCTTTGCCATGGTTCGGCCGCCATGGCCGGGGAAGCGCATGCGCAGGCCGCGTAGATCGTCAGGCCCGTTGATCTCGGCATTGAACCAGCCGCCGCACTGGGCGCTGGTGTTGCCGCCCGGAAAGGCGATCAGGTTGTCCCGGGCATTGAGTTGGTCCCAGAGCGCCTGGCCGTCGCCTGCATACATCCAGGCATTCTGCTCCTCGAGGGTCATGCCAAAGGGCAGGGCGGTGAAAAAGCCATGCGCGGGGTTTTTGCCAATAAAATAATAGGGTGCCGTGTGGCAGCACTCGAAGGCGCCATTCGATACCGCGTCATAGACCTCCAGCGCTCCCACCTGGGCACCGCCCGGCGAGGTGCGGGCCCGGACGTCGCCGTCGGTCATCTCCTCGATGCGCTGGGCAAAATACTCTGCGGTGCCGTAGAGGTTATCGAGGGCAGCCGGCCAGGAGGTGATGAGGTTGAGCCGAAACCGCTGCGGCTGTGCGATGACCGCGGGGGCATTCACGCTGCCCGCGGCGGCCAGGCCAGTCCCTGCGCCTTTCAGAAATCCACGGCGATCCATGGGCTCACTCCTTTTGTTGTGGCGATGTCATTAGCGGATAGCGTAAGGGGGCGGGCAAGGGCCAGCAAGCCCACCCTCGACGCCGAGGCTGACGCCCGGCGCTGGCTCTGCTACCTTCGCAAACAACCGTTAACGTGAGAGGGCTTCACCACCATGAATTCGCATTCCGCCATCGGCCACTGGATGAACGAGCGCACCAGCCGACAGATCGTCATGGTGCTGGCGGGCAGCGTCCTGCTAGCCCTGTCGGCGCGGGTTGAAATCCCGTTCTGGCCGGTGCCCCTGACAATGCAGACATTTGTGGTGCTGGCTCTGGGAATGGTCTACGGGCCGGTGTTGGGCGCGGCAACGGTGCTCACCTACCTTGGCCAGGGGTTGATGGGTCTGCCGGTGTTTGCGGCAGGCGGCGGCCCGGCCTATCTGGCGGGCCCCACGGGCGGGTATCTCCTTGGGATGGTGCCCGCAGCCTGGATTGCCGGTCAGCTCGCCCTGCGCGGCTGGGTGCAGAACCCCGTCACGGCGATTGCGGCGGCGGCACTCGGTAACCTCGCCGTGTATGCGCTTGGCATCAGCTGGCTTGCGGTGGTGATCGGCAGTGTTGAGCAGGCCGTTGTCGCGGGCCTGTTGCCGTTCCTGCCGGGTGCCGCGCTCAAGGTAACCGCGGCCGGGCTTATCGCCTGGTCTCTGGCGCGAATCAGCCGATCGCGCTGAGCCGCCAGACGGCCAGGGGCCGTTGACAACGAGGAGGAGAGGGCATGGAGGCATCAGTTGCCGGGCACGCGATCGCCGAGATTGCCGAAGGACTGTTTCGATTCGATACCGGCTATGTCAGGCCCTCGCACACGGCCTGTTATCTGGTGGTGGAGGATGGTCGCGCGGCGATCATCGACACCGGTGTCCCGGCCGCGGTGCCGGCCCTTCTCGACACCCTCGACGCGGTTGGTATTCCCCGGCATGCCGTCGAGCGGGTCATCCCCACCCACGTTCACCTTGATCATGCCGGCGGCGCGGCCGCACTAATGGCGGCCCTGCCGCAGGCGCGGCTAGGAGTGCATCCATCCGGTGTTCAGCACATGGCCGATCCGGCCCAGCTCGAAGCCGGCGTGCGCGCGCTTTATGGCGATGCCTACTTCGAGGCCGAGTACGCGCCCTTGCGGCCGATCGACCGCGAGCGCATCGACTCCCTCGAAGACGGTGCCGTAGTGCAGGTGGGCACACGAAAGCTCGAGATAGTGCACACACCCGGGCATGCCTGGCATCACTTCAGCGTTCTTGACCGGCGTGCGGATACCCTGATTGCCGGTGACGCATTCGGCGCGGGGTATCCCGGGTTTGGTGCCAGCGGCGCGCCTTTCATGGTGCCGGTTGTGCCACCGCCGCAGTTCAAGCCCGAGGCCTACAGCAAAACGCTGGCGCGCATCGTCGCGCTGGCGCCGGGGCAGATCGCACCGGCCCATTTCCCCTTGATCGATGACGTGGCAGGCACAGCGCACCGCCTCGAGGCCATGCTGGATGCCGGTATCGAGGCGGCCCGGGCCGCCGAGTCCGTCACCGATCTTGAGGCTCGACTGCTGGCGGTATGGGCCGACTGGTTGCCCACCGGCATCGACCCCGATGCCTACCGCAATGCCTACGGCCTCGACATCTGGCTGACCGCGGAGGGGATGTGGATGTGGCGACAAAAACAGGAAAGGAAACGAGGAGAGGTGGCCTACCATGGATAAGGATTACAACGCGCTCTACCAACGCTCAATCGTCGATCCGGAACGCTTCTGGGCAGAGCAGGCCCGACACGTCCACTGGGACCGGCTCTGGGAGAGAGTGCTCGACGACAGCGATGCCCCTTTTTACCGCTGGTTTGCGGGCGGGCAACTCAACACCTGCTACAACGCCCTTGATCGGCATGTGGCTGGCGGCCGGGCCGATCAGGACGCACTGATCTGGGATAGCCCGGTTACCGGCCAAAAGCGCCGTTACACCTATCGCGAGCTGCGGGATACCGTCGCCCGACTGGCCGGTGCCATTCGCGCACAGGGCGTTAAAGCGGGGGACCGGGTGGTGATTTACATGCCCATGGTGCCCGAGGCCGCCATGGCCATGCTGGCCTGCGCGCGTATCGGCGCCATCCACTCCGTGGTGTTTGGCGGGTTTGCTGCCCCCGAGCTTGCCAAGCGCATTGATGACGCCGAGCCCAGCCTGGTGATTTCGGCGTCCTGCGGGATCGAGCCGAGCGGCGTGGTGGACTACAAGGGGCTGCTCGATCATGCGCTCGAGATAGCCGAGCACTCGGTGGGCGGCTGCATCATCCTGCAGCGGGCAACCCAGCCCTGCGCGCTCGTCAGCGGCCGCGATCTTGACTGGGAGCAGGCGATCCTGAGCGCCGAGCCCGCAGACTGTGTCCCGGTGGATGCCAACCACCCGCTCTACATCCTCTACACCTCCGGAACCACGGGCCGGCCCAAGGGCATCGTGCGTGACCACGGCGGCCATGCGGTGGCCCTGCAGTGGACGATGCGTGGTATCTATGGCGTCCAGCCCGGCGAGGTCATGTTTACCGCCTCCGATGTGGGCTGGGTGGTGGGGCATTCCTACATTGTCTATGCCCCGCTCCTGAATGGCTCGACCACGGTGATGCTCGAGGGCAAGCCAGTCGGCACGCCCGACGCCGGTGTATTCTGGCGGATCGTCGAAGAATACGGCGTACGCGCCCTCTTTACCGCGCCAACAGCGCTGCGGGCGATCAAGAAAGAGGACCCCGATGGCAAGGCCATTGCCGCGCATGATATCTCGACCCTGCGCGCGTTCTTCCTGGCCGGCGAGCGCTCCGATCCGGACAGTGTCCGCTGGGCCGAGCGCTACCTTGAGCGGCCGGTTCTCGATCACTGGTGGCAGACCGAGACCGGCTGGGCCATTGCCGGTTATCCATTCGGTGTTGAGGAGCTTGCGGTCAAAATCGGTGCGGCCGGACGGCCCATGCCCGGCTACGACGTTCAGGCCCTTGATGAGGGCGGCGAGGCCATGCCGGCCGGCGAGCTGGGCAATATTGTCATTCGACTGCCAATGCCGCCCGGCACCCTGCTTACCCTGTGGGGCAATCGCGAGCGCCACCACGACGGCTACCTCGCGCGCTACCCGGGCTACTACCTGACGGGTGACTCCGGGATTGTCGATGCGGACGGCTATGTGCACATCATGAGTCGGATTGACGATGTGATTAATGTGGCAGGCCATCGGCTGTCGACCGGGCAGATGGAAGAGGTGCTGAGCGACCACCCCGATGTGGTTGAAGCGGCCGTCTTTGGCGCGCGCGATGCCACCAAGGGGCAGATCCCGATTGGGCTGGTAGTGCCCGGGAACAGCTTCACGGGTGATGAGGCCAGCCTGGTGGCCGAGCTGATTCAGCGCATGCGCGATGAGCTGGGGCCGGTGGCGGCGTTTCGGCATTGTGCAGTCGTGCGTCGACTGCCCAAGACCCGCTCGGGCAAGACGTTGCGCGGCACCATGCGCAGCATTGCCAACGGCGAGACCTGGACCATGCCGGCCACCATCGATGACCCCGCTATTCTCGATGAGATTACGGAGGACATTGCGCGTCTGCGCGGCGCGTAGGCGTATCGCCGGCGGCGGCCAGGGCGTTTGTTGCGGCCCCCTCGCCGGCAAGCAATGCGCCCTCGATAAGCCCCGGGCTTTGGGTTGCGGTCTCTGCGCAGCATAGCCACAGGCGCCCACCCAGATGGCCCTCGCGCAGTAGCGAGGGTCCTGGCGCGGGGTGCTCGGGCGGACTGTTGCGATCCGCGGTGCTGCAGATCCACGGCTCGGTGGCCCAGTCGCGAATATGCAGGGCTTGCGGTTGGCGGGCAGCGGCGCCAAAGCAGCGCTCGAGCTGGGCAAGGATCGCGTCGTGGAGCAGCGCCGGGTCGCGATGATCCGGTGGCGTGGCGATAAAGCCAAACAGCGCAGGATCGCCGTCAGCACTGGTGTGATCATGTGCCTCGAACAGCGGTCCCCGGCGGCTCGCAATCCGACCGGACAGCCCGGCTTCACGCCAGAACGCCCGGTCATAGCGGATAACGGCCTTGGCCTGCGCGGCCATCCAGGTCGGCATGGCTGCCAGCGCCCGCGGGAGCGCTCCGGGCAGTGTCTCTGGCAGGCGGATTCGCTCGGCAATGACCCGCAGCGGGGCGGCGATCAGGACATGCTCAGCGAGTAGGGGCGCATGGTGGTCAGTCGTTAGCAACAGCCCGCCGGACGCGTGCTCGGTAATGGCCCGAACGGGCGCCTCGCAGCGGATCGCATCCCCTGGCAACCGCGCTGCCAGGTTTTGCACGATCTGGCCCACGCCACCGCTGAGGCGCACCATGCCATGCTGTCCGGGCAGCGGCTGCTGGATCGGCGCCTCGGCAAACCCATCCAGCACCGCGTTGCCCTGTTCGAACTGCTCGAGCGGGGATACCCCCAGGTGGTCCAGCCAGCGTGCAATACCGGGCTGAAACGGCGGCCATACCCAGTTGGGCCCTAGATCGGCCAGTGCCCGGCCCGTGTCATCGCGCAGGGTGTCGACGCGGCCACCGATGCGCGCATTGGCCTCCAGCACCAGTGGTGTCTCACCGGCCGCGCGAAGAGTGGCGGCCGCGGCCAGACCGGCCAGACCGGCCCCCACGACAACAAAACGTGTCTTGAGCATGCAGATAAACCTGTTGTGAGGCCAGAGGTGTTAACCGACCGAGGGATGCACCCCCGGCACCTGATATTCCCGGCGCAATGCCCGCAGCAGGCTGAAGCAGCACACCGCAAGGATGACCGCGACCGGAAAGCCGGCCGTGAGCGCGCCGGTTTGCAGGCTGTCGAGTGCCTGCTCGCCACCCACAATCAGTAGCGTGGCGGCCACCGCGCCTTCGGTAATCCCCCAGATCACCCGCTGGCGTCGTGGCGAGTGCTTTGCGCCGCGCGAGATCAGGGCATCCACCACAAACGTCCCTGAATCCGACGACGTCACAAAGTACACGGCGATGAGCAGCGTTGCCATGGCCGAGGACAGCGTCGACCAGGGGAGCTCGGCCAGGGTTCGATAGAGCGCGACCGTTGTATCGGCATTGACCGCCGCGGCAATGCCGGCCTCCCCATCGAAGAGCTCGAGATGCAGGGCCGTGCCACCAAAGATGGTCATCCAGGCAAAGACGAACAGCGTCGGCAGGGCGAGCACGCCGATAATGAACTCGCGGATGGTCCGCCCGCGAGAGATGCGGGCGATAAAGATCCCTACAAACGGCGACCAGGCGATCCACCACCCCCAGTAGAACATCGTCCAGTCCTTTTGCCACTGCGACCCGCTGATGGCACCGGTGTAAAGACTCATGCCCACAATCTGCTCCAGATAGCCGCCCACCGAGTCCATCAGAAAGCGGATGAGAAAAAGCGTGGGCCCGGCCAGAAAGACAAACGCCATGAACCCGATGGCAAGGATCAGATTGAACAGGCTCAGCCACTTCAGCCCGCGATCCAGACCGGAGAGGACCGAGAATACCGCCAGTGTGGTAATCGAGGCGATGATACCGACCTGATGCCAGGGCGAGACGGGCAGGCCGAAGAGCACATGGAGGCCGGTGTTCAGCTGCAGGGCACCAAACCCGAGCGACGTGGCCAGCCCGAACAGCGTGCCAAAGACTGCAAGGATATCGATGACATGGCCGATGGGCCCATAGATGCGGTCACCGATCAGTGGATAAAAAATGGAGCGAATGGTGAGTGGCAGGCCGTGGCGAAAGCTGAAATAGGCCACCGACAGGCCAAGCACCACGTAAACGGCCCAGGCATGCAGGCCCCAGTGATAGAAGCTATAGATCATCGCCTGGCGTGCCGCCTCCGGCGTTCCGCCGCTCCCCGTGGGCGGATTCTGGTAATGCAGGACGGGTTCGGCGACGCCCCAGAAGACAAGCCCAATGCCCATCCCCGCGCTAAAGAGCATGGCAAACCAGGCGCCAAAGCTGAACTGCGGCCGGTCATCGGGCTGTCCGAGGCGGATAGGCCCATAGCGGCTGAAGGCAAGCCACAGTAGAAAGCCCACAAAGAACGTCACGGCCAGGAGATAGCTCCAGCCGAGGTACTCGGTGATGAAGGCATGAATGCGGCCGAAAACCTGCTGTGCGGTAGCCGGAAGGATGACGCCAAAGGCGACAAAGCCTCCGATGAGCAGCGTCGAGGCAATGAACACGGTCGGGTTTACCGTGGCAAAAAAGGCATCCGCCCGATAGCGCCGGCGCATAGGGCTAGCGGCCCCCGCTGTTGGTGCGCTCAATGCTGCCCTCCAGCGAGGCCGTGTCGATGACATGACCGCGAATGGCTGCATCGAACTGTTTGCGGGTTGCCCCCTCGGCCAGATCCAGCCGGAGGCTCAGTGCCAGGAGCGTGAAGCGGTAGCTGTGACGTCCTTCGGGCGGCTTCGGCCCGCTGTAGCCCACCTTCCCGAAACCGCTCATCCCGAGTCGGCCGGCCCTGGGGGCGCTGAGCGCATCCAGGCGGCGCGTGTCGGGCGGCAGGTTCCAGAGCAGCCAGTGGGTAATGGGCCCGACCGGCGAGTCCAGATCCTCCAGCATGAGCGCAAGGGTTATGGCATCCGCCGGCACATCACTGATCTCGAGCGTAGGCAGCCGATTCTCATTGGCGGCTGACATGGTCCAGGGCAGTTCGCCACCGGCGCTGAAATCGGGGCTGGTGAGTTGCATGACGCTAGTGTGAACCCGACCGGGGTTGCGGGTCAGCCCCATCGTAGTCGGTTATTACTCGCCGGGCAGCGCGTACTGCCGAAGCACCTCGAAGTCGATGACGGCAAGCGTTTCCTCATGCGTAGCGGCAAGATCGACAAGCGGGGCAACACCGGCCTGGTAGGCCTCCAGCCAGCGCCCGGCGCACAGGCACCAGCGATCACCCGGCTCCAGGCCGGGGAAATCGGCAAGGGGCACCGGCCGGGTGAGGTCATTACCCTGCTGCCTCGAGTACTCGAGAAACGCCTCGGTCACCACGGCGCAGACCGTGTGTATGCCGCCGTCGGCATGGCCGGTGTTGCAACACCCGTCGCGGAAGAAGCCCGTGACCGGGTCCATGCCGCAGGCCGCCAGGGGCTGGCCGAGGACATTGATCGAGTTGAACTTTTGGGTTGGATCGCTCATCTCGCAAGTATAGGACATACCCGGGCGGAAGTGCAGCCAGGATGTTGCTAGAATCACCCCTGTCAACACAACCGGGCCCGGGAGGAGGGGTGGTGTCCAAATCAGCGCAATCCGCCGATTCGACGACACTGCCAGCCATGAACAACGGCTTTGCGGCAATGCTGGCGGTTGCGCTGGGACTGGCGCTGGTGGTGGCCCTTGCGGCAAGCGGCTTTGTGGCGAGCGGGGCGCAGGACAACGGCGTTGTCTTTGTCGGGCCGGCGCGCGTGGACCAGGGGCTGGCGCTGGATACCGCGCAGCTTGTCGCCGGGGCATTGCCCGCGCCGGGGGCCACAACGGTGTTTGCGCAAGCACCGCATCAGATCGTCATGCCCGATGGCACGCCCTTGCCGCTGCGGCGCTGGGGGCCGGCCCCCGAAACCGGGGAGTGGCCGCAGGCGGTTGTGCTGGGCGTGCACGGCCTCAACGACCATGCCGGCTCCTTCGTGGCGACCGCCGAGGCACTGGCGCCCAACGGGGTTGCCGTATATGCCTGGGACCAGCGCGGCTTTGGTGCCAGCCGTGAGCGCGGCGAATGGCCGGGTGTCGATGCGCTGGTTGCCGATGCGCACTTCGCGGCCCGGGCGCTGCGCCAACGCTATCCCGATACGCCGCTCTACCTCATGGGGATCAGCATGGGTGCGGCGGTTGTCCTGGTGGCCGCTGATGCGCAAAACCCCTTGCCGGTGGACGGTACGGTGCTCGTGGGCCCGGCCGTGTGGGGGGAGGTGGCCATGCCCTGGTATCAGCGCTGGGGCTTATGGATCGGGGAGCGACTGGCCCCGGAGCTGTCATTCAATGCGCAGGCGGTGGGCATTCACCCCACCGACCGGGAGGCGGTGCTTGATCGCCTGGCCAAAGACCCGCTCTGGATCCGGCAGACCAGCATCGAGGTCATGGCAGGGGTGGCGGATCTGATGGACAAGGCGTTGAAGGGGCTCCCCGACTTTGCCGGGCCCATGACCCTCATTCAGTATGGCGGGCAGGATGAGATCATTCCGCCGGAGGCGGCCTGCGCCATGTTCCGGCGCCTGCCGCCCCAGGCCCCATGGCGTGCGGCCTTTTACCCGACGGGGTTTCACATGCTGACACGCTCGAGTGTGGGTAGCACCGTGCTGGCCGATATCATGGCCTTCATCGAGGCTCGGGATGCCATGTTGCCCTCGGGGCATGGCATGAGCCGGCAGGACATGCTCGCAGCGGTCTGCGGCGACTAGCGGCGATACCCGATACCGCAGTAGCATCGAGCGCACAGGGACGGGATGCAGGCAGGGAGGCACCATGACGGATACGCTGCTCCGACAATGGCTGATGCTGCGGCATATTCCGCGGTATCCGCGCAAAATATCGGTTCAGGCCCTGTGTGAGCATCTGGCGGCGCAGGGCTATGCCACCACCGAGCGGACGGTTCAGCGTGATCTCGCGCGACTGTCCGGCGAGTTGTTCGGACTGCTCCTGGATGACCGCTCACGCCCGCATGGCTGGTCCTGGGATCGCGATGCCGCGCAGCTGGATATCCCCGGCATGGAGCCGCAGACGGCCCTTGCCTTTAAACTGGCCGAGCATTTCTCGGGGCAGCTGATGGCGCCCGCCACCCTGAGCGCGCTGGCGCCCTATTTTCGGCGTGCCGAGGCGGTGCTGGCCGACACGCCCAGCCCGGTCAGCGCCTGGCCCGACAAGATTCAGGCAATCACCCGCGGGCAGACGCTCATCCCGCCGGTGATCGACCCCGGGATTCTGCAGGCCGTCTATGACGCGCTTTTTAACGACCGCCAGATCGAGGCGCGCTATCACCGCCGCTACGACGACTCGGTGCATGATTACCTTATCCATCCGCTTGGCATCGTCTTTCGCGATGGCGTGGTGTATCTGGTCTGCACCCGCAACGGCCGTGAGGATATTGTGCAAATGGCACTGCACAGGATGCGCTCGGCGGTGCCGCTCGAGGCACCAGTGAAACGGCCGACTGATTTTGATCTGCAGCGCTATGTGGAAACCGGTGGTCTTGATTTCAAGCTGGGGGGCGAGCCGCTGCGACTGGCGTTGCGGATTGACGCGGCAACCGCCGTTCACCTTGAGGAGACGCCGCTAAGCGCGGATCAGACGCTCACCGAGGGCGTGGATGGCCGGATGCAGCTTGTTGCAACCGTGGCGGATACCGCCCAGGTGCGATGGTGGCTGCTTGGCCTGGGCGATCAGGTCGAGGTGATCGCCCCCGCAACGTTGCGCGACGAAATCGCACAAAGGCTCGGGCGCGCCGCGGCGCAATACGGGCCCTGATAGCGTGGCATCGCGCCGTTCCGCTCAGCCGCCATCCGCTACCGGATGCGCGATCACGGAGCGCTCACGGGCGCGGGTAACGGCGGTGTAGAGGAGCGCGCGCCCGGTCTGGTGCAGTTCGGGTTGCGGCAGCACGACCAGCACCTCGCGAAACTCCGAGCCCTGCGACTTGTGGACGGTCATCGCAAACACACTCTCCACCGCCTCGAGCCGACTGGGCAGGAACAGCCGCACCCCCTGGTCCGGTAACTCGAAGGCGACCCGAAGCCGTGCGTCCTGCTCACCCGGCAGCTGCGTTTTGAGGCACAGTCCGACATCGCCGTTCATCAGTCCAAGCTCGTAGTCGTTGCGGGTGACCATGACCGCGCGCCCCTCGAACCAGCCGCTATCGCGCTCGATGAGCGCCGCCGCCTTGAGCTGCCGGGCAATGCGTTCATTGAGCCGGGCAACGCCCAGCGGCCCGTTGCGCACCACGGCAAGCACCTGGAAGTCGCTAAAGGCCTTGAGTGCGCCCTGCGCCCAGCTAAGGGTGGCCTCCCAGTCGTCGTCGGTGGGTCGGGTGGCCGCGAGGTGTTGGAGGTAGTGGCGGTAGCCGTCAACCGCGGCGCGATCGAGCGCCGGGGCCTCGATCGTGGGAAGTGGGAGGCGCCCAATGCCATCATCGTTGCCATCCAGGTACTGATCGGCAGCGCCGAAGTGGCCGGTTCGCACCGCCTCGGCAAAGGCCCCGATGCCGCCCTCGGCGCTGAAACGCCGGCTCTCGCGCAGCTTGACGATGTGCTGCTGCAGCGGGGTGCCGGGCGCCTGCCAGGCCGAGATGTCATCGCCGCTCATGGTACTGATCCAGCGCGCGGTGTCGGCGGAGTAGTTTCCCGCATCGGCGCCCTCGCAAAGCTCTCCGAGCACGGCTCCCGCCTCCACCGAAGCCAGCTGGTCCTTATCGCCCAGAAGCACAAGGCGGGTTTCGGGTAGCAGCGCATCCATAAGACGGGCGGTGAGCTCCTGGTCGATCATGGAGGCCTCGTCCACAACCACCAGATCGGCATGCAGGGGATTGTGGCGGTTATGCCGGAAGCGCCGGCTGCCCGGGCGCGGGCCCAGCAGTCGGTGCAGGGTGCTTACCTCTCGCGGTATCGCGCCCCGCACGGCAGGCGGCAGGGGCAGGGCGTCGATCTCGGCACTGATCGACTCGCCAAGGCGTGCAGCCGCCTTGCCGGTGGGCGCCGCCAGGCGAATGCGCAAAGGCTGCTCGGGATCGGCGTCCATGCGCTGTGCCTGCAGCAGCCCCAGCAGGCGAAGTACCGTGCGGGTCTTGCCAGTGCCCGGGCCGCCGGTGATCAGTGTGAACGGCGAGCGGCTGGCGAGGGCACAGGCCACACGCTGCCAGTCGGGCGTCTTGCCCTCGGGCGGAAAGAGCGTATCGAGGCGGTCATGCAGGCCGGGGATCGTCTCGATGGGGGCTGCAAGGCGTTGCGCCAGTCCATCGCGAATGACTTGCTCGTTGGCCCAGTAGCGCCGCAGGTAAAGGCGCTGGTCGGCAAGCACCAGGGGAGCGGGGCTGTGTTGGGGAGTGAGCGCTACCACTGACGAGCCGGCCAGGCGGCCGCAGGCGGTCTCGAGGTCGAGGCCGCCGAGCCAGCCTGGCGGCGTGAGCTGGGCATCGGGGCGATCATCGGAGGGCGTTGCAGGTTTTGCGGACGCGGGCGGCTCGGGCCATAGCCCTGCGGGGTCGGCCAGCAGCGCATCGAGATCCAGCCGGGTATGGCCATCACCCACCTGCCGGCTTGCCAACGCAGCAAGCAGCAACACGACCGGATCGGTCTCGCCGCCATCCTCGGCCAGCATCGCGGCAAACGCGACATCGGTACTGCGCAGCCAGCCGTCGGCCAGCCAGGTTTGCAGGGGCAGAGCTTCAGCGGTCATCGCTCACCTCGGTTTGCCGTGACTCGGTTGGGTCGGCCCGGCCTGTGGGCCCGGTACCGGAGGCGCCGAACAGGGCGTCCAGTTCCTCGACAAGGGCGCGATCCGGCCGCTCGGCATGCAGCCCGTGGCCCGGGTGATCGATCCCGCGCAAAAAGAGGCAACTGGCGCCGCCAACATGCCGGTCATAGTCATAGTCATGACCAAGCCGGGCCTGTAGCAGCCGATGGAGGGCCAGCAGATAGAGCGCGTACTGGGCATCATAGCGCTTGGCAAGCACCTCCCGCTGCAGCGCTGCCTGGGCGTAGTCGGCCGCCGTGCCGCCCAGATGATTGGACTTGTAGTCCATCACCCAGTAGCGGCCTTCATGCACAAAGACCAGATCGATGTAGCCCTTGAGCATCCCGTTCAGGGTGGTGTTGCCGAGTGCCGGGCGCCCCACGCCACCCAATGTGTGGCGCCGGATGATTGCATCAATGGCAGCCGCATCGGCGCGGCTCACCGCTATCAGAAACTCCAGCTCGGCAAGGAAGTCACCGCTGTGGAGCGCCTCGAGGCGCAGGGGTGAGCTGTCCGGCAAGGGCAGGGGCGATGTGCTGATGCGGCCGAGCCAGTCCTGGATGGGGTCATGCCACTCGCGCCAGCGTCCCCTGCCCAGACTGCGATCGAGGACCTGTCTGAAAGCGGGTTCGCTGGCGGCGGGAAATTGCCGTGCGGCGAGCGACTCCAGCAGGCGATGCAGCAGCGTGCCGGTGGATGGCCCGGGCGGAATGCCCGCAATGGCGAGCGCATCGGTGGGCGACGGTGTCTGGATGGGAGGACTGTCCCCGGCATTGACCAGGGTTTCCTGTGCCAGCACATCCTCTTCAGCCGTCCCGGGCGTCCAGGCCCGTGGCCCTTCCTCGACCAGCGCGCTGTAGCTGGCAATCCACCAGTGCTCGCTCTGCGGCGGGGCGCTTTCATAGCGCCGGGCCTGTGCCATGAGGGGCGGCTCTGCAACCGGGATGGTCTGGTCAGTACTCGGCGCAGGCAGGGTGACGGGCTCGAGCCCGATCGCGGGGTCACGATCGGCGAGCTGGCGCAACAACCCGGCAACCTCTTCCGGCACACTATCGGCGGAGCAGCCGAGCAGACGCCCGATTGCCGAGTGATGGAGATGCACCACACGCGATGTTTTACCGTCGTCCTTTTTGCGCACGGCGGCCATGCCCAGCCAGCAGGCGTGCGCCGCGCGGGTGATGCCCACATAGAGCAGCCGCATATCCTCGGCCAGACGCGCGTGGTCGGCCTCTTCGTTGTCTTCCTTGTCTGCTTCCAGACTGACCGTGGCGCTGCTGCCGTCGGCGTCGGGCCGCAACCAGGGGGGAGTGAGCGTTTCTGTCCGGAAGTTGCAGATGAAGGGCATGAACACGAGCGGGTATTCCAGGCCCTTTGATTTATGCAGGGTGATGACTTTGATGAGCGCCGAGTCACTCTCGAGGCGCAGGACGTGTTCCTCGGGCGTGCCGTCGGCATCACTGTTGAAGGCATCGTCCAGCCAGCGGATGAGGCTTGCCGGGCCGTCCAGCGCCGCCGCGGCCTCCTGCAGCAGCTCGCTGATCTGGAGCAGATTGCTGAGCCGGCGCTCGCCGCCCGGCTGGCCGAGCAGGCGCGGGGCAAGGGCCTGGTCATGGATAAGCCGCCGCAACGCCGGCAGCACGCCCCGCCGCTGCCAGAGGTCGGCGTAGTCCTGAAACTGCTCGAGCGCGATTTCCCAGCGCGCATCGTTGCTGAACATGGCCTCCAGTGTGGCCCAGTCCCAGGCAAGGCTTGCGGTACCAAGCGCGGTGCGCACGCGCCGTTCCGATTCGGGGTCGGCCATGGCTCGCAGCCAGTAGAGGACGTCCTGCGCCTCCGGGGTCTGCAGCACGTTGTCACGATCGGAGAGGTACACCGAGGCCAGTCCGCGGTGGCGCAGTGCATCGCGGATCTGATCGGCCTGCCCCCCGGTGCGCACCAGGATGGCGATATCGGCTGGTTGCAGCGGCGTGAACCCCTCATCGTCCCGGAAGCCGGCCTGCCCGCGCCGGCCCTTGTCGAGCAGGTCGGCGATCCGTGCGGCAGCGATTTCCGCCATCTGCCGGCGATAGTGTTTGAGGGGCAGGCTCACCGGCTCACCATCCTCGTCGCTGGCCTCGAGATGGCCCAGTGTGAGCGCCGTCATCGGGTTGCCGTCGACCTCGAAGCGGCTCGAGCGGCCGTTGGCCTCGACAGCGTGATAGGCGATGCCGTCCTGGAGGAACTGCCCCGGGGCGATGGGGGATTCTTTGAACAGGGTGTTAACCGCATTGACCATGTCGGTGCTGGAGCGGAAGTTGCGCGCCAGCGTATGGCGCTGTCCTTCCGGCACGGCCTGTGCAGCGTCTAGATAGGTGGCCAGATCGGCGCCACGGAAGCTGTAGATCGCCTGCTTGGGGTCACCAATGAGGAAAAGACTGGTGGCGTCTGCCTCCTCGGGGTAGATAGTGGCAAAGATGGCGTATTGGACCGGGTCGGTGTCCTGAAACTCGTCGATCAGGGCGACCGGGAACTGTTCACGGATTATCCGGGCAAGGCGCGCGCCGCCGTCCGGGGCCTGCAGGGCATCGCGCAGGCGTTTCAGCATGTCCTTGAAGCCATGGACACTGCGCTGCTGGCGGGTTTGCGCAACGCGCTGATCCACCCAGCCGGCGGCATGGGTGTAGAACGGCGCGGCAAGCGCCTGGAGCGAGTCCTGCGCTGCCAGCACTTCATCGACCGCCTCCACCACGGGATGGTTGCGTAGCGCATCGGGTAACTCCTTACCCTTGAGGCAGCCCGCAACAAGCGCATCGGTGCCAAGCGCGGCAAGATCAATGGCTGGCAGGCCGGGCGCCGTTTGCCGGTGCCACTCATCGAGGGTTGCCCGAGTGGTCTTGTCCCAGGTTGCAGCGGTTGGCCGGCGGCCACGATTGCGGATCTTCTGCTCCCAGGCATCCCGCAGTGCCTGATCGAGGCTCGCCAGTCCTTCGCCGTCGGGGCCAAGCGCATTCCGCAGCCGCGCAACCCCCTGTTCGAGGGCCTGGGAATAAGGCGCGATCATCTGCGCCGGGGTACGCTCAGGCAGGTGTGAGAACTGATCCGAGCGCCCCAGCAAGCCCCGGAGTTTGCCGGCAAGCGCGTCCAGGGAGAGTTGCGATTTGTTTTTGTCTCCAGCGAGCGCTGCATCCAATGCGGCGAGGGCGGTGGTGTCCAGGGGGTAGACATGCTCGCGCCAGTAGTCCTCGATGGCCTCGCGGGTGATCAGAGACTCATCGGCGCTCAGTTCAAAGTCAAAGGCGTTCCCCGAGTCAAAGGCATGCTGGCGCAGCATCCGCCGGCAGAAGCTGTCGATGGTGTAGATCGCGGCCTCATCCATCCAGTCGGCCGCGGCGCGCAGATGATCGGCGTGGCGCGCGCGCATGTCCGCATCGGGATAGGCCTCGAGCAACCCGATCAGGATGGCGTCGCCTGCATCCGGTGCCTCGACACCGGCAAAGCAGCGCGCGGCCCCGGCAAGCCGGCTTCGAATGCGATCGCGCAGCTCGCGCGTTGCATCGCGGGTAAAGGTCATTACCAGGATGTCGGGCGGCAGCATGGGCGCGCGCTCGGGGTCGGCGGGGTCATGACCCAACACCATGCGCAGATAGAGTGCGGCCAGGGTGAAGGTCTTGCCGGTGCCGGCACTGGCTTCGATGAGATGCCGGCCCGCCAGCGGGGTGGTCAGCGCATCGAGGGGATGGGGCGTGCTCATGAGGGGGTCTCCTGGCCAAGGTGCTCGACAAGGGGGTGGTAGAGCCGATGGGCCCAGTGCGCAAAGAGTGGCTCGTCATCCTTCTGCGGTGCCAGCAGCGACACGGCGTCGGGGTAGCAGCGCCGCAGTGCGCCATTGTCGGTATAGGCAACTTCGCCCGGACTGTCCGTTCTGCCCTCGTAGACGTCGGCAAGATGATCGGCCGTCAGTGCTTTTTGGCGTCCTTTGGTGAGGTGCCAGAAGGCGGTCCGCGGGGCAAGCGGCAAGGGCGCCTGAAGCCCGGCAACCCAGCCGCTCAGAATGGCATCAAGGAGGGTGCCCGCAGCGTCTTCGGTCATGCCGCTCAGCCGATGTTCACCGTCATGGCCAATGATGATGCTGTCACTGGTCAGGCCGGCGGCGTTGAGCGCCAGATGAATGGCCCAGTCGGCCAGCAGCCGCGTGTAGTGCGGGTATTTGTCCTTTCGAGTATCGCCGGCTTTTATGACCAGACGGATAAGCGACCCGTCGGGGAGGCGATAGAGATCGCTTGCCCAGTCCTCGATCAAAAACGCCTGCCCGTCCACCTGGCGCGTCAGTCGCAGCTCCCGCGGCGGCTCCGGCAACGGCTCCTTTGCCATCCATTCCTGCCTGTAGCGGGCGGTCTGCTGGGCCTCGGCGGTCAGGCGTTCTAGCGTGAGCTCGCCCATGCCCGCAACAGGGAGCTGTCCGCTGCGCAGCAGTTGCTCACCCTCCGCAACAATCGCCGCGTCGAGGTTGCTCGGCGGGGTGACCCGGCGCAGGGGTGCAAGCAGCCGCTCCTGGATCTGGTGGCGACTGAGCCCATCCAGTGCGAACGGCTCGGTCTCGGGCATGGCATCGTCGGTTGGATCAAAGCGCAGCTTCAAGCGCTCAGCCAGGAAGTGTCCGGCTGGATCGCGCAAAAAGCGCCCAATATCGCGCAGGGTCAGGTTGACCGTATCGGGCAATTCGACTGCCCCGAGTCCGGCGCTTGCGTTGGCATGCGCGGCTGATGCGACAAGGCCATCCCGGGCCTGTTGCCATTCGCTGGCGTAGGTAAAGTGCTCGCCGGTGTTCGTGTAGCCGGCGCTAAAGGGCTGGAGTGGATGATCCACGGTCAGTGCAGCGCTGGCGGGCCGATCGGATGGCTCACCCTGGTTGGTTACCTGCCAGCCACGATCCAGATGATCCTGCAGCTGGCTGACCAGCACCGAGGGGGGTTGCTCACTGTCGTCGCGCGGGCTGCGGCCGATCCAGCTGATGTGCAGATGCTCGCGCGCCGCCAGTAATGCTTCCAGAAAGAGGTAGCGGTCGTCTTCGCGGCCCGAGCGGTCACCGGGGCGATACTGCCCGGGCAGTGCCATCAGATCGAAATCGGCGGGTTGGCGGGTACGCGGATAATCGCCCTCGTTCATGCCGAGCAGGCAGATCATCCGAAAGGGAATGCTGCGCATTGGCATCAT
>CAJXMI010000010.1 GCA_913056145.1 uncultured Spiribacter sp.
CGACCGATGTCGAGGTAGGCGAGGATCTTCTCGAGCTGATCGCGCGAGGCCTGGGCGCCCACCATCGTGTCGGTATCAAGCGGGTTCCCGGTCTTGATGCGTCCCACGCGGTCAAGCGCAGCGTCCATGAAGTCGCCGTAGAACGACTTCTGCACCAGCGCCCGTGAGGGACAGGTGCAGACCTCGCCCTGGTTGAGGGCAAACATCGCAAAGCCCTCGAGCGACTTCTCGCGAAAGCCGTCGTCGGCGGCAAAGCAGTCATCGAAGAACACGTTGGGCGACTTGCCGCCAAGCTCGAGCGTGACCGGAATGATGTTCTCGGAGGCGTACTGCATGATCAGCCGCCCGGTGGTGGTCTCGCCGGTAAACGCCACCTTGGCGATGCGCGGATTCGAGGCAAGGGCCTTGCCGGCCTCGGCGCCAAAGCCGTTGACCACATTGAGCACGCCGGCGGGCAGCAGATCGGCAATCATCTCCACCAGAAGCAGGATGCTGGCCGGGGTCTGCTCGGCAGGCTTGAGCACGATGCAGTTGCCGGCGGCCAGTGCGGGAGCGAGCTTCCAGGTGGCCATGAGGATCGGGAAGTTCCAGGGAATGATCTGCCCGACAACGCCCAACGGCTCGTGGATGTGGTAGGCCACAGTGTCATGATCGAGCTCGCCGATGGATCCTTCCTGGGCGCGGATCACGCCGGCAAAGTAGCGGAAGTGATCGATGGCAAGCGGGATGTCCGCCACCAGGGTCTCACGCACCGGCTTGCCGTTTTCCCAGGCCTCCGCCACTGCAATCTTCTCGAGGTTCTCCTCCATGCGATCGGCGATGCGATTCAGGATGACCGCCCGTTCGGCGACGGGCGTTGTGCCCCAGGCGTCCTTGGCCGCGTGGGCGGCGTCAAGCGCCAGCTCGATGTCGGCGGCCTTCGAGCGTGGGATACGGCAGAACGTCTGTCCGGTCACCGGTGTGGGGTTATCGAAATACTCGCCGTCGACGGGCGCTTTCCAGTCGCCCCCGATGAAGTTTTCGTACTGATCCTTGTAGCTGACGATGGCATCGGAACTGCCAGGCGCGGCATAAATCATGGGTATCTCCTCCGGTTTTTTGGGTACCAGCGGCACAGATGTGCTGCTTAACCGGACTAAGCAAAAACCGGGCCATATCTGTCGATTGGGCGCCAGGCGCATGGTTTGTCAGGGTTTTCGGGGTTTTGGAGATATCCTGTGGGGCAAAGCGGCTGACGCTTGCAACGTACCGGAATGCAACGGTACGTTGCAGATTGAAACAACGGAGGAGAGTCGCCATGCGCCGTCCCGACGGAACCGACCGGGGACCGGGTGAGGCTGTGCGGACCGGGTTGCTCGAGGGCAACATGGCACCGCCGGGCGCCGCGCACGGGGTTGGCCGGTCGTGGCTCCGATCCCGCTCACACGGACTCTCCCCCGAGCGCGTCGCCGCCGATGCAATGCTCGAGCAGTCGCATCTCGCCATCACTCGGCAGCGAAATGAGCGACTTATTGCCTTTGCCCTGCCCGAGCTCGAGAACCTGCATCAGCAAATCGCCGGTACCAATAGCGCCGTGCTGCTGGCCGATGCCAGTGGCGTCATTCTGGAGCGGCATGGCGATCCCGCGTTCAGTCAACGAAGCCAGCGGGTTGCCCTTGAGCCCGGGGCCTGCTGGGGGGAGGCGGCCCGCGGGACCAACGCCATCGGCCTTGCCCTTGCCGAGGGCCGCAGCGCCTCGGTCCATGGCCCCGAGCACTTCCTCGCCTGCAACACGTTCCTGACCTGTGCGGCGACACCCATTCGCCATGTGAACGGCGAGATTGCCGGGCTGTTGGATGTCTCGGGTGATCAGCCGGCACGTCAGCTGCATGCGCTCGGCCTGGTGCGCATGGGGGCCCGAATGATCGAAAACCGGATGCTCGAGGCGGAGTATCCGCAGGCGGTCTATCTCTATTTCCATGCCCGCCCGGAGCTGATCGGCACGCTCGGTGAGGGCATTCTGGCCATTGAGCTTTCCGGGCGTGTGCTGGCATTCAATCAGGTGGCCGAGGCGCATCTGGCCGGGTTGCCGCTGGATGCCGATTTCGAAACGCTCTTTGACCTGCGCCTGGATCAACTGCTTTCCGGTACCGAGGAGCGGCGCATTCTGCGGACCCGGCAGGGCCTCAACGTGACGGCCCGGGTTCGGGCCCCCGGGGTGTCCATGCGCAACGGCCCCGTGATTGCTGCGGCCACGCCCCCGGCGGTGGCGGATGATCCCTGCCCCGAACTCCATGCCGGCGAGCCCGCGTTTATCAAGCTGATGCAACGCGCCCTGCGTGTCTTTGGTCAGGGCATTCCGGTTTTGCTGGAGGGCGAGACCGGCACCGGCAAGGAGCGGGTGGCACGCACCCTCCACGAGCGCAGTGAGCGCGCCTCAGGGCCCCTGGTCAGCGTGAACTGCGCCGCTATCCCCGAGTCGCTCGCCGAAGCCGAGCTGTTTGGCTATCGGCCGGGTGCATTCACCGGCGCAAGCGCCGGCGGAGCCCCTGGTCAGGTGCTCAAGGCCGATGGTGGCACGCTGTTTCTGGATGAGATCGGGGACATGCCGCTTGGCCTGCAGAGCCGGTTATTGCGGGCTTTGCAGGAGCGCTGCGTGGTGCCGGTGGGTGGCACCGAGCCGATCCCCGTTGATTTTGCCCTGGTGAGCGCGACGCACCAGGATCTGGCTGTTTGCGTGGAGGAGGGGCGGTTCCGGGCCGATCTGTACTACCGCCTCTGCGGCCTGCGCGTGAGCCTGCCGGCATTGCGCGAGCGCAGCGATCTTGAGGGGCTCATCACCCGGTTCCTGGCCGCCGAGGCGCCGGATGCAACGCTCACGGAGGCAGCGCTCGCCAGTCTCTTGAACCACCGCTGGCCGGGTAATTTGCGCGAGCTGCACAACGTTTTGCGCACGGCGCTTGCGCTGCGTGAACCCGGCCATCCGGTCGCCATCGATGATCTGCCGGCCTCGCTCCAGGCTGCTGCGCCGCCTCGGTCCGAGCCCGTAAATACGGGCGCCGGGGGGCTTCGGGAGGCCGAGGAGCGCTGCATGCTCGAGGCGATCGCGGCGCACAACGGTAACTACACGGCCGCGGCTCGGGCGCTCGGGATCAGTCGTAGCACACTCTACCGGCGGCTGCGCCGTCAGTCGCCTTCGTGAATCAACCGGTATTTCCCAGGGGCCGGGAAAGGCGGTATTTTTAGCGTTTTAGGCCGACTGGCAACACCATCGTCCCATGCGCCTCAGCAAGATCCGTCTAACCGGGTTCAAATCATTCGTGGATGCCACGCCGGTGCCGCTGCCCGGCGGCATCACGGCGATTGTGGGCCCCAATGGCTGCGGGAAATCGAATATTATCGATGCCGTTCGCTGGGTCATGGGGGAGAGCTCCGCGCGGCATTTGCGCGGTGGCTCGATGGCCGATGTCATCTTCAGTGGCTCGGGCAGCCGCAAACCCGTTGGCCAGGCCAGCATCGAACTGGTTTTTGACAATGCGGACGGGGCGCTGGGCGGCCAGTATGCGGGGTTCAGCGAGATTGCCGTGCGCCGCCAGGTCAACCGCGATGGCCAGTCCGCCTATTACCTCAACGGAACGCGCTGTCGGCGGCGTGATATCACCGATGTGTTTCTGGGCACGGGCCTCGGGCCGCGCAGCTACTCGATCATCGAGCAGGGCACCATCTCACGGATGATCGAGGCCAAACCCGAGGAGCTCCGCGGCTACCTTGAGGAGGCGGCCGGTATCAGCCTGTACAAGGAGCGTCGGCGCGAGACCGAGCGCCGGATGCGGGATACCCGGGAAAACCTTGAGCGCCTCGAGGATGTGCGTGACGAGGTGGGCCGTCAGCTTGAAAAGCTCGCCCGGCAGGCGGAGACCGCGGAGCGATACCGTTCGCTCAAGGCCGAGGAGCGCCAGCGTCGCGCGGAGCTCACCATGCTGCGCATCCGCGGCCTGGAGCATGCACGCGAGGCGCTGCAAAAGGAGCTTGCCGAGCGCAACAACGCGCTCGAGTCGCGCCTTGCCGAACAGCGCGGTATCGAGCGCGATATGGAATCGCTGCGTGCGCGTCATGCCGAGCAAAGCGACGCACTGAACGCCATTCAGGCGCGCTTCTATGAGGTCGGCTCCGAGATCGCGCGGATCGAGCAGCGCATTACGCATCGGCGTGAGCTGCGCGAGAGCAGTGCGCGTGAGTTGGAGCGCAACCGCGAGGGGCTCGCGGGCGTGGATCAGGAGCTTGAGCAGGACCGCGACAAGCAATCGGTGCTGATCAGCCGGATCGATACCCTTCGGCCCGAGCTGGGTGAACTGGATACAGCGCTGGATAAGGCGGCCGGTGAGGTGGATCGCTCGCGGGAGCGGCTCGATGAGGCGCTCGAGGCGCGTGATGCACTGGCCCGGCGGCGTGCCGATGCCGACCGCGAGGCGCAGGTCGAGCGCACCCGCATTGAGCAACTCGAGGCGCGCCAGGCCGAGCGCCTGCGCCGGCGCGACACACTGGTCGAGGAGCTGGCCGGTCTTGATACGGATTCGGAGTCGGATGGCGCGCGCATCGAGGCGGAACTGGCGGATCTGGAGGCCCGGCGCGACGAACTCGATGCGGCAATTGTGCGGATCGAGGCGGGGATTTCCGAGGCGATCGAGCGCCGTGATGCGGCGCGCGACGCCCACGATGAGGCTCGGGAACAGTTATCGGAGGCCCGCGCGCGGCAGACCTCGCTGCAGACACTGCAGGATGCGGCATTGGGTATGGATGCCGACGTTGCGGCCTGGCTGGAGCAGCTGGGATTGGGCAACGGGCATCGCCTGGGCGAGCAACTCGCGGTGCAGTCGGGCTGGGAAGCCGCTGTCGAGGTCGCTCTGGGTGAGGCGCTCCAGGCGGTTGTCGCCAGTGATTTGAGCGGCCCGGGGCGCAGGGCGCCCGACCTGGCGGCGGGCTCGGTCATGCTGTACCGCGCCGACACCCCGGCGGCAAGCCAGCCCGATACCAACGCGCCAGGGGTGCGGCCTCTGTCGCTGTGTGTGGAGGGCCCGGCCGTGGTTGCCGAGCTCTTGGCCGGGATCCACGCAGCTGATGACGACGATGAAGCCCTCGCCCGGCTGGCCGAGCTGCCGGCCGGGCACTCGGTTGTGACGCGTGGCGGGCGCTGGTACGGCCATCACTGGCTGCGCGTGCAGACCGACGTGGGGGGCGATGACAAGGGTGTCCTGGCGCGGGCCGGGGCCCTTGAGGCATTGGCCCGTGACATTGCTCGTCACGATGCCGCGGTCAGCGATTCGCGGGCCTTGCTGCATCAGGCCGAGACGGCGCTTGGCGAGGACGAGGAGCGTCGCGCCGAACAGGCCGACGCCCGGGCGGCCGTGGAACAGGAACTCGCAGCGGCTCGGGCCCGTCTCGAGGCCGAACAGCGCCAGCAGGTGGCTCGGCGCAAACGCGTCGAGGCGCTTGAGCGAGAACGTGACGAGCTTGTCGCGGCGCTGGAATCGGCCGATGCCGACATCCGCCAGGCGCGCGCTCAGCTCGAATCGGCGCTGGAGGCAGGTGCAGCGGTGGATGCCGAGAGCGGCCCGCTTGAGACTGCCTGCGAGCAGGCCAGAGAGGCGCTTGCCCATGCCCGCGAGAATGCCGATACGCTGCGCGAACAGCGCCAGGATGCGGCCCTCAGGCTTGAGAGCGCGCAGACCGCGCGGCAGTCGGTGGACGAGGCCATCCAGCGTCTGACGCGCCAGCGCGAGCGCCTGGAGGCCCGCAACCAGGAGCTGGATGCCGCCCTGGCCGAGGTCTCCGGCTCCGATGACAGCCTGGAGGCCGAGCGCCAGCAGTTGCTCGAGCGCCGGGCGGCGATCGAGAGCGAGCTCACCGAGGCGCGCCAGGTGCTGGGTGACGCCGATGAGCAACTCCGCACGCTCGACAAACAGCGCAGCGAGGCAGAGTCGGCGGTTGCCGAGCTGCGTGAAGCCGCAGAGACTGCCCGTTACCGCGATTACGAGCTCGAGGCCAAGTGCCAGACCCAGCGCGAGCAGCTCCAGGATGTGGAGCCCGAGCTCCTCGAGCGCGCGGCCGAGGTGTCCGAGACCGCCAGCGAGGCGGATTGGGAAAAGGAGCTGGAGCGGCTTGGCGCCCGCATCCAGCGGCTTGGCCCTATCAATCTGGCCGCCATTGATGAGCATCGCTCACTCTCGGAGCGAAAGGGCTATCTGGATGAGCAGCATGGTGACCTCACCGAGGCGCTGGAGACCCTGCAGACCGCGATCCAGAAAATCGATCGGGAGACGCGAACCCGCTTTCGCGAGACCTTTGACAAGGTCAATGCGGGCTTGCAACGGCTGTTCCCGCGTCTGTTCGGCGGCGGCCAGGCGTATCTGGAGATGACCGATGATGATCTGCTCGAGACGGGCGTGACGATCATGGCCCGGCCCCCGGGCAAGCGGATCAGCAATATTCATTTGCTCTCGGGCGGTGAGAAAGCGCTTGCGGCGGTCTCCCTCGTTTTTGCGATTTTTGCGCTGAACCCCGCACCCTTCTGCATGCTCGACGAGGTCGATGCGCCACTCGACGAGGCCAACGTCGGGCGCTTTTGTGACCTGCTGCGGGAGATGTCGGCGAGCGTGCAGTTCATTGTGATTACGCATAACAAGACGACCATGGAGGCGGCGAGTCATCTGGCCGGCGTCACGATGGCCGAGCCGGGGGTCTCCCGGCTGGTGGCCGTTGATGTGCAGGCCGCTGTCGAAATGGCGGCCGCGGAGGCTTGAGTTGACTGCGACCGCATTGCAACCTGAACACATTGAGGACAACGGGAACCGGGATGGATGAGCTGCGCTGGATACTGCTGGGCCTGGGCGTACTGATCATAGTGGGTGTCTATGGCTTCAGCCGCTTGCAGGACTGGCGGCGTGACGGGCCGCCGTGGCGGCGCCGCAGCGGTGACCGGCGCGAGCCCTTCGCCGATGCCGAGGAGCCCGGTCTGGACCATGGGGATCCGCTGTTTGACGAGATCCCGGGCGAGGCGCCCGTGGTCTCCGAGGCCCGCGTCGTTGCCACGCCCGCTGCTCCGGCGGTAACCGACAGCGACTCGCCCGAGCGTGATCTCGCCACGGATGACCAGGGCGAGGAAAAGATCGTGGTACTGACCGTCATGGCCGCAGCCCGCCAGCCCTATGCAGTGGCGCGGCTTGCCGAGGTGCTGGAGGGATCGGGTGTTCGCCTCACCGAGCAGGGTGTGTTTCGCCG
Source organism: uncultured Spiribacter sp. (assembly GCA_913056145.1). Classification (GTDB taxonomy): domain Bacteria; phylum Pseudomonadota; class Gammaproteobacteria; order Nitrococcales; family Nitrococcaceae; genus Spiribacter. The sequence goes on from CAJXMI010000010.1 coordinate 7,258, forward strand.
CGCGCTGGATACGGGCACCGGCACGATGGCGGTCTTTACCGTGGCCAGCATTGTTGAGCCAGGGACGTTTGACCCGGCCGAGGTCGAGACGGCAACAACGCCTGGCGTGGCCTTGATCATGCAGCTGCCCGGGCCGTTTGACGGGGTCTCCGCCTTTGAGCAGATGCTTGCCGCGGCGCAGGGGATTGCTCACCGCCTGGGCGGACAGGTACTGGATGGTCGGCGCTGCGATCTCACCACCCAGTCCATCGAGCATATCCGCGAGGAGCTTCTTGAATATCGTCGGCGGGCGCGTCTGGCGAGTCGTCAGGGAGGCTAGTGGCCATGGCGCCCAGTGACACGGCGGCGGCGGAACGGGCCGAGGCGCTCCGGCGGGAAATCGAGTATCACAACCATCGCTACTATGTGCTTGACGACCCTGAAATCTCCGATGCCGAGTATGACCGGCTGCTGGGCGAGCTCGAGGCCATTGAGGCCGAACACCCCGGGCTGGTAACACCCTGGTCGCCGACCCAGCGCGTGGGCGCCGGGCCGCTTTCCGAGTTTGCCGAGTCAAGCCATGACGAGCCCATGCTCTCGCTTGCCAATGCCTTTGCCGAGAGCGAGGTGACCGAGTTTGACCGCCGCCTTCGCACCGCGTTGGGCGTGGAATCGGTGGTCTATGCCGGCGAGCCCAAGCTGGATGGGCTCTCGGTCAATCTGCGCTACGAGGACGGCCGCCTGGTCGCCGCTGGTACCCGGGGGGACGGCCAGGTGGGTGAGGACATTACCGCCAACGTCCGCACCATTCGCAGCATCCCGTTGATGCTGCAAACGCCGCGGCCGCCGCAGCGCGTGGAGGTGCGTGGCGAGGTGGTGATTCGGCGGCGTGATTTCGAGCGCCTGAATGCGGCGCGGCTCAAGCGCGATGAGAAACCCTTCGCCAACCCCCGCAACGCGGCCGCCGGGAGCCTGCGCCAGCTCGACCCGCGGGTCACCGCGCAACGCCCGCTAACGCTTTTCGTGTTTGGTATCGGGGCGAGCAGCGATTCCCTCGCCGCGGATCATCTCGGCGTGCTCGAGGAGCTTGCGGACTGGGGCTTTCGCGTTAATGAGCGTGTGGAGCGCATCGTGGGTGCCGAGGGGCTGCTCGATTATCATGATCGGTTGATTGCGGCGCGCGATGGCCTTGACTACGAGATCGATGGCGCGGTGTACAAGGTCAATGATCGCCAGGCCTGGGCCCGGCTCGGTGCAACCGCTCGCGCCCCGCGCTGGGCGCTCGCACACAAGCTTCCTGCCCGCGAGGCCACGACCGTGGTCGAGGCGATCATCCCCTCGGTGGGGCGCACCGGCGTCATCACGCCCGTAGCGGCCCTGCAGGATGTCGAGGTGGGCGGCGTCACGGTCAGTCGCGCCACTTTGCACAATCTCGACGAGGTGCATCGCAAGGACGTGCGCGAGGGTGACACCGTGATGGTGCGCCGCGCAGGCGATGTGATCCCTGAGGTGGTCAGCGTCGTCACCGGTCGTCGCCCGGCCGGCGCGGCGCCCTGGGCAATGCCGGCGCAGTGCCCGGTCTGTGGGTCAGAGGTAACGCGCCTCGATGACGAGGCCGCGCATCGCTGCATGGGCGGCCTGTTTTGCCCCGCGCAGCGCATGGGCGCCCTCATTCATTTTGTCTCACGCCGCGCCATGGACATCGATGGCCTGGGCGAGAAGCTGATCGCGCAGCTGGTCGAGACCGAGCGGGTAAAAACCGTGGTCGATCTCTACCGCCTCACGCGCGCCGACTTGCTGGGACTGGAGCGGATGGGCGAGAAATCGGCCACCAATCTTCTGGCAGCCATCGAGGCCTCGAAGGCAACCACGCTGGCACGGTTTCTCTATGCGCTGGGCATCAACCAGGTGGGCGAGGTCACGGCGCGCACGCTCGCGACGCATTTTGGTGCCCTCCCGGCATTACTCGAGGCCGATGAAGCGGCCCTCGAGGAAGTGCCCGACGTGGGCCCGGTGGTCGCGCAGTCGATTACGCGGTTTTTTCGTCAGCCGCATAATCGCGAGGTGATCGATGGCCTGCTGGACGCCGGCCTGCACTGGGACGATCCGGGCCGGGAGGGAGCCGGCCGCCAGGGCGAGGCCGCGGCGGCACCCGCTCTCGATGGGCTCACGTTTGTTCTGACCGGGGCGCTCTCGGGATATACCCGCGATGAGGCCCGCGCCGCCATCGAGTCCCGTGGCGGGCGGGTCACCGGCAGTGTATCCAGTCGCACCGATTACCTGGTGGCCGGCGACGACCCGGGCTCCAAACGCGACCGGGCCGAGTCACTCGGCGTCACCATTCTGGACGAAGCAGGCTTTCGCGCGCTGCTTGCCAAGGCGACTGCCTAGTCGCGCGGTTGCGCCCAGCCGGCCTCGTAGTCGATCCGGGCATCGCTACGCAGATCCTCGATCCGTGTCTGGATGCGCTCGTTGATGATCGCCATGCCAAGCTGGCCCGAGACATCCTCGAACGCCGGGACCTCCGCCGCGCGGGTCTCATCCAGCTGGATCACATGCCAGCCAAACCGGGTCTCGACCGGGTCGGCGGTAACTTGACCCGCCTCGAGTGCCATGACGGCATCGGCAAACGGGGCCACCATGTCGCCCGGCGCAAACCAGCCCAGATCACCGCCTTCCGGGGCGCTGCCATCCTGTGAATGCTGGCGTGCCAGGTCGGCGAAGGCCTCGCCCTCGTCGATCCGGCGGATCAGGCCCTCGGCCTGTTCGCGCTCGCCGACCAGGATGTGCCGCGCACGATACTCCATGGCCTCACCGCTGCCGTACTCGGCGTCGTAGCGCTCGCGCAGCACGTCGTCGGAGATCTGATCGGCCTGGGCCATGTTGCGTACAAACGCCTGTGCGAGGGCCCGGCGCCGGTTGTTGTTGATCTGCGCCTGCAGATCGGGACCCAGCTCCATGCCTTCGGATTCACCGGCCTGGGCCAGCAGGACCAGGTTGATGATTTCCTCGAGGAACTGCTGGCGCTGCGCGGCGGGCAGCTCGGTGTTGCCGCCGGTCTGCTGGCCGATCAGCTGATCGAGCTCGAGCTGGGTGACGGCCTCGCCATTGATCTCGGCAACGATGTCGTCGCCCTCCGGGCTCTGGGCCGATGCGCTGGCAACGGCCAGGGTCAGTCCGGCGGTGAGCAGGGCTGTCAGGAGGGGGTGATGAAAGGTCATGGGCATGATGATCTCTTGTGGTTCAGGGAGTGTTCTCGGCATCTTCGTCAGGCGTGAGCGCCTCGATGCCCAGCGCGTGAATGCAGTCATTGCGCATTGCCTCACCGAGGGCCTCGTAGACCATGCGGTGGCGCTGAATGCGGCTGGCACCGGCAAATGCCGGGCTGGTGATGCGCACATGATAGTGCCCGCCACCGGCCTGGGCCCCGGCGTGGCCGGCATGCAAGTGACTATCGTCGCGCACGTCGAGATGGCTGACCGGAAGCGCGGCCTCCAGGCGCTCGCGGATCATGGCCGGGCGCTCGGCGCGGGGCGGCACGCTCATCATGGCAGAACCCGGCGGAAGGGCTTTACGCTGACCGCGCGATAGACCCCGGCCTCGACATAGGGGTCGGCGTCGGCCCATTCCCGGGCCGCTTCCAGCGAGGTGAATTCGGCAATCACGAGGCTGCCGCTAAAGCCGGCCGGGCCGGGATCGTCGCTGTCGATGGCGGGATGCGGGCCGGCGAGGAGGAGACGTCCCTCGTCGCGCAGGAGCTCAAGGCGCGCCAGATGGGCCGGCCGGGCCGCCTGGCGGCGGCTCAGGCTGTCGGGAATGTCCTCGCTGATGATGGCGTAGTACATGGTGTAAGCAATTCCGGTCTCGTCAAATGAAAGCGAAACGCTACCATACACGCACATGGGCGAGCATTGAGGGAGCCGCAATGAGTCAGTATTTCGAGATTCACCCCGATACGCCGCAGCCGCGCCTGGTACGGCGCGCGGTGGACATCATTCGCCAGGGCGGACTGATCGTCTACCCGAGTGGCACGACCTATGCGCTGGGCTGCGGGATGGGCGAAAAGGCGGCAATCGAGCGCATTCGCAGCCTGCGGGGACTGGGCGATCAGCATCATTTTACCCTGGCCTGCCGTGATCTCTCCGACATCGGCAGTTATACCCGCGTCGACAATACGGCGTTTCGGCTGCTCAAGGCCCATACACCCGGGCCCTACACCTTTGTGCTGCGGGCAACCGCCGAGGTGCCCCGGCGCCTGCAGCATGCCCGGCGGCGCACCATCGGCATCCGCGTCCCGGAGCATCCGGTGGCACGCGCGCTGCTCGCCGAACTGGGCGAGCCGCTGACCACCAGCACCCTGCTGCTGCCCGATGACACCGACCCCATGACCGACCCGAGGGACATTCGCGAGTCCATAGGCCGCCAGGTGGATGCGGTCATCGATGCCGGGCCCGGTGGGCTCGAACCGAGCACAGTGATCGACCTGAGCGCCGACTCGCCAGTCGTGCTCAGACACGGTGCCGGCGATGCCAGCGTATTCGAGCCCTGATCGGCTATGATGTCGCCCCAGAAGTCCCGAAACCACCGGAGGTCACCTTGAGCAATTCCGTCGCCCATGGGGGGCGCATCCTGTCGGGCATGCGGCCCACCGGACGGCTGCATCTCGGGCACTATCATGGTGTGTTGCGCAACTGGATCGAGTTGCAGCAAACGCATGAGTGCTTTTTCTTTATCGCCGACTGGCATGCGCTCACAACGGCCTACGAGGAGCGCGAGGGGATCTCGCAGAACGTCTGGGACATGGCCGTGGACTGGCTTGCCTGTGGCGTTAATCCCAATCTGGCCACGCTGTTCATTCAGTCGCGCGTCAAGGAGCATGCCGAGTTGCATTTGCTGCTCTCGATGATTGCCCCGCTGGGCTGGCTCGAACGGGTGCCGACGTACAAGGATCAGATTGAGCAGCTGCGCGAGCGTGATCTCGCGACCTACGGGTTTCTGGGATATCCCGTCCTGCAGAGTGCCGACATCCTGATTTACGGGGCGGCCGGGGTGCCGGTGGGAGAAGACCAGGTTTCGCACGTCGAGCTCACGCGTGAGCTGGCGCGTCGGTTCAACCATCTCTTTGGCCGTGAGCCGGGGTTCGAGGACAAGGCCGAGGCGGCCATCGGCAAAATGGGCAAAAAGCAGGCGCGTCTGTATCGCGAGCTGCGGCGTCGCTATCAGGAAGCCGGGGATGATGAGGCGCTCGGCGAGGCGAAGGCGCTGCTCGAGTCGCAGCAGAATTTGACCGTGGCCGACAGTGCGCGGCTGGCCGGGTATCTGGACGGCGGCGGGCGCACGGTCCTGGCAGAGCCACAGGCCCTGCTGACCCGGGCGCCGCGGATGCCCGGGCTGGATGGCCGCAAGATGTCCAAGTCCTATGGCAACGCCATCTCCCTGCGCGAGCCCGACGCGCAGATCGAGCACAAGATACGGACCATGCCGACCGATCCCGCGCGGGTCCGGCGCACCGATCCGGGTGAGCCCGACAAATGCCCGGTCTTTGATCTGCACCGGGTCTACTCGGATACCGATACCCGGCAGTGGGTCGAGACCGGCTGTCGCTCGGCGGGCATTGGCTGCCTGGACTGCAAGAAGCCGTTGATTGACGCCGTCAAGGCCGAGGTGGGGCCGATTCGGCAACGTGCCGAGGCGCTGGAGGATGACCCCGAGCAGGTCCGCCAGATCGTGGCGGACGGTGGCGAGCGGGCGCGTGACGTGGCGCGTGACACGATGCGCGAAGTGCGTGCCGCAATCGGCCTGGATTACCGGCAGCGATGAGCCGGGATGACACCCCGGCGTTGCTCGAGCCCGAGGTGATCGCCCGTGTCCAGGGCGAGCCCTATGCCGAGCTGCCGCGTGATCTCTACATCCCGCCGGATGCCCTGGAGGTCTTTCTGGAGACCTTTGAGGGGCCGCTCGATCTGCTGCTGTATCTGATCCGGCGCCAGAATCTCGATATCCTCGATATTCCGATCGCCGAGATTACCCGGCAGTACATGGGGTATGTCGAGCTCATGAAGGACCTCCGGCTCGAGCTTGCCGCCGAGTATCTGGTCATGGCCGCCATGCTGGCCGAGATCAAGTCGCGGATGCTGCTGCCGCGGCCACCCATGGCCGATGCCGAGGAGGCGATCGATCCACGGGCCGAGCTGGTGCGTCGTCTCCAGGAATACGAGCAGTTCAAGGCGGCCGGCCAGGATATCGAGGCGTTGCCGCGGGTCGCCCGTGATGTGTTTCCGGCGGCAGCAGCGGCGTCTGCCATGCAGTCTGCCGAGCGCCCTCCAGCCGTGGACCTGGCCGAGCTGCTTGCCGCTTTTGCCGAGGTGCTCGAGCGCGCCGAGATGTTCAGCCATCATCAGATCCGGCGCGAGGCGCTATCCGTTCGCGAGCGTATGAGCGAGACGCTGATGGTGTTGCAGCAGGAGCAATTTCTGGGACTCGCGGTGCTGCTGCGGCCCGAGGAGGGGCGCGCCGGGGTGGTGGTCACCTTTCTGGCCATTCTGGAGCTGCTGAAGGCGGCGCTGGTCGAGCTGGTGCAATCCGAGCCGTTTGCGCCCCTGTACTTGCGCAGCGCCGAGGTCATGAGCGGGGCAGAGGAGCGACAATGACGCAGCCAAGCCTTGAGGCCATTCTGGAGGCCGCTTTGCTGGCCGCGGGCGAGCCCCTGTCAATGGATCAGCTGCGGGCGCTGTTCCCCGACGGCGAGGCGCCAGCGCGGGCAACGCTTGAGGGCGCGCTGGCTAAGCTCGAGACCAGTCTTGGCGGCCGGGGTGTCATGCTAAAGCGCGTGGCAAGCGGCTACCGGTTGCAGGTCCCCGAGGAATTTGCCCCCTGGGTCTCGCGCCTGTGGGAGGAAAAACCAACCCGGTACTCGCGCGCGGTGCTGGAGACCCTTGCCATCATCGCCTATCGCCAGCCCATCACCCGCGGCGAGATCGAGGAAATCCGCGGCGTCACCTTGAGCAGCGGGATCATGCGCACACTCCAGGAGCGCGGCTGGATACGGGTGGCGGGGCACCGGGATGCCCCGGGCCGGCCAGCGGTTTTTGCGACAACCCGCGACTTCCTTGATCATTTCAACCTGCGCAGCCTGAGCGAGCTGCCCAGCCTCATGACCCTGGGTGAGCCCGGACCGGAACACCCCGAACTCGACCTCGAGGTCCCGCGACAGGAATGAGTGTTGCAACCGAAAAGCTGCAGAAGGTGCTGGCCACGGCCGGTCTTGGCTCGCGCCGCGAGATGGAACGCTGGATCGAGGCGGGGCGCGTTCGAGTCAACGGCCAGCCCGCCCGACTGGGCGATCGGGTGGACGCCCGGGCGCGGATCAGCGTGGATGGCCGGCCCGTGCTGGCATCGGCGCTCGAACCGGCACCGCGCCGGGTGATTGCCTATCACAAGCCGCTCGGTGAGTTGGTCACGCGCACCGACCCCGAGGGTCGCAAGACCGTGTTCCAGCGCCTGCCAAGGCTGCGGACAGGGCGCTGGATTGCGGTGGGGCGGCTCGACATCAATACCGGGGGGCTGCTGCTACTGACCACCGATGGTGAGCTGGCAAATCGCCTGATGCATCCACGGCATCAAATCGAGCGCGAATACGCGGTGCGGGTCTACGGACAGGTCAGCGACGCCATGTGTCGGCAGCTGTTGGAAGGGGTCGAGCTGGACGATGGTCCTGCTGCCTTTGAATCGGTCCTTGCAATCGACAGCGGCCGTGCCGCCAACGAGTGGTATCGGGTGCGACTGCGCGAGGGGCGCAATCGGCTTGTGCGGCGACTGTGGGAGTCGCAGGGTGTTCAGATAAGCCGCCTGATGCGGGTGCGCTACGGGCCCGTTGAGTTGCCCCCGGGGCTGCGCGAGGGGCGTTTTGAAGAGCTGACTGACGCCGCGATTGGCCCGCTTGTCGAGCGGGTCGGGCTGAGCCCCAGCGAGCGCGCACGCGCGGCACGCCCGGCGCGTCCGGCACGCCCGGCACGGCGACGCTAGGCTTGATCGCATGACGGCCCTGCGCGCCATTCACACCCGGCTCCTCGAGGCCTTTGGCCCGCAGTCATGGTGGCCGGCTGACAGTGCGTTCGAGATACTGGTGGGGGCCGTTCTCACGCAAAATGCGGCCTGGCGTAATGTCGAACAGGCCATTGCGCGGCTGCGCGCGGCGGATTGGCTGAGTGCCGAGGCCATACTGGCCGCCCCCTGCGATGAGCTAAAGGCCTGTATCCGCCCAAGCGGTTATTACAATGTCAAGGCACAGCGCCTCCGCGCTGCCTGCGAGGCCTGGGTCGAACTGGGCGGCGAGCCCGGCATGCGTGCGCGCTCCACGGCTGAACTGAGGCAGGCGTTGCTGGCGGTCAAAGGCCTGGGGCCGGAGAGCGTTGATGATGTGCTGCTCTATGGCTTTGGCCGGACGGTGTTTGTGGTGGATGCCTACACCCGGCGCATTCTGTCGCGTGTGGGCGTGCTGGAAGAGCGGGTTGGCTACGACGAGCTCCAGGCACGCTTCCACGCCAGCCTGCCAGCCGACGCCGCCCTCTTTAATGAATATCACGCGTTGATTGTGCAGCTTGGCAAAGACTGGTGCCGTCCGCGCGGGCCCCGTTGTGCCGAGTGCCCGCTGCGTCCCGACTGCGCCCACGGCCAGGGCGCGGGTGGTTAACGCTCGTAGGTCCCGATCAGGCGACTCATGCCGATGACGTGGGGCTCGACCTGGTCGAGGAACTGCCAGAGCGTCAGGCCCGGCTCAAGGTTGAGTGACTGATCCAGGGCCAGTACCCAGAAGTAGTAGTGATGGACACCATGACCCTCGGGCGGCATCGGCCCGCCCCAGGCCTGACGCCCAAAGTCGGTCACGCCGTTGGTGTAGGCCTCGCTGCCTTCGTCGAGTCCGTTCACGTCGCCCGGAATGTTGTAGTAGACCCAGTGCACAAAGCCATAGCTTCCCGGGCTGATGAGCGGGGCATCGGGGTCGTGGCAGATCACCGCAAAGCCCTGTGTGCCCTCCGGGGCACCCTGCCAGTGCAGCGGGGGCGCGATATCCTCACCATCGCCGGTATGCCGGACCGGGACGGGCTCGTGGGGGCCGAAGGCATTGCTTCGAACCTGCATCGACGATAGGGCGAATCCCATTCTCGTTCTCCGAATTAGTGGGTGTTATCCAAGGATGACATATCTATTGGCGCATGACGGAATACATTGCACCATTTACAAACGGCGTGGCCGGATCCACAAGGCCCAGAATGGCGCCGGCGGCCGCCTCGGGCGGGGGTGTCTCATCGGCCATTTCGCCCGCCCAGGCATAGCGCCGCAGGGCGGTGCGCATCGGGCCCGGGTCAACGCTGCAAGCGCTCACCGGGTTGGCGCGCGAGTGTTCGGCGGCAAGCATTTGCACAAGGCCCTCGAGCGCCCACTTGCTCACGCCATAGGCGCCCAGCGCCGAGACCCCGGCGCGGCCGCATTCGTCACTGACCGCAATAACGCGCCCGCCCTGCTCGCGCAGGAGTGGCAGGCAGGCGCGGATTAACAAAAAGGCGCCATTGAGATTGGCATGCAGGGTCCGCAGCCATGTCTCGGGGTCATAGAGGGCAAGCGGAGCCGGTTCGCCCACCTCGGCCGCGGCATGGACAAGCGTATCGAGCCCGCCCAGTGCCTCTTCGAGTTTGCCTGCCAGCTCGGCGTGGTCCTCCGGGCTCGCCCCCAGAAGATCCAGCGGGTAGAGCGCCGGTTGCGCGTGGCCCGCTGCCTCGATTCGATCGTGCAGGGCCTCCAGCCCCTCAAGGTTGCGGTCCAGCAGGATCAGCTCGGCACCCGCCGCGGCGGCCTGCTCGGACAGCGCCTGGCCCAGTCCTCCGGCTGCGCCGGTGATCAGGATGCGCTGACCCGCCAGGGAGCCGGGCGTGAGCGTGTCTGACGCGCTGAGCGGTAGTGGGTCGGTCATGCGGGCGGCTCTCCGGGGGCAGGGGGCACGCGGGCAGGCCGGCGTGCCGTTCGCCAGGCAAGCCAGAGCTTGCGCAGCGGGGTGAGGTGGTGTTGGCGCTCGATAACGGGATAGTCATCGGCTGCGAGGCTATCGAGAAGCTGGCGATACAGAACGGCAAGGACAAGGCCGTATCGCTGGTCCGGCCTGGAGGTCTGGGGCAGCTGGCGAATGGCATTGTCCAGGAAGCTTCGCGCCCGCCGGCCCTGACGCTCGAGCAGCTGCCGGCGGGCCTCCATCTGGTTGTCCTGCGTGAGCTGATCGGCTTCAAGGCCGGCCATGACGAGTTCATCCTCGGGGATGTAGACGCGCCCGGCCCGCAGATCGCGGCGCAAATGCCGGATCATGCGCGTGAGCTCGAGCCCCATGGCCAGGTCGTGGGCAAAGGGCGCGGCATCCTGGCCGCTGGCACCGGTCATGCGCCAGGCCAGATCGGCCACGGCCCCACCGGCGCGATGGCAGTAGAGGGTGAGTTCGCGCAGCGTCGGATAGTGGCCATATTCAAGATCCATGCGCGCGGCCTCGATGACCTCGGCCAATGCGGTAACGGCATCGGGACCCTCCGCAAGAAACGGCCGCAGGGTCTGGGTAACGGGGTGCCTCGGTTCGCCCGCGCCAAGCCGCTCCAGCTCCTCCTGCCACCAGTTCAGTTTGACGGCGCCCACGCCGGGGTCGCTCACCTCACGCGGTACCTCGAGTACCTCGCTGCGATAGGCGGCAAGCGCGGTGAGGCCGTCACGCGCCCTGGCCGGCGCGAAAAGGAGGGCATAGTAAAGGCTGGAGCCCTCCGGGGCGGCCTTTTGCCGGCAATATGCAATACCGTCCATGGCTCAGACCGCCACGGGCTGCTGGCGGGCGCCCAGGTAGTCCGGGTCGACCCAGCGGAGAATTTCCTCGGGCGAGCTGATAAGGCCGTCCGCGCCCCAGCGCGCGGCATGGTCGTCGCCCGACAGATAGCCGTAGAGTGCGGCCAGTGTCAGGGTGCCGGCGCTGCGCCCGGCCTGGATGTCGCGCTCGGCATCACCCACCACCACGCAGTCTGCCGGCTTGAGGGCAAGCCGGCGACAGCCCTCGAGAACCTGGTGCGGATGGGGTTTGCGACGGGCGATGTCGTCGCCGGTGACCACACACAGCGGGCGCTCATCGTAGCCGAGCGCGGTGATGAGGGGGCGGGTCAGCCAGCCGGGCTTGTTGGTGACGATGCCCCAGGGGATTTGCGCGGCATCAAGTGCGCTCAACACGGTCTCCATGCCGTTGTAGGGCCGGGTCCGGGCGCTTACATCGCGGTGATACAGCTCCAGAAAGCGCTGGCGCAGCGGCTCGAAAGCAGGGTGCTCAGGCGCAAGGTCAAACCCGCGGGCAATCATCGGCACGCTGCCATGGCCGACCGAGTTGGCAAAAGTGGCAGCGGGCAGGGAGGGCAGCTGCTGCTCACCGCGCAGCGCATTGAGTGCGGCGACAAGATCAGGGGCGGTGTCGAACAGCGTGCCGTCAAGATCCAGCAGTACGCCACGCGCCAGGGGCAACCGGCTCATTGCACCTCCGGGCGGGTGGCATGCAACAGGTAATTCACGCGGGTATCCGCCCCGAGCCGGTAGCGCTGCGTGACCGGATTGTAGTGAAGCCCGGTGAGGTCCCGGGTGATCAGCCCCGCCGCACGGGCCCAGCCCGAGAGTTCCGCCGGACGGATGAACGCCCGCGCATCGTGCGTGCCCCGGGGGAGCAAACGCAGCAGATGCTCGGCCCCCACAATGGCAAAGAGCCAGGCCTTGGGGTTGCGGTCGATGGTCGAGAAAAACACCTGGCCGCCGGGGCGCACCAGCGCGGCACAGGCATGCACGACCCCGGCCGGGTCCGGGACATGCTCAAGAAGCTCGAGGCAGGTCACGATGTCGAAATGCCCGGGCTGCTCGGCTGCCAGCGCCTCGGCCGACTGGAGGCGGTAGTCCACGCCAACGCCGGACTCGAGCGCATGGAGGCGGGCAACCTCAAGGCTCTCGGGCGCCAGGTCAATGCCGGTGACCTGGGCGCCGCGAGCGGCCATTGGCTCGGCCAGCAGGCCGCCGCCGCAGCCCACATCAACCACCCGACGCCCGCGCAGACGGCCGGCGTGGTGCTCAATATAGTCCAGTCGGAGTGGGTTGATGGCATGCAGCGGAGCGAAGGGGCCGGCCGGGTCCCACCAGTTACTCGCATCGGCGTCGAATTTGGCAATTTCTGCCTGGTCTACGTTGTGACCCTGCATTGGCCTGTGGCGTCCATGATCAGCTGCGCTGGTACGAAATGCTATCACGCCATTCTCTCAGCGGGGCGCGGGGCGAGTGTGCGATAATCCCGGAATCTTGCAACAGGGAGTGCCTTCGCAATGAAACTTTTCCCCTTGGGCGTTGCTCTTGCCGCCGCGGTAGGGACTGGCGCGGCCGGTGCCGCCAACCCGCAGGTCGTGTTTGAAACCACTGCCGGTGATATTCGCATCGAGCTGTACGCCGAGGACGCACCGGTCACGGTCGAGAACTTTCTGACGTATGTCGATGACGGGTTCTTCGAAGGCACCGTGTTCCATCGGGTCATCCCCGGTTTTGTCATTCAGGGTGGCGGTTTCACGGCCGACATGAGCCGCAAGCCAACCCGCGAGCCGATCGTCAACGAGGCAGACAACGGCCTCGAAAACGAGCGCGGCACGCTCTCGATGGCCCGCACCCAGGTCCGTGACAGCGCGACATCGCAGTTTTTTGTCAATCTGGCGGACAACCCGTTTCTGGATCATGGCGAGCGCGACTTCGGCTATGCGGTGTTTGCCCGCGTGGTAGACGGTATGGACGTGGTTGACCGGATCGCCGCCGGCGAGACCGCGCGCCGCAACGGCATGGCCGATGTGCCGGTCGAGCCCGTCGTGGTTGAGAACGCGCGGCGGGCAGACGGCAACTGACGTCGACGAGTCCCGAGCGTGCGACAAGCGGCGCCTGCAGGCTACGGCGGCGGGTGCCGGCATGCTATCCTGTGCGTTTACCTCACGATTTCTGATCACCAGTCGAGAAGCGTCTGATGTCGAGCGTCGCCAAGGAAATCCTCCCGGTCAATCTTGAAGACGAGATGCGCCAGTCCTATCTGGACTACGCCATGAGCGTCATCGTCGGACGCGCACTGCCGGATGTGCGCGATGGGCTCAAGCCGGTGCACCGGCGGGTGCTGTTCGCGATGCGCGAGCTCGGTAACGACTGGAACCGGCCGTACAAGAAGTCCGCCCGTGTGGTGGGTGACGTCATTGGTAAATACCATCCGCATGGCGACACCGCCGTGTACGACACCATCGTGCGCATGGCCCAGGACTTCTCGATGCGCTACCCACTGGTCGACGGCCAGGGTAATTTCGGGTCCATTGACGGCGACAACGCGGCGGCCATGCGCTACACCGAGGTGCGCATGGCGCGGCTGGCGCATGAGCTGCTGGCCGATATCGACAAGGACACGGTCGACTTTGCCGATAACTACGATGGCTCCGAGAGTGAGCCCCAGGTCCTGCCCACCCGCGTTCCCAACTTTCTGGTCAACGGTGGCTCGGGTATTGCCGTTGGCATGGCCACCAATGTCCCGCCGCACAATCTCTGTGAGGTCGTGGATGCCTGCGTGGCGCTCATCGATGACGACAGCCTCGACATCGAGCAGCTGATGGCGATCATCCCCGGTCCTGATCTGCCAACGCGCGGGATCATCAACGGCACCGAGGGGATTCGCGAGGCCTACCGGACCGGGCGCGGCCGCATGATCATGCGCGCCCGCTGCGGGTTCGAGCACGACGATGCAAACGGCAAGACCAGCATCATCGTCCGGGAGCTGCCGTATCAGGTGAACAAGGCACGGCTGCTCGAGAAGATCGCCGAGCTGGTCAAGGAAAAGCGCCTCGAGGGCATTACCGAGCTGCGCGACGAGTCCGACAAGGACGGTATTCGTATGGTGATCGAGCTGCGGCGCGGCGAGGTGCCCGAGGTCATCCTCAACAACCTCTACCAGCAGACCCAGCTCGAGACCGTGTTTGGCATCAACATGGTTGCCCTGCACGAGGGACAGCCCCGGCAGCATAATCTCAAGGACGTGCTGACGGCGTTCATCAGCCATCGCCGCGAGGTGGTCACACGGCGCACGGTCTTCGAGCTGCGCAAGGCGCGCGACCGCGCCCATGTGCTCGAGGGCCTGGCCGTGGCACTCGCCAACATCGACCCGGTGATCGAGCTCATCAAGGCCTCGCCCACATCCGCCGATGCCAAGGCCGCGCTTGTGGCGCGTGACTGGGCGCCGGGCGTGGTCAGCGACATGCTGGCACGGGCCGGGGCCGAGGCCTCACGGCCCGAGGAGCTGGGCAGCGATGTCGGTCTGGTCAACGGCGCCTACCGCCTGACCGAGGCGCAGGCACAGGCCATCCTCGATCTGCGCCTGCATCGTCTCACCGGCCTGGAGCAGGACCGGATCGTCGATGAATACCGCGAAATCCTCGAGCGCATTGAACAGCTGCTTGCCATTCTGGGCAGCAGCGAGCGACTGATGCAGGTGATCCGCGAAGAGCTCCTCGAGATGCGTGAGCGGTTTGGTGACGAGCGGCGCTCCGAGATACTCGAAAACCGCCTCGACCTCACCATGGAAGATCTGATCCCGGAGCAGGACGTGGTGGTCACGCTCTCGCATGGTGGCTACGCCAAGTCGCAGCCGGTTGACGCGTATCAGGCCCAGCGCCGCGGCGGGAAAGGCAAGGCGGCCACGCGGATGAAGGATGAAGACTTCATCGACAAGCTCTGGGTGGCCAATAGTCACGACACGCTGCTGTGCTTCTCAAGCCACGGCAAGTGCTACTGGCTCAAGGTCTACGAGCTGCCGCACGGCAGTCGTGGCGCACGGGGCAAGCCCATCGTCAATCTGCTGCCACTCGAGAATGACGAGCGCATCAACGCGGTGCTGCCCGTCAGCAACTTCGACGACGAGCATTTTGTCTTCATGGCCACCCGGAATGGCACGATCAAGAAGACACCGCTGTCGCATTTCTCGCGGCCGCGCTCGAGCGGCATCATTGCGCTGCACCTCGCCGACGGGGACGGGCTTGTCAACGTAGGCCTCACCGATGGCGACTGCGAGATCATGCTGTTCACCAGTGCCGGCAAGGCGATTCGTTTCGATGAGGGGCAGGTCCGGCCCATGGGCCGGACGGCCGCCGGGGTGCGCGGCGTGCGACTCGGTGACGAGCAGGCCGTGATCCAGTGTCTGATTCTGGACAGCGGCAATGTCCTCACGGTCACCGAAAATGGCTATGGCAAGGCGACACCGGTATCTGATTATCCGCTTCGTGGGCGTGGCGGCATGGGCGTGATCTCGATCCAGTCCTCAGAGCGTAACGGTGCCGTGGTCGGGGCCATCCAGGTCAGCGAGGACGACGAGGTCATGCTGATCAGTAACGGCGGCACCCTTGTGCGAACGCGAGCCACCGAGATCTCGGTGCTAGGCCGCAATACGCAGGGGGTCAAGCTGATTTCGCTGAGTCGCGACGAGGCCCTGGTCGGCCTGGCACGCATAGAGTCGCTGGAGGGCGACGAGGCCAGCGACTGAACCGATTCATCCACTTCTGTTTTCTAAACCGTTCTGGAGTCAAAAATGACGCGCGTCTATAACTTCAGCGCCGGCCCGGCGATTTTGCCGGAACCGGTTCTCGAGCAGGCCGCCGCCGAAATGCTCGACTGGCGGGGCTCCGGCATGTCCGTGATGGAAATGAGCCATCGCGGCAAGGAATTCGTCTCGATCGCCGAGCAGGCGGAGGCCGATCTGCGTGAGCTGCTTGCGGTGCCCGAGGGATATCGGGTGCTGTTTTTGCAGGGTGGCGCCACGGCGCAGTTTGCGGCGCTGCCGCTCAACCTGCTGGGCGCGGCCGGTAGCGTGGACTACGTCAACACCGGCAGCTGGTCCAAAAAGGCCATTGCCGAGGCCCGAAAATACACGACGGTGAATGTCGTGGCGGAGGGGGGCACGGGTGATCCCATGGACATCCCGCCGCGCGCGGACTGGCAGTGCGACCCGGATGCCGCGTACCTGCACTACTGCGCCAACGAGACCATTACCGGTGTTGAGTTCCACGACATCCCCGATGCGGGCGATGTCCCGCTCGTCAGCGATATGTCGTCCACCTTCCTGTCACGTCCTGTCGATGTCTCGCGCTTTGGCGTGCTGTATGCCGGCGCGCAGAAGAACTTCGGGCCGGCGGGCCTGACCGTGGTGATCGTGCGCGAGGATCTGTTTGACCGGGTGAGCGATCGCACGCCGTCCGTGTGGGATTACCGGCGGCAGGCCGAGGCCGACTCCATGCTCAACACCCCGGCCACCTACAGCTGGTACCTGGCCGGGCTGGTCTTCCAGTGGCTCAAGCGCGAGGGCGGACTGACCGCCATGGCCGAGCGCAATGAGCGCAAGGCCGCGCGGCTGTATGCCGCCATCGATGCCTCCGATTTCTACCGCAACCCGGTTGCGCCGGGCGCGCGGTCGCTCATGAACGTGCCCTTTGTGCTGGCCGATGACAGCCTGGATGGGCGGTTTCTTGAAGAGGCCAGCGAAGCCGGTCTGAAAACCCTCAAGGGGCATCGCTCGGTCGGCGGTATGCGCGCGAGCATCTACAATGCAATGCCGGAGTCGGGCGTGCAGGCGCTGATCGACTTCATGGCGGAATTCGAGCGAAAGCACGGCTGAGGATTAATGCACAAGATACTCACACTCAACAACATTTCAGCGAGGGGGCTGGATCGCCTGCCCCGCGAGCAGTTCGAGGTTGCCTCGGACATGCCCAACCCGGATGCGGTGTTGCTGCGGTCGGCCAAACTGCACGACTGGGAGGTGCCGCCGACGCTGAAGGCGGTCGGACGTGCTGGCGCGGGGGTGAACAACATCCCCGTCGATGCCATGAGCGCGCGCGGTATCCCGGTGTTCAATGCACCGGGCGCCAATGCCAATGCCGTGAAAGAGCTGGTGCTGGCCGGCATGTTTCTGGCGGCCCGCAATATTTGCCAGGCCTGGGATTTCTCGCGTCAGCTCGACGGGGATGATGCCGCCATGAATCAGGCGGCCGAGGCCGGCAAAAAGCAATTTACCGGCTTTGAGCTGCCGGGCCGGACCCTGGGTGTGATCGGGCTCGGGGCGATTGGCGTCAATGTCGCCAACGCCGCCATGGCGCTCGGCATGAAAGTCATCGGCTATGACCCGCAGATCACCGTGCGCAGTGCCTGGAACCTGGAGGCGGGAGTGCGGCGTGCGCACAGTGTCGACGAGGTGCTGGCCGCCGCCGATGTGGTCACGCTGCATGTCCCCGAAACCGATGACACGCGCGGCATGATCAACGGGGCACGGCTTGCGGGCGCCCGTGAGGGGCAGGTGCTTCTCAACTTTGCGCGCGCTGGCATCGTGGATCAGGCCGCCATCGCCAAGGCGCTCGATCAGGGACGGCTCACCACGTATGTGTGCGATTTCCCGTCGGAGGCCCTGACCGAACGGGCCGATGTGATTGCACTGCCGCATATTGGCGCCTCAACGCATGAGGCGCAGGAAAACTGCGCGATCATGGCGGCCGATGAAGTCCGCGATTTCCTCGAGACCGGCAACATCGTCAACTCGGTCAATTTCCCCGAGCTCATCCTGCCGCGCAACGGCAGCGGTCATCGCCTCACGGTCGCCAATGCCAATGTGCCCAACATGCTCGGGCAGATTTCCTCGGCACTTGCGCAGGCGGGGCTTAACATCGCCGATATGTACAACAAATCGCGGGGTGAGCTGGCGTACAGTGTTGTCGATATCGACGGCGAGGTCCCCGCTGAGGTGATCGAGCGGCTGCGGGGTACCGACGGTGTGCTGGCGGTCCGCGTTATCGAATAAAGGAGAGGGTCGTGAGCGAGGAGGCACTTCGGGCTATCCGGCGGCGCATTGACGCCATCGACGACGACATCCTGCGGCTGGTCAACGAACGGGCCACTGCGGCGGGTGAGGTCGCTGCGGCCAAGGCGGCCGAGGGGCAGCCGGCCGATTTCTATCGACCAGCCCGCGAGGCTGAAGTGCTTCGACGTGTGCGCGATGCCAACGCGGGTCCGCTCGCCGATGAGGACGTCACGCGGCTGTTTCGCGAAATCATGTCGGCCTGTCTTGCTCTGCAGCGGCCGCTTCGGGTGGCGTTTCTTGGTCCGGAGGGCACGTTCACGCAGGAGGCGGCCCTCAAGCATTTCGGGCATTCCATTCGCAGTCTTCCGCTCGAAGGCATTGATACCGTGTTTCGCGAGGTCGAAGCGGGTTCCGCCGAGTACGGCGTGGTGCCCGTCGAGAATTCCACCGAGGGCATGGTCACGCATACCCTTGACCGGCTGCTCTCATCGCCCTTGCAGATCGTGGGCGAGGTGGAGCTTGCCATTGTTCATAATTTTGCCTCTCTGGCCGAGGATTCGGCAGCGGTTGAACGGGTCTATTCGCATCAGCAGGGGTTGGCGCAGTGCCGTCTTTGGCTCGAGACGCACCTGCCGCGCGCCGAGCGGATTGCGGTGTCGAGCACTGCCGAGGCGGCCCGGCTTGCCGCCGCCGACCCGACTGCCGCGGCGATTGCCTCGGATGCGGCCGCGGAGCGCTACGGACTCACGGTCCGGCAGCCGGCCATCCAGGACGGCGCAGCCAATAGCACGCGCTTCCTGGTTCTGGGGCGTGAGAGCCCCGAGCCCACGGGCGAGGATAAAACGTCGCTTGTCATCGCCCGCGATAATCGCCCGGGCGGGCTGGCGGGCCTGTTGGCGCCGCTGGCGCGCTACGGGCTTAACATGACCCGGCTTGAATCCCGACCCTCGCCGGAGGGCATGTGGGAGTACGTGTTCTTCATCGACCTGGTCGGACATGCCGAGGATCCGGACCTCAAGCGGGCACTGGGCGAGATGCAGCAGCTGGCCAGCCTGCTCAAGGTGCTGGGCTCCTACCCGCGCTCGGTGGCCTAGGGCGTCATCATGGCAGGGACCGCACCACGCGTCTGTCTGGTTGGGGTGGGGTTGATTGCGGGCTCGCTGGGGCTTGCGCTTCGCGC
This sequence comes from uncultured Spiribacter sp., assembly GCA_913056145.1. Taxonomy (GTDB): domain Bacteria; phylum Pseudomonadota; class Gammaproteobacteria; order Nitrococcales; family Nitrococcaceae; genus Spiribacter. The sequence continues at coordinate 26,322 of CAJXMI010000010.1, forward strand.
GCGCAACTGGGCGGGCGAGATCGTGGGGCTCGGCCGACACGCCGAGCCGCTGGAGCAGGCTGTCGCACTGGGGGCCATCGACCGCTTTGCGCTCGATCCCGCCGAGGCACTGGCCGATGTGGACATCATCGTACTGGGTGTGCCGCTCGGGGCCACCCGGAGCGTGCTCGAGGCGCTCGCCCCGCATCGCCCGCCCCGGGCCATCATTACTGATGTTGGTAGCGCAAAGGGCTGTGTCGTTGCCGATGCGCAGGCCGTTCTGGGCAACGCTTGCAGCCGGTTTGTACCCGGACACCCCATCGCCGGGACCGAGCACAGCGGGGTGCAGGCGGCGTTTGCGACCCTGTTCGAGGGGCGCCGCGTTATCCTTACGCCCGAACCCTCCACAGCGCCCGATGCCCTTGAGGCAGTTAGCGCGCTCTGGCAGACCGCAGGCGCCGAGGTGGTTACCATGTCGGTGGCGCACCACGACCAGGTGCTGGCGATCACCTCGCATCTTCCGCACATGCTCGCATTCGGGCTGGTGGACAGTCTGGCGCGTAACCCCCGGCATGACGAGATTCTGCGCTATGCGGCGGGCGGGTTTCGCGATTTCACACGGATTGCGTCGAGCGATCCGGTGATGTGGCGCGATATCTGCCTGGGCAACCGCTCGGCGCTGCTTGCCGCCCTGGCCGCCTATCGGGATGACCTGGAGCAGCTCTCGGCGTTAATCGAGGCGGCCGATGGCGAGGGGCTCGAGGGGGTGTTTCGCGCGGCTAAGCAAACCCGCGATAGCTATCTGTCATGGTTTGAGGACCGGCAGGCACAAGAGGTAACGCATGACGGACAGTCCTGACCGGCAGTTTACGGTGCAACCGGGCGGGGCCTTGCGCGGGCGGCTGCGGGTGCCGGGTGATAAGTCCATCTCGCACCGGGCCGTAATGCTCGGCGCCATTGCCGATGGTGAGACCCGCGTTGAGGGGTTTCTGGAGGGCGACGATGCCATGGCAACGCTCGCCGCCATGCGCGCTCTTGGTGTGCCTGTCGAGGGGCCCGATGACGGACGGCTTTTGATTCACGGTGTTGGGCCGCATGGGCTGAAGGCACCGTCAGCCCCCCTTGATCTGGGTAACTCCGGGACATCCATGCGGCTTTTTTGCGGGCTGCTTGCCGGGCAGGCCTTTGCCACAGAGCTTGTTGGTGATGCCTCGCTGATGCGCCGGCCCATGCGTCGAGTTACCGAGCCGCTGGCGCGCATGGGGGCTCGTATCCAGACGACCGAGGCGGGCACGGCACCGCTGCGGATCACGCCGGCCACCTCCTTGCACGGCATTGACTACGCCATGCCGGTCGCAAGTGCCCAGGTCAAGTCCGCGCTCTTGCTCGCCGGCCTGTATGCCGAGGGTGAGACAGCGGTGAGCGAGCCGGCCGTCACCCGCGATCACACCGAGCGGATGCTCGCCTCGCTGGGTTGTCCGGTCGCCGTTGCAGGTAGCCGGGTTGCGGTGCAGGGGGGAGCCAGGCTTACCGGCGGCGCCATCAAGGTCCCTGCCGACATTTCATCGGCGGCGTTCTTTCTGGTGGGGGCAAGTATTGCCGACGGCTCCGAGCTGGTGCTCGACGACGTTGGCCTCAACCCCAGCCGAATCGGTGTTATCGAGATCCTGCGCCGTATGGGCGCCAGCATCGACATCGAGCCCGCCAGCACCGAGGGCGGTGAGCCCATCGGACGTCTCACGGTGCGCTCGGCCGCATTGCGTGGCATTGATATCCCCCGCGAGCTGGTTCCGCTCGCCATCGACGAATTCCCGGCCATTTTTGTAGCGGCCGCCTGTGCCCGCGGCGAGACGGTGCTGGCGGGCGCCGAGGAGCTGCGCGTCAAGGAGAGCGACCGAATCGCGGTGATGGCAGAGGGCCTGTCTGCCCTTGGCATTACGGTCGAGACCCGGCCCGATGGCCTGCGGATCGAGGGCGGGTCCCTCACCGGTGGGCGCGTGCAGGCACAGGGTGACCACCGCATCGCGATGGCCTTTGCAATGGCGGCGCTCGCCGCCGATGCGCCGATCGACATTACCGGCTGCGCCGAGGTTGATACCTCCTTTCCGGGCTTTGTCGACATGGCCGCCGCCGCGGGTCTCGGCATTACGGCTCGGGAGGTGTCGGCCTGATGGCGACCGCACCCGTGGTCACGGTGGACGGACCCGGAGGCGCGGGGAAGGGCACCATTGCCCGCGCCGTGGCGCGACGGCTTGGCTGGCATTTTCTGGATAGCGGCGCCATCTACCGGCTCCTGGCGCTCGCCTCGCTGCGCAGTCGCACGGCGGCGGATGACCTGGCCGCACTCGATGCACAGGCGCGCGCGCTCGATATCGCCTTTCCAACCCATGGCGCCAATGCGGATGAGGTGATGCTTGACGGGGATACGGTCACTGCGGCCATTCGTGAGGAAGCCTGTGGCGAGCGTGCCTCGGTGCTTGCGGCGCTGCCGATCGTGCGGGCCGCCTTGCTCGAGCGCCAGCGGGCGTTTCGCGGTCCGCCCGGGCTGGTCGCTGACGGCCGGGATATGGGCACGGTGGTTTTCCCGGATGCCGAGGTGAAGGTGTTCCTTACGGCAAGCGTGGAAGAGCGGGCCCGAAGGCGCCATAAGCAGTTGATGGAGCAGGGTGTCAGTGCTAACCTCGCGGGTCTTCTGGAGGAGTTGCGGGCGCGTGACGAGCGGGATATGAACCGCCCTGTAGCGCCGCTCAAACCCGCCGAAGATGCGATCACCATTGATTCGACCGGCATGGCCATCGATGCAGTGATCAACAGGGTGCTGGCGCTCGTGCACGAGCGCTGTGGCACTACGGGCGCCGAGTAGCGGCGCGTTTGTTCAACTAACCACAGGATCGGCTAACGATCCCGGAATCATTCAGCCCATGAGCGAAAGCTTTGCAGAACTCTTTGAACAGAGCCTTGCGCAGACCGATATGCGCCCGGGTTCCATCGTCACTGCCCAGGTCGTGGCCATTGACGGCGAAGACGTCATCGTCAATGCCGGCCTCAAGTCCGAGGCCGTTATCCCGCTGCGGCAGTTCACCAACGACGACGGCGACATCGACGTCAACGTCGGTGACGAGGTGGAAGTGGCCCTTGATGCCGTTGAGGACGGCTCTGGCGAAACCCGTCTGTCGCGCGAGAAGGCCAAGCGTGCCCGCGCCTGGCGTGTACTCGAGGCGGCCTATGAGGGCTCCGAGACGGTAAACGGCCAGATCAGCGGCAAGGTCAAGGGCGGCTTTACCGTCGACCTGGGCCACATCCGGGCCTTCCTGCCCGGGTCGCTTGTTGATATTCGGCCGGTTCGCGATACCACCTATCTCGAGGGCAAGGATCTCGAGTTCAAGGTCATCAAGCTCGATGCGCGCCGCAACAACGTGGTCGTCTCCCGGCGTGCGGTGGTCGAGGAGGAGTACAGCGCCGAGCGCGAGGCGCTGCTCGAGAAGCTGCAGGAAGGCCAGACGCTCAAGGGCATCGTCAAGAACCTCACCGATTATGGCGCCTTCGTCGATCTCGGCGGCATCGACGGGCTGTTGCACATCACCGATATGGCCTGGCGTCGGGTCAAGCACCCGTCCGAGGTGGTTGATGTCGGCCAGGAGATCGATGTCAAGGTTCTCAAGTTTGATCGCGAGCGCAATCGCGTATCGCTGGGGCTCAAGCAGCTCGGCGAGGATCCGTGGGAGGCCATCAGCCGCCGCTACCCCGAGGGCAGTCGGGTGGTTGGCAAGGTCACCAACATCACCGATTACGGCTCCTTTGTCGAAATCGAAGAGGGTGTCGAGGGCCTGGTGCACGTCTCCGAGATGGACTGGACCAACAAGAACGTCAACCCGGCCAAGATGGTGTCCATTGGTGACGAGGTCGAGGTCATGATCCTCGACATCGACGAGGAGCGCCGGCGTATCTCGCTTGGCATGAAGCAGTGCCAGCCCAACCCCTGGGATGAGTTTGCCGCCAACCACAACAAGGGCGACCGTGTTGTGGGCGGCATCAAGTCGATCACCGATTTCGGCATCTTTGTCGGACTCGAGGGCGGGATCGACGGGCTGGTGCATCTCTCCGACCTGTCGTGGAGCGATCAGGGCGAAGAGGCCATTCGCGATTTCCAGAAGGGCGAAGAGGTCGAGGCCGTGGTCCTTTCGGTCGACCCCGAGCGCGAGCGCATCAGCCTTGGCGTGAAGCAGCTGGCGCAGGATCCGGTCTCGCAGTGGGTGGCCAATCATCCCAAGGGCACGGTGGTCACCGGCACGGCTCAGGAAGTCGATGCGAAGGGCGTCGTGGTTGATCTGGGCGATGAGGTGCAGGGCTACCTCCGCGTCTCTGATCTTGACCGTGAGCGGGTCGAGGATGCCCGCACGGTGGTTAGCGAGGGTGATTCGGTCGAGGCCAAGTTCATGGCCGTTGACCGTCGCAACCGCATGATCAGCCTGTCCGTGCGCGCGAAGTACCAGCAGGATGAGCGTGAGGCCATGCAGGACTATGGCAGCACCGGTGCCGCTGGCACGACCACGCTGGGTGATCTGCTCAAGGAGCAGATGGCGGATCGCGGCGAGGAAGAATAGGCCTCGCAGGAGTGCCGGCGACACAACGTCGTCGGCACCGTTTGCCCGCATGCGGGTGTCTCCGGTGATGGATGGCCGTCGATGACCAAGTCGGAACTGATCGAACTGATTGCCAGGAGCCAGGGTCACCTGGCGCAGCGTGATGTTGAGTTGGCCGTGAAGACGATGCTCGAGCACATGAGCGAGGCACTGGCGAGTGGCGAGCGTATCGAGGTACGGGGATTCGGCAGCTTTTCGCTGCATCACCGCCCGCCGCGTATCGGGCGCAATCCCAAAACGGGTGAGCCCGTATCGCTTCCCGGTAAGCATGTACCGCATTTCAAACCTGGCAAGCAGATGCGCGAGCGCGTCGATGAGGGACGGCAACGTGAAGAGGCGGAGCAGTGAAGCGGCTTCTCTGGCTTGTGCTCGTCGTGGCGATCGTCGCGATCGGGCTCAGCTTTGCCATGCTCAATCCCCAAGCGGTTGAGCTCGACTTCTATCTGGGCCGGATGCCTCTGCCCATTTCCCTTTGGCTGGTCATCGCGCTTGCGCTCGGCGCTGTCATTGGCATGGCCGCGGCCGCCAGCGTGATCATGCGCCAGCGCTGGCAGATAGCGCGGCTGCGACGTGAGGCCGAGGCCGCACGGAGCGAGCTATCGGAACTTCGCAAGCTGCCGATCAGGAACAGCCTCTGACGATGCTTCAACTCCTCTGGCTGCTGCTCCCGCTGGCAGCCTTGTCCGGCTGGTGGGTCGGTCGGTCCCGGTCCGGGGCAGAAACCGCGCGCAAGCCACTCTCAGGCCAGTATTTCCAGGGCCTCAACTATCTGCTCAACGAACAGCCCGATCGTGCCATCGAGGTCTTTACCCGCATGGTCGAGCTCGACGAGGATACGGCGGAGACGCATCTGGCGCTCGGTAACCTGTTCCGGCGTCGGGGTGAGGCGGATCGGGCCGTTCGCATCCATCAAAACCTTATTGCGCGGCCCTCGCTGGCGCCGGAGCAGCGGGCGGCAGCCCTGCTTGAGCTGGCACGCGATTATCTGGCGGCGGGGCTGCTGGATCGGGCCGAGGTTCTGTTTGTCGAAGCACTGGAAACCTCCGATTACCGCACCGCGGCACTGCAGGCGCTGCTCGATATCTATCAGCGCGAAAAGGAATGGGAGAAGGCGATCAACACGGCCCGCACGCTGCAGCGGGAGACCCGGGCGGACTATGGGCCGATGATGGCGCAATTTGCCTGCGAGCAGGCCGAGCAGCGCATCCGCGAGCATGGCGATGCCGCCCAGATCCGGCAGTTTTTGCGCCGCGCCTTCGGGTATGACCGTCAGTGCGTGCGCGCGGCGCTTCTGCAGAGTGATATGGAGCAAAGCGAGGGGCGTTGGCGGGCGGCAATCAAGGCAGCGCAGCGCGTGGAGGCGCAGGATGTCGACTATATCCCCGAGGTGCTACCTCGACTTGAGGCCTGCTATCAGGCCACGGGACAGCCACTTCAGTTTCGGGCCGAGCTGGAGCGACTGCTCACCCGCTACCCCGGAGTCTCGGTTATCATGAAGCTCTCGGAGGTCATCGAGACCACAGAGGGCCGCAAGCCGGCAATCGAGTTTCTTGCCGAGCAGTTGCGGGACCGCCCCTCGGTGCGCGGGCTCGATCGCTTGATCACCCTGAACATCAGTGATGACGACCGCGACCGCCGCCGACAACGTGATCTGCGGGTCCTGCGCGAGCTCTTCGCCGCGCTGCTGGTGGACACGCCCCCCTATCGCTGCATTGAGTGCGGTTTCGAGGCACGTCAGATCCACTGGCAATGCCCGGGATGCCGGGCCTGGGCCACCATTAAGCCGCGTCGCGGGCTGAGTGGAGAGTAGTCGAATGCCGCAGCAACCCGTCATTGTTGCGCTGGATTTTGCCGATCCGCGGGACGCGCGCGCGCTGGTCGAGCGCCTGGCTCCAGGCGACTGCCGGCTCAAGGTGGGCAAGGAGTTGTTTGTGCGCGGAGGCCCCGAGCTGGTCGAGGGCTTTACCCGGGCCGGCTGGGAGGTGTTTCTTGACCTCAAGTTCCACGACATTCCCAACACGGTGGCGGCCGCCTGCCGGGCGGCAGCGGATCTTGGGGTGTGGATGGTCAATGTCCATGCGCTTGGCGGTCCTGCCATGCTGGCGGCAGCGCGCGAGGCCGTTGCGGGCCTGGCCCGCCCGCCGTTATTAACCGCCGTCACCGTGCTGACCAGTCACGATGACGCGACCCTTCGACAGATCGGAGTGGCCGGGTCAACGGCGGAGGCGGTGGCGCGACTGGCGGACCTGGCGCATGCAGCCGGGCTCGATGGGGTGGTCTGCTCGGCGCGCGAGGCCGGGCTGCTCAAGGAGCACTATGGTGATGCCTTCCGTCGGGTTACTCCCGGGATCCGGCCTGCCGGGAGTGCCCGCGATGACCAGCAGCGGGTGCTGACACCACGCGCTGCGCTGGCGGCGGGAGCCAGTGATCTGGTGATCGGTCGTCCCGTCACGCGTGCCGTTGATCCGGTGGCGGCCCTGGCGGCTGTCAATTCTGAGATCCAGGTCACAGGTGACGGGGCAATCGACCAGTAATCTCCAGGACTCCATTCACGGAGTAAAGGAGATCACCATGAAACCATTCATTCCGCTTGTGACCGCTGCCTCGCTATTTCTCTCGGCGGCCGGAGCGGCGGCTACCGATGCCCCGATCAACGTCAATGAGGCGAACGCCGATCAGCTGCAGTCGCTGAACGGCGTTGGGCCCGCGACCGCCGAGGCCATTGTCGAAGACCGTGCCCAGAACGGTCCATTTGCAAGCGCCGAGGAGCTGGTGCGGGTCAATGGCATCGGCGCGGCCACACTCGAGTCGATTCGTGAACGGGTGGCCATCGAGTAGACCGGCCGGCGGGGTGGGTTGCCTGACAGGCCGCCCGCCCCGCGTTATGATGCTCGTCCGACAAAAAATACCGTTTCAGGGAGAGCAACGGCACGTGGCAAAGCGAATTCGCAAAGCGGTGTTCCCGGTGGCCGGGCTTGGGACGCGGTTTCTGCCGGCCACCAAGGCCAACCCCAAGGAAATGCTGCCGGTGGTGGACAAGCCACTGATCCAGTACGCGGCCGAAGAGGCGGTCCGTGCGGGTATCGAGACCCTTATCTTCGTCAATGGCCGTAACAAGCGCAGCATCCCTGATCATTTCGACAAGGCCTACGAGCTGGAGACCGAGCTCGAGCAGCAGGGCAAGCTGGATCGGCTGGAGGCTGTGCGGAATATTATTCCGCCGCATGTGGCCTGCATCTATATCCGCCAGTCCGAAGCGCTCGGGTTGGGGCATGCGGTGATGTGCGCCGAGCCGGTGGTGGGTGACGAGCCCTTTGCCGTTATCCTGGCTGACGATCTGATTGACGACGGTGAGGGCAACGGTTGCCTCGCGCAAATGGTCGCCCGCTACGATGAGCAGGTCGCGAGCATTCTGGGTGTCCAGCGGGTGCCCGAGGCCCATACCGATCGCTATGGCGTGGTGGATGTCGATCCGCTAGCCGAGCGACTGGGGCGCCTCAAGGGTATCGTCGAGAAACCCCAGCCCGCCGATGCCCCCTCCAACCTGGGTGTGGTCGGGCGTTATATCCTTAATTCCAGCATCTTCAACAAGCTCCGCCAGACGCGCCCTGGCGCCGGTGGCGAGATACAGCTCACCGACGCCATCGACGCCCTGCGTCAGGACGAGCCGGTGCTGGCCTACGAGTTCGAGGGCACCCGCTATGACTGCGGAGACAAGCTCGGCTACTTGCAGGCCACCATCGAGTACGGGCTCAAACACCCGGAGCTGGGGCCTGCCTTCTCCGCCTACCTCCAGGCCCGCGGCTGAAAGCGCCTGCCGTTGCAGGCCTGAAAAGCTAGGCGTTCACCCGGGTGCGATCGCAGGGAGTCTCCTCGCGGAATCCGATGCGCTTCAGGATCGCCATTGCCGGACACCAGCGGGTGAAGGCCGACTGAAGCAGGTTGGCGCCCACAAACGCGGTGAACAGATACCACCCGGGATGCACCCAGGTACCCAGTGCCAGGCTCAATAACACGAAGAAGCCGGCCATTGCGCGAAGTCCCTCATTAACCGTCATTTCTGTTTTCTCCTAGAAGTTGTAGCGGAGTCGGGCATACAGGTTGCTGTTATCTTCGAGCTGCGTGTGAAAGGTCCAGTCATCCTCGCCGCCGAAGAGGTTGCCGCCCACCGTTCCGTAAAGCCTGTCACTGAAGCGATAGCGGGCGCGTGGGCGCAGGTAGTAGTCCGCATCCGACGGCGAATAGAATGTGAACAACGACAGCGTGAGATCCTGCTGGAATAACTGCCAGGTAATCCGGTTGGTGAGCAGGTGGCGGTATTCATCGGGCGCGTAGCGGCGCTGGCTCGCGGGCGTGCCGTCGAGCAGGGCGTTATGGTCCTGGGTCCACTCGAGGTAGTACTGCCAGCCGAGGGTCACATTGGCGATGGGCTCATGGCTGTATCCGGCCAGAAACCGCAGCTGGTCATTGGGCCGGTTGGGATCATCGCCATCGTCATCGGCCGATTCATACCAGGCGGTCTCGGCGTTCCCGATACCCTGTCCGAGTGGTGCGCGCACGCTGGCGCCGAACACGCTCAGGCGCGGAAAGTAGCTCTCTCCCGTGGCCGGATCGAAGGCGCTCGGCTGCTTGTCATAGCCATGATAGGCGTAGCCGGCGTACTCGACGCCGTCAACGGTCTGATACATCCGCAATGCAAACTCGCTGTCATCTCCCAGGTCGTCACGCTCCCGCGGGTCGACCGGGTCGGCAACGCGGGTGCCGGCCGCTGGTGAGAAATACGACAGCCGCTTGCCCTCGATATAGCGGTTGGGGTCGGCGACCGGCATCCAGACGAGGTCGACGTTGACCGCGCCGAACCAGGAAAGGCGCACCGCATCGCTTGGTGCCTTCAGGTACTCGTCATTGCGGCCGCTGAAAAACGACACATAGTCCTTCGGGAAAAGGTCGTTCAAAAACACCAGGTCGCCGGTGCCCCAGGTCATGATCTGACGGCCCAGGCGGATGTCCAGGTTGGGAGTGAGCGTGCCGTCCAGATTGGCCTCGCGCAGCTCTGCGCGCCCCCCGTCCTCAACACCGTCGGCCCGGATATCACCCTTCAGCATGGCATCGAAGTCACCGATGCGCCGCGACCCCTCCAGTTGAACGCGAAGCTCAGAGAGGGTGGCCTCTTCATCAACCGCCGCATCGGTCTGCGTGCGCCCGGCGTAGGCGCCCTCGATAAAGCCGTACCACTGCCAGCCGCTGGACTCCTCGGCCCAGGGGTCGTCGCCCCAGTCATCATCGCCCCAGTCCGCAGCGGTGTCGGATTGCGCGGCGGCAGGCCCGAGGGCGGCCAGCAGGGCGAGGCCGAGTCCTGCCAGCCACTTGCTCCGGGCAGACACAACGGGTCGGCGCATCGTTACCTCCTCGTCCCCTTCACTCAGCGCTGCAGCCACTCGCGGGGCGGGTTGCGCAGCGAGCGTTCGCTGAAGATGTCCTCCGGCAGCCCCACGTCGTAGTCCGAGAAGCGGAACTGCGTGATGGTCTCGCCACCGCTGTCGAGGTCCTGCATGCGCACCTCGGTGCCCGTGGGATAGCCCTTGATGGTCTCAACCTCGGTGACCTCCATGCGCCGGTAGACCTCGCCCGACGGGCGTTGATAAGCGGTGCGCATGGGCAGCATCGTCTCGCGGTCGATCCAGGTGCGATAGCGGGCAAACTCGACGTTATCGGGGTCGTTGGGCACGCTCTCGATCACGTAGTACTGCTCGGTCGTCTCGGCGAGCTCGTGGGTGTCCTCGGCCGTACCCCGACCCGAGATGTCCTCATAGTAGAAGTGCGAGCCGACAAAGCTGGTGCGCTTGTCGCCGGCTGCAATCCGCTTGACGAGGTCGAGGGCGGG
>CAJXMI010000011.1 GCA_913056145.1 uncultured Spiribacter sp.
ACGATGTGCCGACCGGGATCTACACCATCCCCGAGATCAGCTCGGTGGGGCGCACCGAGGAAGAGCTCACGGAGGCCCGCGTGCCCTACGAGGTGGGGCATGCGTTTTTCAAGGATCTGGCGCGCGCCCAGATTTCCGGCCAGACCGTCGGCATGCTCAAGCTGCTGTTTCATGTCGAGACGCTGGAGCTGCTCGGTATCCACTGCTTTGGCGATCAGGCGGCCGAGATTGTTCACATCGGCCAGGCCATCATGGCGCAGCCCGCGCCAGGCAATACGCTGCGCTATTTCATGAACACCACGTTCAACTACCCCACGATGGCCGAGGGCTACCGCGTTGCAGCGCTGAACGGCTTCAACCGGGTTGCGTGACCCGCGCCGGCAGGCCGTAACATCGCGGTAATCTGCACGCGGCACCCTGAGGCATTTACCCGAAGGCAGTCTGGCAATGGATACCCCTGATCTCCACAATCCCGACCTCTACAGCAACCGCCAGCTCAGCCTGCTCGAGTTCAATCGCCGCGTATTGGCGCAGGCGGCCGATACTGGCAACCCCTTGCTCGAGCGCCTCAAGTTTCTGTGCATTGCCAGCTCCAATCTTGATGAGTTTTTCGAGATTCGGGTGGCAGGGCTGCGCCAGGCCGTGGAGTTGGGCGCAAGCCAGAGCGGCCCCGACAATCGCACCCCGCAGCAGGTGCTCAAGGAAATCAGCCAGCGAGCACAAGCACTGGTTGGCGAGCAGTACCGGCTGCTCAACGACGCGGTCACGCCGGCGCTTGCGGATGCGGGCATCCGTTTTTTGCGTCGCAACGAATGGAGCCCGGAGCAGCAGACCTGGATTCGGGAGTATTTCGAGAACTCCCTGCTGCCCATCCTGAGCCCACTGGGACTGGATCCGGCCCATCCATTTCCGCAGGTGCTCAACAAGAGCCTCAACTTCATCGTCTCCCTGGAGGGGCGCGATGCATTTGGCCGCAACAGCGGCATGGCCGTGGTCCAGGCGCCCCGCGCGCTGCCGCGCATCATCCAGCTGCCTGCGGATCTGGCCGGGAACGGGCCATATGATTTTGTCTTTCTGTCATCGATCATCCATGCGCATGTGACCGACCTCTTTCCCGGAATGAACGCCACGGGGTGTTATCAGTTTCGGGTCACTCGCAACAGCGATCTGTACGTCGACGAGGAGGAGGTTGATGATCTGCTGCGCGCCATGGAAGGTGAGCTGCCATCGCGCCGGTATGGCGAGGCAGTGCGGCTGGAGGTGGCGGCCAATTGCCCCGAGCACATGGCGCAATTCCTGCTCGAGGAGTTCGAGCTCGATCACGAGGCGCTCTATCAGGTAAACGGGCCGGTCAACCTGAATCGGCTGCTGGCAGTCTGTGATCTGGTCGACCGCCCCGACCTCAAGTACCCGGGGTTCACCCCCGGCCTGCCCGCCGAGCTGCATCTGGGCGGCGATATCTTCAAGGTCATGCGCCAGCGCGATGTTCTGCTGCATCACCCCTTCGAGTCATTCGCCCCCGTGGCCGAAGTGCTGCGCCAGGCCGCGCACGACCCCGAGGTGCTGGCGATCAAGCAAACGCTCTACCGTACAGGCCCCGATTCGGCGGTCGTTGACCATCTGGTCGCGGCCGCACGCGCCGGCAAGGAGGTCACCGTGGTGGTCGAGCTGCGTGCCCGCTTTGACGAGGAGGCCAATATCAGCCTGGCCAACCGTCTGCAGGAGGCCGGCGCCCACGTGGTCTACGGCGTGGTCGGCCACAAGACACACGCCAAAATGATCCTCATCGTGCGGCGCGAGGGGCGGCGGCTGCGGCACTATGTACACCTTGGCACGGGCAACTATCACTCGCGCACGGCGCGGCTTTATACCGACTACGGACTGCTCACCGCCAACCCGGCAATCGGCGAAGATGTCCACCGGGTGTTTCTCCAGCTCACAAGTCTGGGCAAGGTCTCGTCACTCACGCACCTGCTGGAATCACCCTTTACCCTGCATCAGGGCATGCTCGAGCGCATCGCGCGTGAACAGGCCCACGCCGAGGCCGGCCGTCCCGCCCGCATCGTCGCCAAGGTGAACTCGCTGGTTGAGCCAAGGATCATTCGGGCGCTCTACAGCGCATCCCGGGCAGGCGTCGATATCGATCTGATCGTGCGCGGCATGTGCTGCCTTCGACCCGGCATCCCGGAGGTCAGCGACAACATCCGGGTGCGCTCCATCATCGGCCGCTTTCTGGAGCACACGCGGGTGTTCCATTTTGCCAACGGGGGGCATCCCGAAGTCTTCTGCAGCTCGGCCGACTGGATGGAGCGCAATTTCTTTCGCCGTGTCGAGACAGGCTTTCCGCTGCTCGACAGCGAATTGCGCGAACGCGTGATCGCCGACCTCGAGGCCTATCTGCGCGATAACACCCAGGCCTGGGTGCTGGATGCGAGCGGTGAGTACACCCGCCTGCAACCCGGCCCGGGCGAGGCGGCCTATTCGGCCCAGCAGATCCTGATGGACACTTACTGCGAAGACGGATAGAGGCGGCCGATCAGATCGGAGCCGATCCGGTCAGGTGAGCACCAGACTGAATCCGGCCGTCTCCAGAAAGCCCGCCTCTTCTTGCAGATCGGCCTCAAGCAGGGGCCGATCGGCCAGCCAACCGGCCGGGAACTCCAGCCTCAACGCACCCTTGCGGATGCTCACACCCATCGCGGGAACAGGCTCGGCGCTGCGCGAGCGATGCAACACAATGGCCAGCCGCAGTAGCACGGCGAGGCGCGTGGCGGGCTCCTGCCAGGCCTCGGGCAGCTCACGAAAGGCGCTCTTTGGAAACTTGCGCCGATGGGCCCGGACCAGCGTGGCCAGCACCATCTGCTCATCACGGGCAAACCCGGCAAGATCACTGTGGTGCAGGATATAGGCGCCATGCTTGTGGTACTGGCTGTGCGAGATATCCAGCCCGATCTCATGCACGCGTGCGGCCCAGGTCAGCATGTCGGCGAACGGAGCGCTGGCAAGCTGCCAGTCCTTTGCTGTCTCGCCCAGCAGGTACCCGGCCGTGGTGGCGACTCGCCCGGCCTGCGCCGTATCGACGTGGTAGCGCCCGGCCGTGGCCATCACGCTGGCGGTACGGACATCCTCGTGGCGGATCCGCCCCAACAGATCAAACAGCAGGCCCTCGCGCAGGGCCCCGTCAGCGGCCTCCATGCGCTCGAGGCCCAACTGCCGGAATGCCCCGAGCAGGACCGCAAGACCGCCCGGCAGCACCTGCGCGCGCGATTCGCTAACGCCGCTCAGTGACAGCTTGTCGACATGTCCCGCTTTCAGCAGCGCCCGCCGCAGCTGCTGGAGCCCATCGGCATCGATCCCCGTCTCGCTCCAGCCATTGCTGCGCAGACAACGCTCAATGGCCCGAATGGTGCCGGAGGCGCCGATGACACGCTCCCAGCTCAGGCGCCGGTAGCGATCGGCTATGGGCTCGAGCTCGCGGCGCGCGGCCAGTTCGGCCTTGTGCAGACGCTTCTCGGTAATGGCGCCATCCGGGAAGTGCTTGCGCGTGGCGCTGACACAACCCATGTGAAGGCTTTCCATTTCACGCGGCACGAAGGCCTCGCCAATAATGAGTTCGGTGCTGCCGCCACCGATGTCCATCACGAGGCGACGGTCATCATCATCCGCAATGCTGTGCGCCACCCCCAGATAGATCAGCCGGGCCTCTTCATAGCCCGATACGATCTGGATGGGATGCCCCAGGGCCGCCTCGGCCTCGGCCAGAAAGGCCTGCGCATTGCGCGACTGCCGGAGGGTGTTGGTGCCCACCGCCCGCACGGAACCCGCCGGCAAGCCCCGGACGCGCTGGCCAAAACGCTCCAGACAGTCGAGGGCCCGGCGACGCGCGGCGGTATCAAGGTTTTTATCGGCGTCCAGGCCCGCCGCAAGCCGAACCGACTCGCGCAGCCGATCCACCATGCGCAGGCCATCGGGTGCGGACTGCGCCACGATCATGTGAAAGCTGTTGGAGCCGAGGTCAACGGCCGCCACTTCCGGAAATTCACTCACGGCGTGCCACGCGCCTGCGAATCGTTATCGGTCTCGGCCTGAGCACGCGCCCGCTCGATCATCTGCCAGACAGTATCATCCGGCTCCATCACGGCCACTCCCATTGAGCATTTCACGCCAAACCGTGCGGGCAATCCGCTAAAGCGGCAGCTCTCAACGCACTCGCGCAGGGTGCCGGCCACCTGGCCGGCCTCATCGGGGCCAGCATCAGGCAGGACGGCCAGAAACTCCTCGCCGCCGTAGCGCCCAAGACCGTCGATATCACGCACACAGCGGCGCAGCCGACGCGCCACGCACTTCAGGACCTCATCACCGGCGGGATGTCCGTACTCGCGGTTGACCTGCTTGAAACGCTGCAGATCCACCAGAATAACGGCAAGCGGCTGGTCGAGGCGCTCGGCGCGCTGCATTTCCTGGGTCAGGAAGTTGACCATTGCCGAGCGGTTACTGATGCCGGTTAACGGATCCAGCACCCGCAGATCATGCACCTCCTCCAGGGCCCGCTGCAGGTCGATCTGGCGCTCGCGCAGCGCACGCCGCAGACCGCTGACGTGACTGGCGAAAAACCCGCCGCAGGGGACCAGCGTGCTGAGAGCCGCCAGATGCAACAACTCGACCTGGGCATTGAAGGCCTCGGGCCGCTGATGCCAGACGGCGGCGACCGCGGTGCCGTAGGACAGCAGCGCAAACCCGCCGAGGGCGGTGAATTGCCGCGCATTAAGACGCAGCACACCAAACATCAGCAGCACCAGAAATACCAGCAGCATCCCGCCCCGGCCGCCGTCGAGCAGATACATCACCAGCCCCATGATCAAGCAGACGAGCAGCATCTGAACGCCAGTCATGCTGGGATCGGCAAAGCGCTCGTTGCGACCGCTGCGCAGCAAACCGTACAGCCCTGCATTGACCAGCACGATGAACAGGGCGGCAAACCGCCATTCATGCCAGTCCAGAAGCCCCTGGCGCACGTACAGCGCCAGCAGGATGATGGCCAGCAGATAGACCAGCGCCGCCAGCAGAAAGCGTCGCACCCGCAGCGACTGGCGCGGGTCATTGGCAGGCACAACCGGGCCCATGGGGACGTTCACCGCTGTGACTCCATCTCGGCCAGCTGGATATTGAGCGCGGTCACCGAGATCTGGATCTCGCGCACGGACAGCGCAAGCGACATCATCATGAGCGCCAGGCTGCCGCCAAACAGCCAGCGCGCGGCCTCGGCGCCACCGGCAAAAAGCAGGAGAATGCTGGCGGTAGCGAACAGCAGACTGCCCGCGCCAGTGGCCTGCATCGACTGAATGAGCTTGACCCGGCGGCGCAGGTTGTCGATCTGCGCCAGCAGGCTGCGCCGCTGGGTACTGGCGTATTGCGCCTGCAGATCACGGATCAGCGAGGCCAGCGCCAGAAAGCGATTGGTATAGGCCAGCAGCAGCAGCGACACGGCCGGAAACAGGAGCGAGGGGGTGCCCAGTGTCAGCTCCATACCCGGTCCCCTGCGGCGTGGGTCACTGAGCCTGGCGGCCGCGGGATTCCGCCAGTTCGCGACGCAGGTTCTCAAAGCGCTCGATCATGGCGGGGGCATCGGCATCCTGTTCACGCATGGCGGCCAGCATTTCGCTGCGCAATGACGCCTCGGCGTCGATGATCTTCTGGTCCTGCATGGCCACACGCCGCGCGGCCATGACCTCGCTGCGCATTTCCTGATACTCGGTCATCAGGCCGCGGCGTTCGGATTCCGCCACCTCGCCCGCCTGAAGTTGCCGCGAGATATCCTGCAGGCGGCGAATGGACTTGCGCGGCTCCACCCCCTCGTCGCGCATGCGCGACAGCACCTGATCCTGGAAGGCCTGCTGGCGGCGTTCCAGCGCGGGGTTTTCCGCCATCGCCTGCTCGCGCAGCTGGGTGAGCGACTGTTGCAGGTCACGCAACTCGGCCCGGATCGCCTGTGCGTCCCCGGCGCCCTCCTGAGCCAGGCCACTCGACGGCAGGCCCGCGGCGAGCAGTAGAATCATCACCAGAACAAGGCGCTGCACCGGTTTATCGAACATCGTCATGGCAGGCTCCGTTACTTTGGGCCGATAAAACAGATCGGCAAGGTATCAGCCGCGCGCCGCGCCCTGTCAACCGGATGCGTCGCTATCGAGCGCTATACTGCCCTGCCACCCCGCCCGATGCCACCGAGAGCGATCAGCGCAAATCGACGACGATGGGATCATGATCACTGGCCCGCCACACACCCTCGCCGTCCGGGCGCAGATAGTCGGGCTCGTCGGCGTTGACCGGCCAGGTGCTCAACCCGGCGACGCGCGCGGCAGCCGCTGCGCTGGCAAAGACATGATCCAGATACCCCGAGCGTCCGCGGTAGATGTAGGTGTAGCGCTCCGCGGGGCGGATCCGCGCTGCCAGCTGGTCGCGCAGCCCGGCAGCGCGAAGCGGCGCAATGGCCGCCTCCCGGGCATGGGCATTGAGATCACCCATCAGCAGGACGGGGGCCTGATCAATGCCGCGGGGGCCAAGCCAGTCATCCAGCCATGTCACCAGAGCCTCGGCCTGCGCCTTGCGCCGCTCGGCCCAGCACCCCTCGCCGCGGTCGATATCGCCGGTCTCCGGACAGCCACCGCGCGACTTGGCGTGGACGCCGATCACGATCAGCTCCCGGCCCGTGTCATCACGAAAGCGCGCCGCCACCGGATCGCGGGGGTGAACCGCGTGGGTCTGCCGCCGGGCCTCGCGCAGCTCGAGCACGGCCGGGCGATACAGAATAACGCTGCGAATGACGGCCGGACTGCGCTTGTTCAGTACGGGTCGGTAGTGGCGCGCGACGGCCTCGTCGCGATTCAGCAGGTTGACGAGATCGGCGACGGCCTCTGGCCGGTTCTCGATTTCGTGCAGGACCAGCAGATCGGCATCGATGGCCGCGAGGGTCTCCCGCAGGCGCTCGCGCTGACGCCGGAACCCGGCCTCGGTATCCGGCCCGCGGCCGTCGCGGGTCAGGAAGTAGTTTTCGAGGTTGAGATGGGCGGCGCGCAGATCGGAGGGCGCCGATGGCGGCTCGGGACGGGGGTTGCTGGCCACAAAGGACGCCGGTTCGACGGGATGCAGACGCCAGTCGCCGAAGGCGCGCGTCACAACGCCCGTTACCGTATTCAGAGTATCGCCGGCGCGTCGCACACCGTCGGGACCCAAATGGGGAACGGGACGCGGGTCGCGGCGATAGCTGCCATCGTCGAGCACGACCGGGAAGGACGAGCCCCCGGCAATGCCGGTGCCCGGATGAAAGCGGCGCGATCCCAGTGACAGGCGCAGGCTGCCATAACGGCCCAGGTGATAGGTGTCAGTTACCGTGAGCGGCCCCTGCAGGCGCACCAGTCGCGCCATGTATGACTCGGGGTCGGCAAGCTGTGTGGCCGATACCGTCACCGGTGGCAGGGCCTGGGGGCCACACTCGATCGCATCGGCCACCGCCTCAAGCTGAATGCGTCCCCGATACCGGCCGGTGCGTGCCTGCACCCGCCAGCGCTCTCCCCGCACCGGCGCATCGCCGCTGTTCAAATCGGGGGCGTAGACGAACACGCCCACCCGCGGCGACTCCGACTCAAGGAAAAATCCGTTGAGGCCTTCACGCCCCGGGAAGCCTGCCGTAACGGCGGCCTCCACCGTGACCTCGCGGCCGCTCGGCAGCGGCTCGCCGTGATGACCACGGACATCGGCCAGTGCCGTGACTCCGGGGGCGCCACAATCGGCGTTGGTGAGGGCTGCGGACGCCCCGGCAGCAGCAACCGGGACAAGCAGCAGGAGCAGTACCAGGCCCCGCACGGCCCGCCGGCAATGACGTCGGCCCGACCGCTGCATGGGCCCGGGCCATGGGCACTGGTCAGATGCCACGATGCACGTCACGGACATTGCGCAGACCGGCAATACGCTCCATCACCCGGCTGAGCTGGTCGACATCATCAACCTCGACGGTCAGCCCCATGCGCGCGACCTGATCGTCAGGATCAGTGCGGGTATTGACGGCCGTCACGTTGATCCCCTCGTTGTTGAGCAGCGAGGAGATGTCGCGAATAAGCCCGCGGCGGTCATAGGCCTCAACGGTGATATCGATGGGATAGCGTCGGCGGGCGCTGTCATTCCAGCTGACATCGATCAGGCGCTCGGGGGCGGTGTCCTCAAGACGCTGCAGATTGCGGCAGTCACGGCGATGGATGGTGACGCCCTCTCCCCGGGTAATAAACCCCGTGATGGCATCGCCGGGCGCCGGCTGACAGCAGCGCGCCAACCGCGTGAGCAGATTGCCGACACCATGAATGTGGACATCATCCTGCCCCCCGTCCGGAGAGGATGACGACCGGCTGCGGCGCTGCAGCCGTGCCGGATCATCGGGGTCGGGCAGGAGGCGGTCACTCAGCATGGAGGCGATCTGCCCGCCGGTGATATCGCCCCGGCCGATGGCGGCGAGGAAATCGGGCAGACGCGGAAAGCGCGAGCGAGCCGCCAGGGAGTCGAGGTTAACGTCGGCAAGGCCCAGGCGATGGAGCTCACGATCGAGCAGGGCGCGTCCGGTATCGGCGTTCTTGTCCTGATCCTGCTGGCGGAACCAGGCACGCACCTTGGCGCGGGCCCGTGGCGAGGTCAGGTAGCCAAGCGCCGGGTTGAGCCAGTCACGGCTGGGCTGGCCGCCGCGGGCAGTCAGGATGTCGACCTGGTCGCCATTTTGCAGGGGGCGTGTCAGCGGCACGATGCGCCCGTTGACCCGGGCGCCACGGCAACGGTGGCCCACCTCGCTGTGAACCGTGTAGGCAAAATCAAGCGGCGTACTACCCCGCGGCAGGTCGATGACATCGCCCTTTGGAGTAATGACATAGACCCGATCCTCGAACACCTCGGCCTTGAAGCGATCGATGAAATCCTCGCCCACCTCGGGATCGGCGGGGGCCTCGAGCAGCCGGCGCAGCCAGGCCACACGCGCGTCAAAGTCGGGGTCGGCGCCCCGGCCCTCCTTGTAGCGCCAGTGCGCGGCAATGCCAAGCTCGGCCTGCTCGTGCATGTCGCGGGTGCGGATCTGAACCTCGACCGACCGGCCGCCCTGGCCGATCACGGCGGTATGCAGCGACTGGTAGTTGTTCTCCTTGGGACTGGCAATGTAATCGTCGAACTCGCGCGGGATGGGCTGCCAGAGACTGTGCACCACGCCCAGCGCCGCATAGCACTGCGGGACGCTGTCAACCAGGATCCGGAATGCGCGCAGATCGAACAGCTCACTGAAGCCAAGCCCCTTGCGCTGCATCTTCCGCCAGATGCTATAGATGTGCTTGGGCCGCCCTGATACCTCGGCCTGAATGCCCGCCGCGACCAGCCCCTCCTCGAGTCGGGCCTTCATGGCCTCGATAAAGCGCTCGCGATCGACGCGACGCTCGGCCAGAAGCCGCGCGATCCGCTTGTAGCCGACCGGATCGGTAAACCGGAAGGCAAGGTCTTCGAGCTCCCACTTGATCTGCCAGATCCCGAGGCGATTGGCGAGCGGCGCGTGCAGATCGAGCGTCTCGCGCGCAATACGCTGATGATCGGCCTGTTCAACCTCACGCAACAGGCGCAGGTCATACAGCCGCTCGGCCAGCACCAAAAAGACCACGCGGATATCGCGGGCCATCGCGAGCAACATCTTGCGCAGGGCCTCGGCCCGCTCGCTGGCGCCGCCATCAGCCACACCGGCATGCAGGCGACTGACCTGCGTCATGCGCAGTCCGCCGTCAATCAGGCTGGCAACATCGGCACCGCATTGGGCGGCAATCGCATCAACCGACATGGCCTCGCGGACCGGCAGATCGTGTAGCAGCCCGGCAATCAGCGAGTCGGTATCGAGCCCCAGGCCCGCCAGAATATCGACCACGCCGAGCGCATGGTCGATGTAGCGGTCGCCGGAATCGCGCCGGGCATCACCATGAGCCGCCCGCGCCAGGGCCCAGGCGGCCTGCAACCGGCGCTGCCCGGCGTCATCGAGGGCAACCGGTAGCGCGTCGATCCACGCCCGAGGGTTGGCATCGACGGCCCGATAATCCGTGGCGCTGCTGTTTACGGTAACCATGCTGTCATTCTACCGGCCTCGGCTATTGCATATCCATACAGTACTGTATAAATTAACAGTCAATTCAGTTGCAGCAGGATGTGCGCCATGCAGCGCCTAACCCCACGACAGTCAGAGATCCTCCAGCTGGTCCGTCGGTTCCTTGAGCAGACCGGCTATCCGCCCACCCGCAGCGAAATCGCTGCCGAGCTGGGGTTTCGCTCGGCCAACGCCGCCGAGCAGCATCTCCGGGCCCTGGCCCGCAAGGGCGTCATTACCCTGCAGCCCGGGGCCTCGCGTGGCATCCGCCTGTGCGACAGCCACACATTGGCTGCAGGTGATGATGCCGGCGCCAACGATGCCAGCGCCGGGCTGCCCGTGGTTGGCCGCGTTGCCGCCGGCAGTCCGCTGCTTGCCGAGTCCCACATCGACCGTTACTGCCAGGTCAGCAGCGGGCTGTTCTCGCCCGGAGCCGACTACCTGCTCAAGGTGCGGGGCATGAGCATGCGGGATGCCGGCATTCTCGACGGCGATCTGCTGGCCGTTCACCGCACCAGCGATATCCGCGAGGGACAGATCGTGGTCGCCCGCATTGATGACGAGGTCACGGTCAAGCGTTTCTCGCGCAGCGGGCACCGTGTGCAACTGCTCCCCGAAAATCCCGACTTCGAGCCTATCGAGCTGGATCTGCGCCATCGCGAACTCACGATCGAGGGCGTTGGTGTCGGTGTCATCCGCGCCGGGCTCTAACCCGTCCAACAGGAGGTTTCCGCATGGAACAGGCCATTCATCAGCTCCTTGAGCAGCCGGGCATCTGGCGCGCCAGCGACCGGCATGCGGGCAGTCAGCCCACCGCTCATACCCATGTGCCCACGGGCTTTTCAGGGCTGGACGCAGTGCTGCCGGGCGGCGGTCTGCCGGCCCGCGCGCTCACCGAGGTCATGCATGCCCGCCACGGTATCGGCGAGCTGCAGCTGGTACTGCCCGCCCTTGCACGTCTCTCGCGTGGTGGCCGCTGGGTGGCTCTGGTGGCGCCGCCCTTCATTCCCTACGCCCCGGCACTTGCGGCAAGTGGCGTGGATCTCTCGCGAATGCTGATCGTCCACCCCCACAACGACCAGCAGGCACTTTGGTCGATTGAACAGGCCCTGCGTCTGGGCACCTGCGCGGCGGTACTGGCCTGGCCCAACCGCTGCGATGACCGCAGTCTGCGGCGGCTGCAGCTTGCCGCCGAAAGCGGTGACAGCCTGGGCCTGCTCTTTCGGGATACCGCTGCCGCCAGCGAGCGCTCACCGGCCGCGCTGCGGCTGGCGCTCGAGCGGCGCCAGGGCGGCCAGCTCGATGTACAAGTGCTCAAATGCCGCGGCATCCCCGCTGGCACGATCGGGCTGGAGGCAGGGCCTGTCGCTCCCGAGGCGCAGGCACCCTCCCTTGCACTCGCTCATTGAGCCGGCTCTCGTGGGGGCTGCATTGCCATGCTCTGGCTGTGTCTTCACTTTGTCCGCCTGCCCATCGAGTCACTGAGCGGCGCGGAGACGGCTGAACATCCGCTCGTCATCAGTCATGCCAATGCCGTCATGCAGGCCAATGCTCCGGCCATTCAGGCCGGCATTCGGCCCGGCATGGCCATCGCCGCGGCCCGCGCCATCAGCGATGGACTTAGAGAGTGTGACTACTGCGGCGACCGCGAGGCGCGAATGCTCGAGCAGCTGGCCACCTGGGCCGTGCAGTTCACCTCGCGGGTCAGCCTGCAACCACCCCGTGCCCTGCTGCTTGAAATCGGTGCCAGTCTGGCCTACTTCGATGGGCTGGAGTCACTGCGCCAGGGCCTGCGCAACAGCCTGGCCAATATCGGCCATCAGGCCACGGCCGCCATTGCGCCCACACCCACCGCCGCCTGGCTGCTTGCACGGCAGGACGACACCGCGCCGGTGATCACCCGGGCCGAGTTGGGCGAGCGCCTGGCCCGCATTCCGGTTGCAGCCCTCGATCTCGAACCAGCCCGGCAAAACGCCATCCACGGGCTGGGCTGCACAACGCTGGGCGATCTGCGGGCGATTCCCGCCGACGGCCTCGCCAAGCGCCTTGGCCGTCATCTGCTGGCCACCCTGCAGCGCGCCCATGGCGAGCGGGCCGATCCGCGCGTCGACTGGCAGCCGCCGCCGCGTTTTCAGGCACGTATCGAGCTGCCCGCCGAAACCACCCATAGCGATCGACTAAGACCCGGGTTCGAGCATCTGCTGGGCGTACTCTGTGGCCAGCTCCGCTATCGCGAGGCCGGCGTCACGCGCATCCTCTGCGAGCTGCATCACCCCAGCCACAGCCCCACCCGCCTGCGCGTCGGGATGAGCCGCCCGGGGCGCGACCCGCATCACCTTGGCATGCTGCTCGACCAGCAGCTCGAGCAATGCCGGCTCACAACCGGTGTCATTGCCCTTACGCTAAAGGCCGATACCTTCCATGCGCTCGCTCCCGCGCCCCGCGATCTACTGGATGATGGCCAACAGGCAACGCCCGATGATGCCTGGCATCAGCTGATCGACAACCTCAGCAATCGCCTGGGGCCCGATCGAGTACGGGCACTGGCGGTGGACGACGAGCATCGTCCCGAGCGGGCCTGGCGCTTTACCGACCCGGGCCGTAATCGTGCCAACGACCCACCTGCTCTTCCGCCGCGCCCGGCCTGGCTGCTGGGACAGCCCGTTCGGCTGATCAGCCGGGGCGGCCAGCCCCATCATCATGGCCCGCTTATCCTCGAGCACGGTCCCGAGCGGATCGAGTCGGGCTGGTGGGACGGCCAGGATGTAAGCCGCGACTACTATCAGGCCATCACGCCGGCCGGTGAGCGCCTGTGGGTGTTTCGCGAGCGTCGCGGGGAGCGCCGGTGGTATCTGCATGGCCTGTTTGCCTGATGCAACAGACCCGTCCCGCCCCCCGCTATGCCGAGCTGCACTGCCTCAGCAACTTCACTTTTCTGCGCGGCGCGTCCCACCCCGACGAGCTGGTGGCGCAGGCCGAAAAGCTGGGCTACACGGCCCTCGCACTCACCGATGAATGCTCCCTCGCCGGCGTGGTGCGCGCCCATGCCGCTGCCCGGAAGCGGCGCCTGCAGCTCATCGTGGGCAGCGAATTCCACCTCGACGACGGGTTGCACCTGGTGTTGCTGGCACCGGACCGTGCCGCCTACGGCCGGCTCTCGGCCCTTATCTCATTAGGTCGCAGTCAGGCCGACAAGGGCCACTATCGCCTTGCCCGCAGCCACCTCCAGGACGGCGTGCCCGGCTGCCTGGCACTCCTGGTTACCACTCCGCGCACCAATGCCGAGGCAGCGGCATGGGTAGCACGCACATTCCCCGACCGCGCCTGGCTCACAACCTCGCTGCAGCGCGACGGGTTTGACACACAGCGGCTTACCCGCTGTCAGATGCTGGCGGCCGAACACGGCCTGCGTGCGGTTGCCAGTGGCGGCGCGCTCATGCACGCCCGCGGCCGGCGCGCCCTGCAGGACACGCTCACCGCCATCCGCTGCCGTCAGCCTCTCGCCGCCCTGGGGCGCGCACTCGCGCCCAACGGCGAGCGACATCTGCAGCCGCGGGAGCAGCGGGCACGCGACTTTCCGCGCGCCATGCTGGCCGAGACCCTGCACATTGCCCGGCGCTGCCGGTTCTCGCTTGACGAGCTGCACTATGAATACCCCGAAGAGCTGGTCCCCGCCGGATACACCGCGGCCGGCTGGCTGCGCCACCAGGTCGAGACCGGTGCGGCGCGTTGCTGGCCCGACGGGGTCCCGGAGCGCATCCGCCAATCCATCCAGCACGAGCTCGCCCTCATTACCGAGCTGGCCTACGAGCCCTACTTCCTGACGGTCCACGATGTGGTCACGTTTGCCCGATCGCGCGGCATTCTCTGCCAGGGCCGGGGGTCAGCCGCCAACTCCACGGTGTGTTACTGCCTGGGCATCACTGCTGTCGATCCCAGTCGCTCGAGTCTGCTGTTTGAGCGCTTCATCTCGCGCGAGCGCAACGAGCCCCCCGACATCGATGTCGACTTTGAGCATCACCGCCGCGAAGAGGTCATTCAGTACATTTACCGCAAGTACGGCCGGCATCGCGCGGCCATTGCCGCTACGGTCATCTGCTATCGCCCCCGCAGCGCCCTGCGCGATGCCGGCCGCGCCCTCGGCCTGGATACCGACCAGGTAGAGCGGCTTGCCGGCAGCATGCAGTGGTGGGATGGCCGCCAGATCCATCCCGAGCGCCTGCGCGAGGCCGGCTTTGACCCTGACAACGCCGTTATCCGGCGGCTGCTAACGCTGGTCGAGCGCCTGATCGGGTTTCCACGCCATCTGTCGCAACATGTTGGCGGCTTCGTCATCAGTCGCGGCCCGCTCAGTGAGCTGGTACCCACCGAAAACGCCGCCATGGCCGGGCGCAGCATTATTCAATGGGACAAGGACGATCTTGAGACCCTGGGGCTGCTCAAGGTCGACTGCCTGGCGCTGGGCATGCTGAGCGCCATCCGCCGCAGCTTCGAGCTCATCGAGCGCCATCACGGACGCCCGCTCACCCTTGCCAGCGTGCCGGCCGAAGACCCGGCGGTCTACGCCATGCTCTGCGAGGCCGATACCGTTGGCGTCTTCCAGGTCGAGTCACGGGCGCAAATGGCGATGCTGCCGCGGCTGCGGCCACGACGCTTCTATGATCTGGTCATCGAGATCTCCATTGTCCGGCCCGGGCCCATCCAGGGCGACATGGTTCACCCCTATTTGCGCCGGCGGGCCGGCGAAGAGCCGGTGGATTACCCCAGTGACGAGGTACGGAGTGTGCTCGAGCGCACCCTGGGTGTACCCATCTTCCAGGAGCAGGTCATGCAGCTCGCCGTTGTCGCCGCCGGGTTCAGCCCGGGGGAGGCCGATCAGCTGCGCCGGGCAATGGCCGCCTGGAAAAAGCGCGGCGGCCTCGATCCCTTTCGCAAACGCCTGCTCGACGGGATGGCCGAGCGGGGCTATGCACCGCAGTTTGCCGAACGGGTATTCGAGCAGATCTGCGGCTTTGGCGAATACGGCTTCCCCGAGTCGCATGCCGCAAGCTTTGCGCTGCTGGTCTATGTCTCCGCCTGGCTCAAGCGCCACTACCCGGCCGCGTTTACTTGTGCCCTGCTCAACAGCCAGCCCATGGGCTTTTACTCGCCGGCCCAGCTAGTGCGTGACGCACGCACTCATGGCGTTGCCGTGGAAGGGGTGGATGTGCGCTACAGCGACTGGGACTGCACCCTCGAGGAAGCCATCCATAACACCCCGACACTGCGTCTTGGCCTGCGCCTTGTGCACGGCTTTGGCGAAGCGGCCGGTCAGCGTCTGATGCGGGCCCGTGACAGCGAGCGGCCGTTCCGTGACAGTGCCGACCTGGCGCGGCGTGCCGAGCTGGACCGGGGCGCCATGCGTGCCCTGGCCGATGCCGGCGCCCTGGCCGGGCTCAGTGGCCACCGCCATCAGGCCTGGTGGTCGGTGCTGGGCATTGAGGCAACCACGCCGCTGCTCGAACCCGCCACGGTGCAGGAGCCCGCCCCGGCACTGCCCGCTCCCAGCGAGGGCCAGGATCTTGTCAGCGATTACCGCAGCCTGGGGCTTACTCTGGGCCGCCACCCCCTCGCGCTGCTGCGTCCACGTCTCCAGCAGCTGGGCTATCGGCCGGCCAGTCACCTTGCCACCACCGGCCATCGTCGCATTGCCCGTGCCGCCGGTCTGGTAACCAATCGCCAGCGCCCGGGAGCGGCCGGCGGGGTGGTATTCCTCACACTCGAGGACGAAAGCGGCACCGTCAATGTGATTGTCTGGAAGGACCTGGCAGAGCGCCAGCGTCATCTGGTCATCGGCGCCCGCCTCTTGGCCGTGGTGGGCATCTGGGAGCGGCGCGACAGGGTCCGGCACCTTGTTGCCGGGCGCTTCGAGGACCACAGCCACCTGCTGGGTGAGCTACCCACTCGTTCGCGCGAT
Source organism: uncultured Spiribacter sp. (assembly GCA_913056145.1). GTDB lineage: Bacteria > Pseudomonadota > Gammaproteobacteria > Nitrococcales > Nitrococcaceae > Spiribacter. Next base: position 16,104 of record CAJXMI010000011.1, read on the forward strand.
TTTCACTGACGTCGGCCAATCGCCCACAGCGATGCCCTGATCGCCTATCATGCATCTCCTCATTCAACGACGGAGACAACAGCCTGAGCGACACCGGCACCAACCCGGCCAATCCCGCGGCGGTCCTCGAGCGGGTCTTCGGATACCGCCACTTCCGTGACCGCCAGGGCGAGATCATCGAGTGGGTGGCAGCCGGCGGCGACGCCCTTGTCCTGATGCCGACCGGCGGTGGCAAATCGCTTTGCTACCAGATTCCGGCGCTGGTCCGCGAAGGCGTGGCGGTGGTGGTCTCGCCGCTCATCGCCCTCATGGAAGACCAGGTCAGCGCCCTGCGCCAGCAGGGCGTAGCCGCCGCGGCGCTGCACTCGGGGCTGGATCCGGCCGCGCGCAGCCGCATCGAGGCCGATCTCCATGGCGGCACGCTCAAGCTGTTGTATGTGGCACCCGAGCGCTTGCTGGGCAGTGATCTGCTCCAGCGGTTGTCGCGGCTGCCGGTGGCCCTGTTCGCAATCGACGAGGCGCATTGCGTATCGCAGTGGGGGCATGACTTCCGGCCGGAGTACCTGCAGCTCGGCATTCTGGGCGAGCGTTTCCCCACGGTACCGCGCCTGGCCCTGACCGCTACCGCTGATCGGCGCACCCGGGCCGAGATTGCCCGCCAGCTCCTGCCCGATACTGCGCGCACCTTCATCTCAAGCTTCGACCGGCCCAATCTGCGCTATCACATTGGGCTCAAACAGCGGCCGCGCGAGCAGCTGCTGCGCTTTATCCAGGAACGCCATGCCGGCAACTCGGGGATTGTCTACTGCATGTCGCGCCGGGCCACCGAGCAGATTGCCGACTGGCTGAATGCCCGCGATATCCCCGCCCTTGCCTACCATGCCGGACTCGAGGCCAGCCAGCGCCAGGCCCATCAGACCCGCTTTCTGCGTGAGGACGGGCTGATCATGGTGGCGACGGTGGCCTTTGGCATGGGCATCGACAAACCCGATGTACGGTTCGTGGCCCATCTCGATCTGCCCAAGAGCCTCGAGGCCTACTATCAGGAAACCGGTCGTGCTGGCCGCGATGGCCTGCCGGCGGATGCCTGGCTGGTGTACGGCCTGCAGGATATCTATCGGGTGCGGCAGATGAGCGCGGCATCCGAGGCCAGTGAAGACCACAAGCGGGGCGAGCATCAGCGCCTTGAGGCCCTGCTGGGGTTCTGCGAGGCAACCGGTTGCCGGCGCCCGCCCCTGCTTGCGCATTTTGACGAATCCCATGCCGGAGCCTGCGGCAACTGCGACAACTGCCTGGCGCCGCCGGCAACGCGCGACGCCACCGATGCGGCGCGCCGCGCGCTGTCCTGTGTCTATCGAACCGGCCAGCGCTTTGGCGCCGGCCATGTCATCGACGTACTGACCGGCGGTAACAGCGAGCGTGTTCGCGAGCTTGGCCATGACCGCCTCAGCACCTGGGGCATTGGCCGCGACATTGCCCGGCCGGTCTGGCAGTCGATCATCCGCCAGCTACTGGCCCATGGCATGCTGGCACCCGACCCGGGTGGCCATGGCGGCCTGCAACTCACCGAGGCCTGCCGGCCGCTGCTGCGCGGCGAGGCACGCATTACCCTGCGTGAAGACACGATCCAGCCAGGCGCCAGCACCCGGCGTTCACGCTCCCCTGGCGATGACTGGCAGGGCGATCCCGACAGTTGGGCGGCATTGCGGGCCGAACGCCGACGTCTGGCCGAAGAGGCCGGTGTGCCGCCCTATGTCATCTTCCATGACGCCACGCTGGCGGCCATGCTCGAGCGCCGTCCGCGCACCCTCGAGGAAATGGCCGACGTGCCGGGCGTGGGCGCCACCAAGCTGGAGCGCTACGGCGAGGCATTCCTCGCGGCGCTGGCGGCATTGCCCAGCACATCCGGCGCCTGAACCGCCAGGCGGTTGATGCCGCTCAGCACCGCCTGGATGGAGGCGGTTACGATATTGGCATCCATCCCCACACCAAACACATCGCCGTCGACGCCCTCGGCAGCCAGCTCCATAAAGCAGATCGCGCCGGCATCCGCGCCGTGACTCAGCGAATGCTCCTCGTAGTGCTGAACGCGCACGGGGCTGTCCAGGGCATTGAGAAGGGCATCAATCGGCCCATTGCCAAAGCCGGTGAGCGTAACCTCCTCGCCGTCCCGTGCCAGGCGCAGGCGCAGCCCCTGGCGCTCGCCCGCGTCGAACAGCGCATGCCCGCGGTAATTCAGAGGTGACGCCAGGCTCAGATACTCGCGCTGGAAGATCTCCCAGAGCTGCTCGGCGCGCACCTCACCCCCCTCGGTGTCGGTATGGCTCTGGACGACTCGCGAGAACTCCACCTGCAGGCGTCGCGGCAGGCTGACGCCGTACTCCTGCTCAATGAGGTAGGCAATGCCCCCCTTGCCCGACTGGCTGTTCACCCGGATGACCGACTCGTAGCTGCGGCCAATGTCCCGCGGGTCAATCGTAAGATAGGGCACCTGCCAGGGCGCATTCTCGCCCTGCACGGAAAACCCTTTGCGAATGGCATCCTGATGCGAGCCGGAAAACGCGGTAAAGACCAGATCACCCACATAGGGATGACGCGGATGCACGCTCATGCCGGTGCAGTGCTCCACCGTGCGCAGCACCTCGTTGATGCGCGAGAGATCCAGCCCGGGATGCACCCCCTGGCTGTAGAGGTTGAGCGCCAGGGTCACCAGATCCACGTTACCGGTGCGCTCGCCGTTGCCAAAAAGGCAGCCCTCGACGCGATCGGCGCCTGCCATCAGCGCGAGCTCGGCCGCCGCCACCCCGGTGCCCCGATCATTATGCGGATGGACACTCAGCACAATGCCGTCGCGGCGCTCCAGATGCCGGTGCATCCACTCGATCTGATCGGCGTACACATTGGGTGTCGACATCTCCACCGTGGCCGGCAGGTTGATGATCACCGGGGCGGCGGGTGACGCCTGCCAGGTGTCGGTAACGGCGTTGACCACGTCGAGCGCAAAGTCGGGCTCGGTGGCGCTAAAGGTCTCGGGGCTGTACTGAAAGCGCCACTGCGTGTCGGGCCGCGCGGCCGCCAGGTCGGCGATCTGCCTGGCGGCTCCCACCGCCATCTCCCGCACGCCGTCCGGTGCCTGACGAAACACCGTCTCGCGAAACACCGGCGAGGTGGCGTTGTACACATGAATGATGACCCGCGGGGCACCGGCCACGGCCTCGAAGGTGCGCTCGATGAGTTCGGGCCGGGCCTGTGTCAGCACCTCGATCCAGACCCCCTCGGGGAGGGCGTCGGTCTCGATCAGGTGGCGGACGAAGTCGAAATCGGCCTGCGAGGCCGAGGGAAAGCCCACTTCGATCTCACGAATCCCGATATTGACGAGGCAGTCATAGAGCTGGCGCTTGCGCGCCACATCCATGGGCTCAAAGAGTGCCTGGTTGCCGTCGCGCAGATCCGTGCTCATCCACACCGGCGGCGCGGTCAGCGTGCGGTCTGGCCACTGGCGGTCGGCAAGTCGCACGGGGCGGTAGGGCTGGTATTTCTGGCTGGGGTGATCGAGCATCGGTAGCTCTCCCTCGGTATCAACGCGTCGCTTGCCGCCTTGGGCGGTCCGGGTGCAGTCAACGATTGGGGGGGGATAGATTAGCTGCGCGCAAGGCGCAGCAGCAGCCCGAGGGGCAGGCCGCGAGAGAGCAGTCGACGCTGTGCAGACCGAATACGCATGCGCGTAGTTAAGCGACAAGGGCCCCATCAAGTCAAGCCATTCCGTTAAACTGGGTCCATGGCAGCAAGCGCCAGCCCATCCTCATCCCCGCAGCACCCTGATGCAGCGCCCTGGCGTCAGCATCTCGGCGTGTTTCGCTATGGCCGGCGGGCCATTGAACTGGTGTGGCAGACCAGCCGCCCGCTCACACTGGTACTGGCCGCGGCCACCCTGGTTGCCGGGCTTCTGCCCGCCGGCGCGGCCTGGGTCGGGCAGCTGATCGTGGACGGCGTGGTTGCCGCCATCGAGGCCGGCGATGGCCTGCCCGAGCGGCTTATCTGGCTGGTGGCCCTGGAGGGCCTGATCATGGCGGGTATCGCCGGCGGGCAACGCGCCATTCAGACCACTCAATCGCTGCTGCGCGCGCAGCTTGGCCAGCGCGTCAACGTCATGATCCTGGAAAAGGCACAAACCCTGCAGCTGGCCGACTTCGAGGACTCCGAATTCTACGACAAGCTCACCCGCGCCCGTCGTGAGGCCTCCAGCCGCCCGCTCAGTCTGGTCAACCGGACCTTCGGGCTGATCCAGAACGGCATCTCGCTCGCCAGCTTTGCCGGGCTGCTGCTCGGATTCTCGCCGTGGGCGGTGGCCATCCTGGTGCTGGCAGGCCTGCCCCAGTTCTTTTCGGAGGCCAAGTTTTCGGGCGATGCCTTCCGGCTCTTTCGCTGGCGCAGCCCCGACACCCGCCGCCAGATGTACCTCGAGACGGTACTGGCGCGCGAGGATAGCGCCAAGGAGGTCAAGCTCTTTCAGCTGGGGCCATTGCTGCTGCAGCGCTACCGCGACATCTTTGCCCGTCTCTATCGCGAGGACCGACGGCTCACGCTGCGCCGCGATATCTGGGGCTTTGCCCTCGGGCTCATTGCAACCGGCGCGTTCTATGCCACCTATGCCTGGATCGTCATGACCACGGTGGCGGGGGCCATCACGCTGGGGCAGATGACCATGTATCTGGCGGTTTTCCGCCAGGGCCAGAGCGCCGTCAGCGCGAGCCTCACCGCCATCAGCGGCATGTACGAAGACAACCTCTACCTCTCCAACCTCTATGAGTACCTGGAACAGCCGATCTCCATTGGCACCGGCAGCGCACAGGAGGGGGCCATTCCCGGGGACGGACTGCGCTTTGAGGGCGTCGGCTTTCGCTACCCCGGAGCTTCGCAGGATGCGCTTGAGGGCATCAACCTGCATCTGCAGCCGGGGCACAGCCTGGCGCTGGTGGGTGCCAATGGCTCGGGCAAGACCACGCTGATCAAACTGCTGGCCGGGCTCTATGCCCCAAGTCATGGGCGCATCCTGCTGGACGGCACGGATCTCGTCGACTGGGACAGCACCACGCTGCGCCGGCGCATCGGCATCATCTTCCAGGATTTCATGCGCTACCAGCTGCCCGTGGGCGAGAACATCGGAGCCGGTGATGTCCGCCATTTCACCGATGAGACGCGCTGGCAGGAGGCGGCCCGCAAAGGCCTTGCCGAGCGCTTTATCGAGACGATACCGGGTGGCTACCATGCCCAGCTTGGACGCTGGTTTCAGGATGGCCGCGAGCTGTCAGGCGGGCAGTGGCAGAAGGTGGCAATGGCCCGGGCATTCATGCGCGAAGGCGCCGACCTGCTGGTCCTGGACGAGCCCACCGCCGCCATGGATGCCGAGGCGGAGGCCGAGATCTTTGCCCACTTCCGCTCATTGACCCGCGATCGCATGGCCATCCTGATCTCGCACCGCTTCTCCACCGTGCGCATGGCCGATGACATCGTGGTAATCGATCAGGGCCGCATTATCGAGCGGGGAAGCCACGCCGATCTATTGGCGACCGGCGGTCGCTATGCCGAGCTCTTTCGCATGCAGGCGGCCGGCTACCAGTGACCCGGCCGGCCCCGCGACGTCTGATCTGGATTGTCGGCGATGCGCCTGCCGCCCGCCGCTGCGCGGCTGAAATACTCGCCGGACTGCCGGCAACGGCGATCGGCTGGGTGGGTCGGGGCGACGCGGCGCCACCGCTGGATGTCCCCGAGATCGCGATGGGCCATGGCCGGCAGCTGCTGGGACAGACCCTGACGGCCGGCGTAATCGACGCGCATGCCGGCCTCGACCCCGATGACCTCGGGGCTGTCGCCGGCACCCTGGCGGGCGGTGCCGCGCTGCTGCTGCTAACCCCGCCTGCAAAGGATTGGCTGCGCCTGCCCGACCCCGGCGTTGAGCCATTGCGCAGTCACGGGCTCACCCGGGCCGACTTTCACCGGCATTTCCGGGCGCGGCTGCTGCGCCTGCTCGCCGCAAGCCCGGGTGTGGAGCAAATCTGTCTGCCGGCAGCGCACCGCCAACCCCGGCCGGTGTGGCATGCGCCCCACGTCGCACAAAATGGCGAGCGCGCCACGCCCACCGCTGATCAGCAAACGGTCATTGACGCCATTCAAGCGCTCGCCGCCGCAAGTGATCCCGGCTCGCTGCTGATCACAGCGGATCGCGGCCGCGGCAAGTCGGCCGCTCTGGGCATGGCCATTGCCGCACTGGGCGCGGAGCCGGTGCGCCTGACCGCACCCTCGCGCCTTGCGGCAGGGAGCGTGCTCGCCCATGCCGGCCAGGCCGCACCCGCCTTTACCGCGCCCGAGCTTGTCCAGCCCGGGCCCGGCCTACTGCTCATTGACGAGGCTGCGGCCCTGCCGCTCGGGTTGACGGCGCGCCTGCTGGCCAACAACCCGCGCTGTGTGCTCACCGGCACGGTCCATGGCTATGAGGGCAGCGGGCGCGGCCTCATGCTGCGCCTTGCGCGGGACCTGGCGCTGCAGCCGGGCGGCCTGCAGCATCTGCGCCTCACCGAGCCAATTCGCTGGCCCGGCAATGATCCGCTTGAGACCCTGATTGACCAGCTGCTGTTGCTGAGTGCCGAACCACCGGCTATTGCGCCCGACCCCCGCGCCAGCGGCACCGCCAGCGTGCACATAGCCCCCTGCAGCCCGGCGCATCTGGCGCGTAACGAGCCGGCGCTCCATGCGGCTTTCGGCCTGCTCGTTGACGGTCACTATCAGACCCGGCCGCGGGATCTGCGCCAGTTGCTGGATGACCCGGCCATGCGGCTGTGGACCGCTGCTGAGGACGGGGTGATCGTGGGCATCCTCGCCGCCCGGCGCGAGGGCGGATTCGATGCCGATCTCACCCGCGATATCCATCTGGGCCGTCGCCGCCCGCCGGGGCATCTCATCCCCCAGTCACTCACCTTTCACGCCGGCATCCCCGCGGCCGCCCGGCTCGAGGGCCTGCGCATCCAGCGCATTGCCGTACACCCGGACCGCCAGCGTTGCGGCATCGGCCAACAGCTGGTCGCCGCCGCAAGGCAAGCCGCCCGGGCGGACCATCTTGCCTGGCTCGGCACCAGCTACGGCGCCACACCGGCATTGCTCGACTTCTGGGAGGCCTGCGGCTTGCAGGTGGCCCGGGTAGGCAATCGGCTCGATCCGGCGAGCGCCAGTCACGCGGTGATCATGCTCGAGGCCCTGAGCCGTTATGGCGCCGAGTTGCTGGCGCAAGCCCGCCGGCGGCTGGGTGTGCATTTACCCGATCAGCTGGAGCAGGCGCTGCGCAATCTCCCGGCCGCGCTGCATGCGCGACTGACGAAGAATCTGCCACAGCCAACGGCCGTCGAGCGCGCGCATATCGACCGGCTGGATCTTTACGCCTTTGCCCACGGGCACCGCGCGCTGCTGGATACGCATGGGGCACTGGCGCGATGCGCCGAAGAGGCCGACAATGCCCGGGGTTCAGCACCCGATCCCCTGTTGGCGCATGCCATCCGCGACCCCGGCGACATGGCGGCCATGGCCGCGGCCGCTGGCGCGAGTGGCCGGCGCGAGGCGCTCGCGGCGCTGCGCAGGCAGATCCGACAATGGCCGGAGGCCCAACATGAGTGACGAGTCGATCCGCATCCGCGGTGCTCGCCAGAACAATCTGCGCAACCTCGATCTTGATCTGCCGGCCGGTGAGTTCACCGTGATCACGGGCGTGTCCGGGTCGGGCAAATCATCGCTCGCCTTCGACACCCTCTATGCCGAGGGCCAGCGGCGTTATGTCGAGACCTTCTCGCCCTACGCCCGGCAGTTTCTGGACCGCATGGACCGGCCGGCCACCGACCGCGTCGAGGGGATCCCGCCCGCGATCGCCATCGACCAGACCAATCCGGTGCGCACGTCACGCTCCACGGTCGGGACGATGACCGAGCTCAATGATCACCTCAAGCTCCTCTTTGCCCGCGCCGCGCGTCTGTACTGCGGCGGCTGCGGCCGCGAGGTCAAGCGGGACGGCGCCGATGGCATCCATGAGCGGCTCCGGGCGCGCTGCCCGGATGCCCGCGCACTGATCGCCTTCGACCTCGATGTGCCCGATAACTACGCCGAAGACGAGATACGCGCCCTCCTGGAGCGTCAGGGCTACACGCGAACCGAGGTGCTCGAGCCCGGTCGGGTGCGCGTCGTGCAGGACCGCCTGCGCCTGACCACCGAGCGCCGTGACCGCATTGTCGAGGCGCTGGAGACCGCGCTACGCCATGGCCGTGGCCAGGCCGTGGTGATCGAGCTGGATGACGAGCGCGCGCCGGTCAACCTGCACCGCTTCTCAAGCGATCTGCACTGCCCCGACTGCGACCGCCACTATCGCGACCCCTCCCCCAGTCTGTTCTCGTTCAACTCCCCCGTCGGCGCCTGCGAGACCTGCCGAGGCTTCGGCCGGGTCATGGGCATCGACTATGGCCTGGTGATCCCCGATCCGCGCCGCAGTCTCAAGGACGGCGCCATCCGCCCCTGGCAGTCGGGCAAATCCGCCGAATGCCAGGGCGATCTGCTGCGCCATGCCCGCCGCGCCGGCGTGGCCGTGGATGTGCCCTGGGGTGATCTGCCCGCGGCGGATCAACGCTGGGTACTCGAGGGCGAGGGCCGTGGCCGCGGCAAGTGGTACGGCGTGCAGGGCTTTTTCGACTGGCTCGAGTCAAAGAGCTACAAAATGCACGTTCGCGTGCTGCTCTCAAAATACCGCAGTTATGATGCCTGCCCCGACTGCGCCGGCGCGCGCCTGAAACCCGAGGCATTGCTCTGGCGTGTGGGTGGTCATGACGAGGCCGCCGCGGCAATGCCCGCGGAGCAGCGCCATCGCGCCCGCGGCGCCACACTCTCCGAGCGCGCCTTTGGCGGCCTTCCCGGGCTGTGTATACACGACCTGATGACCCTGCCGTTGCAGGCGCTGGCCGATTTCTTTCGCGCGCTCACGCTGCCCGCATCGCTCGACGATGCCGTCCCGGTACTGATGGATGCCATCCACAGCCGCCTCGGGTTTCTGGAACAGGTGGGGGTGGGCTATCTCACGCTCGACCGGCAGTCACGCACCCTCTCGGGCGGCGAGGTGCAGCGCATCAACCTGACAACGGCGCTGGGCACGTCGCTGGTCAACACACTGTTTGTCCTGGACGAGCCCAGCATCGGGCTGCACCCGCGCGACATCAATCGCATCACCGGGGTCATGCAGCGCCTGCGCGATGCCGGCAATACGCTGGTCGTGGTGGAGCACGATCCCGATATCATGCGCGCGGCCGACCGGATCCTGGACATTGGCCCGGGGCCGGGGCGCGATGGCGGTCAGATCGTGTTCAATGGCTCGCCCGATGCCCTACTGGCCGATCAGACGTCATTGACCGGCGCCTACCTGCGCGGTGAGCGCAGGGTCGAGGCGAGCGAAGGCGGGGCCCGGCCTGCCCCGGACGACTGGCTGATCCTTCGCGGTGCCCGCGAGCACAACCTGCAGAACATTGATCTGCATCTGCCCCTGCGGCGCCTGGTGTGCCTGACGGGCGTCTCGGGCTCGGGCAAATCCACCCTCCTCGAGACCGTCCTGTACCGGGCGCTGCGCAAGCACCATGGCGAGGCCGTTGACCCACCGGGCGAGCACGATGCCCTTGAAGGGGCCGATGCGATCGACGCGGTCATTCTGGTGGATCAGTCGGCCATCGGCCGCACCACACGCTCCAACCCGGCCAGCTACGTCGGCGCCTTCGATGCCATTCGCAAGGCCTTTGCCCGCGAGCCCCTGGCAAAGGAGCGCCGCTACACCGCGGGCACCTTCAGCTTCAATGCCGGCGCCGGCCGCTGCCCGGCCTGTGGCGGCAACGGCTTCGAGCATGTCGAAATGCAGTTCCTCTCGGATGTGTATTTGCGCTGCCCCACCTGTGACGGCCGGCGGTATCGCGACAGCGTGCTCGAGGTGCGCCTGCCGCCGGCGCAGGACGTGGAGCGCGCACCCGCCTCGATTGCCGAGTGCCTGGAAATGACGGTGGACGAGGCCAGGCGCTTTTTTGCCGACCACCCGGACATCCTGCGCGGCCTTGAGCCCCTGGCGGCCGTGGGCCTTGGCTACATGCAACTCGGGCAGGCCGTGCCCACGCTCTCGGGCGGCGAGGCCCAGCGGCTCAAACTGGCCGGGCATCTTGCGAGGGCGGGCGGACGCCGGCGCGACGGACACAAGCTGTTCCTCTTCGACGAGCCCACGACCGGTCTGCATTTTGCCGACATCAGCGTGCTCCTCACCGCGTTCGAACGCCTGCTTGCGGCGGGTCACTCGGTCATCCTGATCGAGCATAACCTTGATGTGATGCTGGCCGCGGACTGGCTGATCGACTTGGGCCCGGAGGGCGGTGATGCCGGTGGCCAATTGCTCGCCGAGGGCACACCGCGTCAGCTGATGGCGGTAAGCGCCAGCCATACGGGCGCCGCCCTTGCCCGGTATGCCGCCGAGCGCGGGCAACAGAAGCCGGCGACGGCGACGGTGCCCGCGCCTGCACCCGCCAGACCGCGCCATGACGCCATCGAGATCCGCAATGCCCGCGAGCACAACCTGCAGGGCATTGACCTGCGCATCCCGCGCTCGGGCATGACCGTGATTACCGGGTTATCGGGCTCGGGCAAGAGCACCGTGGCGTTCGATATCGTGTTCAACGAGGGCCAGCGACGCTATCTGGAGTCACTCAACGCCTATGCGCGGCAGTTCGTCCAGCCAGCGGCCCGCCCTGACGTGGATGCCGTGTTCGGGATCCCGCCCACCGTGGCGATCGAGCAGCGCACCAGTCGCGGGGGCCATAAAAGCACCGTGGCTACCCTGACCGAGCTGCATCATTTTCTGCGCCTGCTGTTCGTCAAGCTGGGCACACCGTACTGCCCCGACTGCGACCTCCCCATTACCCAGCAGGATCGCGCGGCCATCGCCGCGCATCTTCTCGAGAATCACCGCGGCGAGTCACTGGAGCTCCTGGCACCGCTGGTGGTGGCCCGCAAGGGCTATTACACCGATCTGGCGCAATGGGCCGCCGGCAAGGGCTTTTCCGTGCTCCGGGTCGATGGCAGTGACCGCCCCACCGACGACTGGCCCCGGCTCGACCGTTACCAGGAGCACGACATCGATCTGCCCGTGGCAAACATCACGCCGGATCCTGCCAGTGAAGACGCGCTGAACACCGCACTCGAGCAGGCCCTGGCCTACGGCCGTGGCCAGATCCGGGTGCAGCCCGCCGGCCACACCGCCACGCTGTATTCCACCGAGCGCGCATGCCCCGGCTGTCGCCGGAGCTTTGCCGAGCTCGACCCGCGGCTTTTCTCCTACAACACCCGCCATGGCTGGTGCCCGCGCTGTTTTGGCACCGGGGTGGTCCTGCCAGGATTTGATGCCGAGCAAACGGGTGAGGAGCGACAGTGGCGCGGCGACGACGAGGGTGAAGCGCGGGAATGCCCCGACTGCAAGGGTCATCGCCTGCGGCCCGAGGCGCTGTCGGTGCGGTTCCTCGACCGCGGCATTGCCGACTATGGCGCCCTGTCGATTCACGCGGCCCAGCAGTTTTTCGATACGCTGACGCTGGCGGGCCGCGAGGCCGCGGTGGCGCGCGACATCCTGGCCGAGCTGCGCAGCCGCCTTGGCTTCCTGGCGTCGGTTGGCCTGGGGTATCTCACACTGGATCGGGCCGCACCCACGCTCTCGGGTGGCGAGGCCCAGCGCATCCGGCTGGCCGCCCAGCTCGGCTCAAATCTGCAGGGCGTGTGCTACATCCTGGATGAGCCCACCATCGGCCTGCACGCCCGCGACAACCGCCTGCTGCTTGACACGCTCGAGGCCCTCGAGCGCAAGGGCAATACGCTGGTCGTGGTGGAGCATGATGAGGACACCATCCGCCGCGCCGATCATGTCATCGACCTGGGGCCGGGCGCCGGGGTGCGCGGCGGACGCGTCGTGGCCGAAGGCCCGCTGACACGTCTGCTCGAGGATCCGGCATCTGTTACGGGTCGCGCCCTGGCAAGCCCGCTCCGGCATCCGCTGCGCGAAGCCCGCCGCGATGCCCATGCGGTGGATGCCCTGATGCTCCGGGGTGCCAGCGCCAACAATCTGCAAACGGTGGATGCGCGCATTCCACTGGGCTGCCTGACCGTTGTCAGCGGGGTATCGGGATCAGGCAAGAGCACGCTCATCCGCGATGTCCTGCATGGCAACCTGCGCCGTCGCCTGGCTCGCGATGGCGGCGACACCGTGCTGTCCGGCTGCCGTGCAATCGAGGGCTGGGAGGCACTCGACCGTGTGCTCGAGGTGGATCAGACGCCCATTGGCAAGACACCGCGCTCCTGCCCGGCCACCTATGTCGGGATCTACGACGACATACGGCGGCTGTTTGCGCAGACCGAGGAAGCCCGCATCCGCGGCTACGGGCCCGGGCGATTTTCCTTTAACACCCGCGAGGGGCGCTGCCCCGAATGCGATGGCCAGGGCATGCGCCGTGTCGAGATGAACTTCCTGCCGGACGTAACGGTGCCCTGCGAGACCTGCCACGGCCAGCGCTTTACCCGCGAGACCCTTGCCGTGACCTGGCGTGGCCGCTCAATCGGCGAAGTGCTGCAAATGGATGTCGAAACGGCCGTTGACTTCTTTGCCGCCCATTCAAAGGTCCACCATGCGCTCACGCTGCTGCGCGACACCGGCCTTGGGTATCTCACGCTGGGACAGCCGAGCCCGACGCTCTCGGGCGGTGAGGCCCAGCGCATCAAGCTGGTCAGTGAGCTGGCCAAGGCACGCCCGGCCATCGGTCGTGGCCGTCGGGCGCGCACGCTCTACATCCTCGATGAACCCACCGTGGGTCTGCACATGGCCGATGTCGAACGCCTGATCGGCGTTTTGCACCGACTGGTTGATGCCGGCCACGGTGTCGTGGTCATCGAGCACGACCTCGACGTGCTGGCCGAGGCGGACTGGCTCCTGGATCTGGGCCCGGACGGGGGCAGCGACGGTGGCCGAATCGTTGCCCAGGGCACGCCCGAGCAGGTTGCCCGCAATCGCGAATCGCGCACCGGCGAAATCCTTGCCGATTTTCTTGCCAGCCGCCGCCGGCTTTGAGCCGCGTCCCGGAATATGGTTAGCTGCATCGTGGTCCGACCAATTTAGACAACCTTGCCATGAGGAGTTGACCCAGTGCCAAAAAGTGAAGTGTTTCCCGTGCAGACCGCCCTGCCCCTTGATCAGGCCCGCGACATCATTGCCGCCGCCCGCGCCCGAGGCCGCGAGCGCGGCTTCATGCCCCTTACGGTTGTTGTGCTCGACACCGGCGGCCACCGCATCGCCATGGAGCGCGAGGACGGGTCGGGGATCGTTCGCGAACAGGTAGCGGCCGGCAAGGCCTGGGGAGCGCTTGGCATTGGTATCGCAAGCCGCACCATCGGCGGGCGCAACCAGGGGCGCGAGGCCTTCATGGCCGGCGTGGCGGCGGCCTCCGACGGGCGCTTCATCCCCGTTCCGGGCGGGGTCCTCGTCATTGAGAATGGCCAGGCCATTGGTGCCGTGGGTGTCAGCGGTGACACCTCCGATGCCGACGAGGAGTGTGCTATCGCCGGTATCGAGGCGGCCGGGTACACCGCCGGCGTGGATACACCCGACTAGTCGCGTGTCCGACGCTTGAGGGCCGCCAGCTCCCGGCGGTCCCGGCGCTCGGGCCGATGCGCCGGCCGCGGCTGGGCGGCAGCGGCCAGGCGCATGGCCTCGCGCTGCTCGGCGCGGCGCACCTGACTGGCCTCGGTCTCGGCATACAGCCCCTGCGCCACGCTGGCCGGGCCGCGCTGCTCGGCAAGCCCGGCTACCACCACCTCAAAGACCTGCGGGCCCTTGCGCACCGTAATCATCTGACCCTGGCGTACCGCCCGGGCCGGCTTGGCCCGCACGCCGTCCACCTCGACATGGCCACTGCGAATGGCATCGCTGGCCAGCCGTCGCGTCTTGAAAAAGCGCGCCGCCCACAACCAGCGATCAAGGCGTACCGCTTCAGCGCTCGACATGGCCCCCGTAGCTGCCATGTACATAGCTGGTGAGCTCGGCGAGCTCGAGATCGCGGCTCTCGACCACCGCGGCGGTGAGGTCACGCACCGAGATCATGCCCAGCACGCGACTGTCCTCCATGACGGGCAGATGCCGGATATTGCGCTCCGAGACCAGGGCGAGCGAATCCTCCACCGTGCTCTCGGGCCCGACCCAGAAGACCTCCCGCGTCATGACCGACTCGAGGGACGTCGCGTCGGGATCAAGCCGGCTTTCAAGCACCCGCCGGAGCACATCGCGCTCGGTAAACACGCCCAGCAGTTCCTCGGCCGGGTTCATGATGAGCACCGCACCGATGTTGCGCCGGTTCATCAGCGCAACGGCCTCGCCCACGGTATTGTCGGGGCCCAGGGCATGCAGGCTGCCAGTCCGCTCACCCATCAGATTCCTGACGCTTCGCCGCATGAGATGTCTCCTATTGTCGGCGGGCTATGCCAGCGGCCGCTCGGCAACCACGATGCCATCGCGATCGGCACATAGCCACTCTCCCGGATGCAGGGTGACACCCGCAAACGTCACCACGCTGCCAATCTCGCCCTCGCCGCCCTTGTGGCTGCGACACGGATGCGTATTGAGCGCCTTGATGCCGATATCAAGATCGGCCAGATCGGCGGCATCCCGGACACAGCCATAGACCACCAGGCCATTCCAGCCATTGTCGCGCGCCCTGGCCGCCAGGAGATCGCCCAACAGGGCGCAGCGCAATGATCCGGCACCATCAACCACCAGCACACGGCCTTCGCCGGGGCTATCGAGCACCTCCCGTACGCGGCTGTTATCCTCGAAGGTGCGCACGGTCTCGATGGGACCGGCAAATCCGTAGCGACCGCCGTAGTCGTCGAAAAGCGGCGCCATTATCCGCAGCTGCTCGGCGTGCTCGTCGCACAGATCGGTGGTCTTGATGGCCATCGTCAACTCCTTTCTGTCGTTGCTGCAACCTAGCCGTCATGGCCGCGCGAGGCAACTGTGACAGGGCCGTCATTTGACAGCCCACCTTTCGGGGGGAGAATAGCAGGCCGACTTTGCCATCGGCGCATCGCGCCTGCCACGAGGATCATCCCATGCCCGTTACCCCGGCCAGCAGCGCACAGCCCCTGCCCGGCGCCGGCCAGCTCCGGCAACGGCTGCTTGCGCGCCAGCAACCGGTGATTATCGGCGTGGCCGGCGACAGTGGCAGCGGCAAAACCACCTACACCCAGGGCATCGAATGGCTGCTTGGCAACGCCCTGGTGAGCCAGATCAGTCTGGATGGCTATCACAGTGAGGATCGCGCCACGCGGCGTAAGAGTGGACGCTCTCCGCTCGATCCTGACAGCAATCGCCTGCACGAGGCGGCGGACCATCTGGCCACCCTGAGCCGCGGGGAGGCCGCCCTGATCCCCGTATACGACCATGCCACCGGGCGGTTTGCCGAATCGCGCTGGCACGAGCCCACGCCCGTCATCCTGGTCGAGGGCCTCCATACCCTGTACCCGGCGCTGCGCCCGCTGCTTGATGCCTGCGTGTACGTGGACACGGATATCAGCATCAAACACGACTGGAAGGCCGCGCGCGACACCCGAGACCGCGGCTATGATCCGACCGAGGTGGCCGAGGAGATCGCCCGGCGCGCCGCCCAGCATGATGAGTGGATCGCCATTCAGCAGGACGCAGCCGACGTGATCCTGCGCATCCAGCCCAGCCGTCTCGAATCGCTGGCCCGTGGCCGGCTGGATCTGGACGATCCGCCCGAGTGCCAGCACCTTGAAGTCATCGTGCAGCCGCGTCACGGCGATCAGCCAGCGCTGTACTTTCCGGTTGACCTCAACAACATGACACGGGAATCGGCGATGCCCTTCATGCTCGCCACCGTGCCCAGTCACTTTCGTGGGCGCACGGTCAACGTGCTGCATGTGGACGGCTACATGCCTCCGGCGGCACTGGCAACGCTGGAGCAGGAAATCTGCGCCTTTGCCGGCGTGGAGCCCCCCTCAGGCACCGCATCGGCCGCGGCGGATCGACGACCCACCATCCGCTTTGCGCAAATGCTGGTTGCCTGGCCGATCCTGGCCCATATCGCGAGCCTGGAGCACTAGCCCTCCGCGCGAGCGCCAGCACCGACCGGCTCAGTGTGGGCGGGATGCGTCCACAAACGCCTCGATGGCGGGTTGCATGCGCTGAACGGCTTCATAGCCCTCCGCAATCGCCTCGTCACCCCGATACAACTCGAGCAGACCAATATGCGCAAGGCGCGGCGTAATCAGCAGATCCGGCGGATCGCCCGCCATACGGCTGCGGGTGATGCGGTCCTGCATGACGTTCACCGACGTGGCGATGACGTCGAAAACACCCGGGCTGGTCTCACGCGTACCACGCTGGAACTGTGCCTGGAGCGCCTCGGCGCTATCCCGAAAGCCATGCGAGAGGCGCTGTAGCCAGCCCATCGGGCCATCGGCCGGGGGTGCATCGGACCTGGGCTCCGCCGCCGCCATGGAGGTGCCCACGTCCGGCACCGGGGGCTGGATACGCCGCCCCAGCAGCCCGCCACTCAGGTTGACCGCAATCACCCGATCCGCCCCCATGGCATGGCAGAGCGAGATGGGCACCGGGTTGACCAGACCGCCATCCACAAGCCACTCGCCGTGGACCTGAACGGGCGTAAAGACACCGGGCAACGCCATCGATGCCCGTACCGCCATCGCCACGTCCCCATCGCGCAGCCAGCGCTCCTGGCCGCTGTAGAGATCGGTAGCCACCACACCCAGCGGAGTGCGCAGCGATTCAAAGCGCAAATCGCCAAAGGTCTCGTGAAAATGACCAAGCAGGCGTCGTCCCTGAATGAAACCCCCATTGCCAAGGGCAAAATCCATGTAGGCGACCACGTCGCGGCGCCCCAGATCGCGGACCCAGTGCTCAAAGGCATCGAGATGATCACTGCAGAGCATGGCCCCCACGATGGCGCCTACCGAGGTGCCGGCCACCAGATCCGGCTGAATCCCTGCCTCGCGCAGCGCCCGGATGACACCGATATGCGCCCAACCCCGCGCCGCGCCGCCCCCGAGCGCAAGCCCAATCCGCTCACCCCGGCCGGCATTGCCCATCAACCGTCCTCGCGAATGGCCTCGAACTCGATAAGAAGCTCGATGCGATCACTGACCAGATCCCCCTCAAGCGCATAGTCCATGCCGAACTCGCTGCGCCGAAGACTGCCACGGAGCGAGGCGCCGAGCGTCTCGGCGCCGCCGATGGGATGGGCATCGATGCGGTTGATGGTGGCCTCGAGGCTGAGCGGGCGCGTTACCCCACGAATCGTAATCTCACCCTGCACTGTGCCGGTGCGGGCATCCCGGGCCACATAGTCGGTCGCTTCAAAACGGATCACGGGGTGCGCGCCAGCGGCCAGAAAGTCGTCTTCGCGGACATGGCCATCGCGGCCGTTGTGTCCGGTAAAGACGCTATCAGCGGCGATCTCGGCCGTCCCCGACTGCAGCTCATGGGCCTCGGCGTCGTAGACGAACTCGCCGCTCACCTCGGTGAACAGGCCCAGCACATCGGCAAAGCGGGCATGGCCGGCAAGAAAGCCAATGCTGACATGCTCCTCATCGACCACGTAGCGCTGCGGCTCGGCCATTGCGGGACTGGCCAGCAGCCCGCCGGCAAGGAGGCTGACGCCAGCGAGGCTCAAGGAAAGCGGTGTGTAACGGATCATCAGACATCTCCCGTTGGGGGCTCGGATCGCCATGATGCCGCAGCATCGACGAGGAACGAATAGCTAAGAAGCAGGAAAAGCACCAGCGCAAGCGGGGCGCTGAGCGTTGGCGGCACGCCGGGCGCGAGGCAGAGCGTCAACCCCAGCCCCTGGACGGCACAAATCACTCGCCGCCGCTGCGATGGCGCCAGCGGGCGGCGCAGGCGGGCGTCAATCCAGCCACCCAGCACAAAGACATAGCGCCAGGCCCCAATCAGCAACACCCAGATCCCCGCGCGGTCAAGCAGCACCAGCCAGACACCCAGTACCAGCAACAACAGCGCGTCAAGCTCCATATCAAAGCGGGCGCCCGCCCGGGTCGCACAGCCGAGCCGGCGGGCCACCGCGCCATCAAGGCCATCCAGCAGCACCGCGGCAAGCGCAAGCGCGAAGGGCAGAGACGGCTCCTGCCCCAGGGCATCCGCCGCCGGGATAAGGCCGATCAGCAGCATGACCAGCACACCCCGCCCCAGCGTGACCCGATCGGCCGGGGTGAGCGAGACATTGCCGCGCTGGCGCCACAGAGCAAGCCCGAGGCCCGCGTAGGCGAGTAGCGCCACCCCCATAACCGCAGGGCTCAGATCGAGTGCAAGCCGCAGCCCGCCTGCGCCGGCAGCAAGCGGGATGGCACCCAGCAGCAGCTCGATCAACAGGGCCGGGCCGTTTCGATGGGTGGTTTGGGGAACCAATGCTACCCTCCGTTTTCCGATGGCTCGATGCCGTTTGACACGTACTGGCACGCAGGAGTGCGCAGCGCCCATGACCCAGCCCCGCAGCCAGGCCTTCTGGATCACCGCCCCCGGCACCGGAGAGATCCGCAACGAGACCCTGCCGGCCGTGGCACCCGGGCAGCTTCGAGTGCGCACACTCTACAGTGCCGTCAGCCGCGGTACCGAGTCACTGGTGTGGCATGGCAGGGTACCGGCCAGCCAGCATCAGCGCATGCGCGCTCCGTTTCAGGCGGGCGACTTCCCGGGTCCGGTCAAGTATGGCTATAGCAATGTCGGCATTGTCGAGGCCGGACCGGCGGGATGGGAGGGGCAGACGGTGTTCTGCCTGTATCCGCATCAAACCCGCTATGTGGTCGAGACGCCCGCCGTGCACCCACTGCCCGACGGGCTCGACCCCGCGCTTGCCGTGCTCGCCGCCAATACCGAGACCGCCCTCAACGCCACCTGGGATGCCCTGCCCCGCCCGGGTGAGCGCATCCTGGTCGTTGGCGCCGGCGTGGTTGGCAGTCTCACCGCAGCGCTCTGCGCCGGTATACCCGGCACGCAGGTCAGCCTGGTGGACAGCAATCCGCAACGTGCCGCACTGGCGCAGGCGCTCGGTGTTGACTTTGCCACGCCCGACAGCGCCCCGGGCCATGCCGATCGCATCATCCATGCCAGTGGCAGCGAGGCGGGCCTGCGCCTTGCCCTCGACCGGGCCGCCGACGAGGCGAGCATCATCGAGCTCAGCTGGTATGGCGCCCATGCGCCCGCCCTGCCATTGGGGGAGGACTTTCATTCGCGGCGGCTTACGCTGCGCTCAAGCCAGGTCGGCCAGCTCAACCCCGACATGCGGCCGCGCTGGGATCATGCCCGGCGCCTCGATACGGCACTGCGCCTGCTGGCCGATCATCCGCATTGGGCGGCACTGATCGACGCTGAATCCGCGTTTGCCGCGCTGCCTGACACGATGGCCCGCATTGCCAACGGCACGGGTCTCTGCCATCGCATCCGCTATCAGGAGTAATCCATGTACAGCATCAATGTCCGCGAGCATTTCATGATTGCCCACAGCTTCCGCGGCGAGACCTTCGGCCCGGCCCAGGCAATGCACGGCGCCACCTATGTCACCGACGCCACGTTTTTTCGGGAGACACTGGATGCGGATGGCGTGGTCATCGATATTGCTCGCGCCACCGAGACGCTGCGGGCCATCCTGGGCCGCTACAACCTGCGCAATCTCGACGAGTTGCCCGAGTTTGCGGGTATCAACACCACAACCGAGTTTCTTGCCCGGCATATCGCTGACGCACTGGCGAGCGCCATCGACAACGGCGATTTCGGTGAGTCGGCGCGTACGCTCGACCGATTGCGGGTCACGCTGCACGAATCCCACGTGGCCTCGGCGGCGTATGAGCGGTCACTCAAGGCGTGACCCGGCTTCACTTTCTGGTCCCGGGGCGGCTTGACCGGCCCACTGGCGGCAGCCGCTATGACCGGCATGTTATCGCGGCGCTGCGCGCCGAGGGTCAAGCGCTCACTGTGCATGAGCTTGCAGGGGGATATCCGGGGCCCGACACGGCGGCGGATCGCGCGGTGCGGGCAAGCCTTGGCCAGATTGCCACCGACAGTACTGTCGTGGTGGATGGCCTGGTACTGGGCGGGGTGCCCGCCGCCTTTGC
>CAJXMI010000012.1 GCA_913056145.1 uncultured Spiribacter sp.
GACCTGCTGCCGCTCGACTTGCATGTGTTAGGCATGCCGCCAGCGTTCAATCTGAGCCAGGATCAAACTCTTCAGTTCAAGAGTTGTAGTCGGTTAAGCCGACAAATCTTGGCTCGACACAAGGCACCTCATATTTGAGTTGCTCTGGTCGATATCTATGCATCTGCACTGATGTCGACGCGAGCACCCACACAAGTTGTCTGGTCCATCTTGTTAAAGAGCGCCGGGCCTGTTCGGCCGGCAGGGCTGCGCATTCTACTGCTGCGCCGCCTTTCGTCAACCCCGGATTTCGAGGTCTGGCAGAGGAGGTTACTCCTCTGCGGGCGGCGCATTGTAAACCTTTGCGCTGCCCGGTCAACTGTTATTTTGTGCCGCTTGGCGGCTGGAAGTTGACCCCGCCGAAGCGAGAAAGGGAAGTCTACAGCATCCCGACTGACTGTCAACGGGCTGTCATAAACTTTTCTGTACGTGGACCCGGGCGAAGCGACGCTTGCCCACCTGCAGGACGTACTGCGCCCCGGCCGGCAGCACACAGTCGCGTGACTCAACCCGCTCACCATCGACGCGCACGGCCCGCTGCTTGAGCATTCGCAACGCCTCGGCGGTACTTGGCACAAGCCCAAGGTCTTTAAGCAACGGCACCAGTGCCAGCCCATCGGCATTGGCCTCGCGCTCGTGCTCGGGCATGTCGCTGGGCATGGCGCCGCGCTGGAAGCGGGCCACGAATTCTTCGTGGGCCTCTCGGGCGCAGGTTGCATCATGAAAACGGGTGACCAGCTCATCCGCCAGTTCGAACTTGGCATCACGCGGGTTCATTCCGGCGTTTACGCGCGCGCGGATGCCTTCAATCTCGGAGAGCGAGCGAAACGACAGTAACTCGAAGTAGCGCCACATCAGCTCATCGGACACCGACATGATCTTGCCGTACATCTCGCCCGCCGGCTCACGAATGCCCACGTAATTACCCAGCGACTTCGACATCTTCTGCCCGCCACCCAGTCCCTCGAGCACCGGCGTGGTCAAAAGAACCTGTGGGGCCTGGCCATATTCACGCTGCAGCTCGCGGCCCACCAGCAGGTTGAACTTCTGATCGGTGCCACCCAGCTCGACATCAGCGCGCAGCGCGACCGAGTCATAGCCCTGGATAAGGGGATAGAGGAATTCGTGAATGGCGATTGACTGATTGCCGTGATAGCGCTTGTGAAAGTCATCGCGCTCCAGCATTCGGGCCACCGTGTAGCGCGACGCCAGCTGGATCATGTCGGTGGCCGACATCCCCGCCATCCAGCTCGAGTTAAAGACCACTTCGGTGCGCCCGGGGTCGAGGATGCGAAAGATCTGCTCGCGGTAGGTCTCGGCGTTATGTGCCACGTCCTCCGGTGTGAGCGGCTTGCGCGTGGCATTGCGCCCGGTCGGGTCACCGATCATCCCGGTGAAATCCCCGATGAGAAACAGCACGTGATGCCCCAGATCCTGAAACTGCCGGAGCTTGTTGATGAGCACCGTGTGCCCCAGGTGCAGATCGGGAGCCGTGGGGTCGAAGCCGGCCTTTATACGCAGCGGCCGCCCACTGGCCAGACGCTCGCGCAGCTCGTCCTCGCGAATGATCTCATCAGCCCCTCGCCGCAGCTGCTCCAGCACGGCCTCAACACTGCTCATCGACATTTCCCTCAAATGCATGCCTGCCAAACGCCAAAGTCTACCGAAATCCGGCGCCTCGCGCGTTGACCGCGAACCCGCGCGCCGCTATCGTTCGATCGCATGACCAAACGGGTTGAAACAATGACAGCAAGTCCGCGACATCGCCGGCATTTTCTGGGGCAGCGGCCGGTGCGGAACGCATTACTGGGCGTCGGCGTCCTCCTGGTGGGGGCGGGCCTGCTGCTGCCACTTGGCGATGCCACCTCGACCCTGCCGGCGGCCGACACACAACAAATCACCCTGCGCCTGTCGGATCCGGCCGCGGCGGCCACAGCGCGGCCATCACAGCCGGCACCGGCACCCGCCTCGGCAAACCCCGTCAACACCGCTGAGTCGCAGGCGCCCACTATCGACTGGCAGCGGCTGCGCGTGCGCAGTGGCGACAACCTCGCCGCCGTGTTCAAGCGTGCCGGGCTCACCGCCCGCGACGTGCACGAGGTGGTCAACGCAAGCGATGAGGCGACCCGGCTCACGCGCCTCTACCCTGGCGACGAGATCCTGCTGCATATCACCGCCGATAGCGGTCTGCAGCGGCTGCGCTACGAAATCGACGACACGCGCACCCTGGTTGTGGAGCCCACACCGGCTGGCGGGACCTACACAACCCGGATCGAGACGCGCGAACTGGAACGGCGTGTGGCCGTGGCCGAGGGCCGGATCAACACCTCGCTCTACCACGCCGGCGCTGAGGCCGGGCTGGACGACCGCCTGATCATGGAGCTCGCCGGCATTTTCGGGTGGGACATCGACTTTGCGCTCGACATCCGCCGCAATGACCGCTTTACCGTGATCTATGAAACGTTGTTTCGGGATGGTGAAAAGGTTCGCAATGGCCGGATTCTGGCGGCGGAGTTCGTCAACCGCGGTGATCGCTTTCGCGCGCTGCGCTTCGAGGACGCCGACGGCCGCAGCGACTACTACACGCCGGAGGGCCGCAGCATGCGCAAGGCATTCCTGCGCACGCCCACCGACTTCACTCGGGTGAGCTCGGAATTCAACCCCAACCGCGTGCATCCCATCTACGGCACCGAGCGGCCACATGTAGGCACCGACTACGCCGCCCCACCCGGCACGCCCATCGTGGCCGCCGGCGACGGCAAGATCATCCATCGCGGGCGCAAGGGCGGCTATGGCAACACCGTCATACTCCAGCATGGCACCCGCTACACCACCCTGTATGCCCACATGCGTCGCTTTGCGAGCGGGCAGTCCACCGGGGACCGCGTCCAGCAGGGCGAGGTCATCGGCTATGTCGGCAGCACCGGGCTGTCCACCGGCCCCCACCTGCACTACGAATTCCGTGTGGACGGCGTGCATCGCAATCCGCGCACCGTCGAGCTGCCCACCGCAGAGCCCCTCGACAGGCGCTATCAGGCGGACTTCCGCGCCAGTACGGACGCCTGGATCGCCCGCCTTGATCGCATGAGTCAGACGCGCATCGCCCAGGCCAGCGATTGAGCTGCCGCCACCCGTGATGACCCTCATCGGCCTGATGTCGGGCACCAGCCTGGATGGGGTGGATGCCGTGCTGGCCGATTTTGACGCAGCCGGGCGCCCGCATTTGCGTGGGCACTGCCAGCTCCCATGGCCCGAGTCACTGCAGCAAACGCTGCGGGAGGTCACGGGCAATACCCCGCTCCATCGGGTGCTGGCGCTCGATGCCGCGTTGCCGCGCTACTACGCCGACGCCGTAGCGCAGTTGTTGCATCACACCGGCCAGACCGCGGCGGGTGTATCGGCAATCGGCCTCCATGGCCAGACGGTCTGGCATGCGCCCCACGCAATCCCCCCGGTCACCAGTCAGATTGGTGACCCCAGCCGCCTGGCAGCCGCCAGCGGCATTACGGTGGTCGCCGACTTCCGCCAGCGCGACCTCGCGGAGGGCGGCGAGGGCGCGCCATTGGCACCGCTATTTCATTCAGCGCTCTTTGCAAGCGCGGAGGCACGCGGCGTTCTCAACCTGGGGGGCATTGCCAACCTCACCCTGCTGGGGCCCGGCGGAGTTGTGCTGAATGGCTTTGACTGCGGGCCCGCCAACACCCTGCTGGATGCCTGGGCGCGCCGGCATCGGGGCATGCCCTTTGATAGCGAAGGCGCCTGGGCCGCCGGCGGCCAGGTTGACCACGCCCTCCTGGAGCGGTTGCTTGCCGATCCCTTTTTCCGGCGCCAGCCGCCCAAAAGCACGGGTCCGGAGCATTTCAGTACGGACTGGCTGGAGCGACATCTCAGCGGGCGCGAGAACCCGGTTGACGTGCAGGCCACACTGGCCGAGCTGACAGCGCGCAGCACGGCCGCTGCCGTGTCCGGGGCGCCACAGCCGCTGCAGGATCTGGTGGTAGCAGGCGGCGGGGCCGCCAATCTGGATCTGCTGGCCCGCCTGGAGCGCGCGGTGCATCCACTGCCTGTGGTTACCAGTGATGCCCTTGGCTATCCGGCCGGCACCGTCGAGGCGCTGGGGTTTGCCTGGCTGGCAAGGGCAGCGCTGCAGGGTGAGCCCCTTGCGCTTGAGCGGGTGACGGGGGCGCGGCGGCCGGCCCGTCTGGGCGGTATCTATCCGGCCTGACGCCGCGCCTCAGACCCCGAAGGACGACCCACAGCCACAGGTGGTGCTGGCATTGGGGTTGCGGATCACGAACTGGGCGCCCTCGATGCCCTCGACATAGTCGATCTCGGCCCCTTCCAGATAGGCGCCGCTCATGGGGTCGACCAACAACGTGACGCCACCATTTTCGACGACCGCATCACCGGGCTCTTCGTTTTCATCGAACATGAATCCGTACTGAAACCCGGAACAGCCTCCGCCCGTGATATAGACGCGCAGTTTGAGCGCATCGTTCTGCTCGTCCTCGAGCAGCTGGCGCACCTTGGTGGCTGCACTATCGGTAAAGACGAGGAGTTCGTCCTGTTCGGCGACTTCAGTCATGTCGATTGCCTCCGGTAATAAAGCGGCTTGGTGCATTCTCTGATCGTGTGGTCGTTCCCGTCAATGCGATCAGGGCAGGACGGCGGTGTGAGCCAACCCCAGGGTCTCGTCAAGGCCCAGCATCAAATTCATGTTTTGAATGGCCTGGCCGGCGGCTCCCTTGACCAGGTTGTCCTCGACCGCCAGTACCAGCGCCATGTTGCTGTCCACCGGACGATGCAGGGCAATGCGCACCATGTTGCCGCCCCGCACCGTTCGTGTCTCGGGGTGACTGCCCGGGGGCAACACATCCACGAAGGGCTCATCGGCATAGCGCGATTCGTAGAGCGCCTGCAGATCGATGGCCGGATCAAGCAACGGCGCATACAGCGTGGCATGAATCCCGCGGATCATGGGCAGCAGATGCGGCACAAAGGTCAGCCCCACCGGGCCGCCGGCGGCATCCTCAAGGCCCTGACGGATCTCGGGAAGATGCCGGTGCCCTGCCGCACCATAGGCGTGAAAGTTCTCGGCCGCTTCGCAGAGCAGCGTGTGCTGACGGGGCTGACGGCCTGCACCGCTTGCGCCCGACTTGGCGTCGGCCACCACGTGGCGGGTATCCACCGCACCCGCCTCGAGCAGCGGCAACAGCCCGAGCTGCACGGCCGTGGGATAGCAACCGGGGTTGGCCACGAGGCGGGCGGTCCGGATGGCGTCACGATGCCGTTCGGGCAGCCCGTAGACCGCCTCGGCGGCCAGGTCGGGGCAGGCGTGATCCATGCCGTACCACTGCGACCACACGGCAAGATCGCGGATGCGGAAATCGGCGCCCAGATCAATGACCCGCGCGCCCCGCGCAATCAGTGCCGGCGCCATTTCCATGGCGGTCCCGTTGGGGGTTGCAAAGAACACCACGTCACATTCGCCCAGCGCATCCGGGTCGGGCTCGCTGAATGCAAGATCAAGGACGCCACGCAGATTGGGGAAGATGGCATCGACCCGCTGCCCGGCCTGTCCCCGCGAGGTGATCACACGAATGCTGACGCCCGGGTGCGCCGCCAGCAGCCGCAACAGCTCGACGCCTGTATACCCGGTGCCCCCGACGATACCCGCGGTAATCATGACCCGACTCCTCTGAGCACTTGCGATTGACGTTGTATGATGCCAGATGATGCCCCATCGGTGCCGCTGGCAGGGAGCAATGCAAGCGCCAACCCCTCACAACCCCGTCCCCGAGTCCCGCTGGCAGGCCGTCATTGCCCGGGAAAAGCTGCGCCTTTCCAACGGCCGTGCTCCGGTGCTCATGGCACTGCTGGGGGCGCTGAGTGGTCTGGTGGCGGGCGGGATCGTAATTGCCTTTCGGCTCCTCTACGAAACCGCCCAGACGGGTCTGCTCCCGGGGGGTGGCGAGGCGTTCGAAAGCCTTGCACCCTGGCAGCGACTGGCCCTGGCCGTTGCCGGGGCCACCCTGATCGGGCTGTACCTGCAGCGCATGGGCGCCGCCGCCCGGCACACCGGCATTGCCTATGTAATCGAGCGCACCGCCTACCACCAGGCGCTACTGCCGGTGCGCAATGCCGTACACCAGTTTGTGGCCGGTGCCCTTGCCATCATCAGCGGCCAGTCGGTGGGCCGTGAGGGGCCGAGTGTGCACCTCGGCGCGACGGCCGGGAGCCAACTGGGACAACGCCTTGGTCTGCCGCACAACAGCCTGCGGGTGCTGGTGGCCTGCGGCACCGCGGCCGCCATCGGCGCATCGTTCAACACGCCGCTCGCCGGCGTGGCGTTTGCGATGGAAGTGGTTGTCATGGAGTACACCATCGCCGGCTTTCTGCCGGTGATCATCGCGGCCGTGGTGGCCACCGCAACGGCGCATATGGTGGTGGGTGCCGATATCGCCTTTACCATTCCGGCCCTGAGCATTCAGGGGCTGCATGAACTGCCTCTTGTTCTGGTCCTGGGGCTGGTGGCCGGTGGCCTGGCCGCCGCGTTCATCCGCTCGCTCCGACTCGCCAATGGCCTCCTGCCGGGCTGGTCGATCACCGCGCGGGCGGCCCTCGGCGGGGCCGTGGTGGGTACCATTGCACTGGCGGTGCCGCAGGTCATGGGCATTGGCTACGACACCGTGGCGGCCGCGCTGGGCGGGCAGATCGAGCCCGGCATGCTCATCCTCATCATTGCCGCCAAACTGGTGGCGACCGCGGCCGTGCTGGGGCTCGGCATACCGGGCGGCCTCATCGGCCCCACGCTGGTGATGGGAACGGCGGCAGGCGCGGCGCTCGGCCTGTTGTTTGCCGCCCTCGTGCCCGTGGCCATTGGCAGTCCGGCGCTCTACGCGCTGCTGGGCATGGGCGCCATGATGGGCGCGACGCTACGGGCGCCGCTTGCCGCGCTTACGGCCATGCTGGAGCTCACGGCCAACCCCGGCATCATCCTGCCCGGCATGCTGGCCATCGCGGCCGGCATGCTGGCCGCACGGGAACTGTTTCGTACCGACTCGATCTATCATTTGAGCCTGGGCGAGCGGGGCCTTGATCCGCGGCGCAACCCGCTACTGCAGGCGGCGAGCCGCCTTGGTATTCTCGATCTCGTTGACCGGCGCTTTGCCGTCCTGTCGGCCACCGCCGGGGCGGCCGAGGTAGCGGCCACACTGGACGCCGAGCCACACTGGCTGATCGTGGAGGGCGTCGCTGGCAACGGGCCGCGCCTTGCCAGCGCCGAGGCGCTTGCCGGCCGGCCCGCCTCGGTCACCGCGGTTCGCGCGCTGTCACGGCCGCTCGCCTGCATTGACGAGCGGGCAAGCCTGCGCGAGGCGCTTGAGCGCATGCGCGACGGCGGCGATGATGCCCTTGCGGTGCAGGCCCGGACGCCATCGGGCCAGCCGCGATGGCGTGGCATCCTGACCCGCACGGCCATCCAGCGGGCGTATCTGGCCTGAATATCCGCCCGGCGCGCTGCTACACTATCCGCAATCGATTATCGCGGTACTACAAGGAGGCCGTGACCAATGCGCAAGGAATGGTTCATCGGACTCGCTGCGCTGTTGGTTCTGGGTGCCGTCAGCTTTGTCTGGCTGGCGCCGCGCGGCGGCGAGCCGGCACCCGAGGTGGCCTTTCGGATGCTGGACGGCCAGCCGGTCAGCCTGTCCGAGTATCGCGGCGAGCCGGTGCTCATCCAGTTCTGGGCCACCGACTGCCCCACCTGCATCAGCGAAATGCCCGAGCTGGTCAAACTCCACGAGACACTCGGCCCCGCCGGGCTCAACCTGGTGGGAGTGGCCATGGACTATGACCCCGAGGAGCGTGTCCGCAACCTGGTCACCCGGCGAAATCTGCCCTATCCCATCGCGCTTGATGACGGCGCCGCCGTGGCGGGCGCCTTTGACAACGTGCGCGTCACGCCGACCTCCATCCTGATCGACGGCGAGGGCCGCATTGTCTGGCAGCGGATTGGCCTGCTCGACTTCGAGCGCCTGCACAACGAAATCCGCGCGCTGCTGCCCGGGGAGCAATCGGCATGACCTATCTCTGGATCAAGTCGTTCCACATTATCAGCGTTGTGACCTGGTTTGCCGCGCTGTTCTACCTGCCGCGGCTGTTCGTCTATCACGCAATGGCCGAGGACGAGACCGGGCGCGAGCGCTTCAAGGTCATGGAGCGCAAGCTCTATCGCGGCATCATGAACCCCAGCGCCATTGTGGCGGTGGGCCTTGGCATTTTGCTCATTGTGTTGCAGCCGGTATGGCTCGAGCAGGGCTGGCTGCATGTCAAGATACTGCTGGTAGCCGCTCTGGTGGGCTATCACCTTTACTGCGGACGGCTATTGCGGGCCTTTACCGAGGACCGCAATCCACACGGCCACGTCTGGTACCGCTGGTTCAATGAGGCGCCCGTGGTGGTGCTGATTGCCGCCGTGGTGCTTGTTGAGTTAAAGCCCTGGGCCTGAGCGGCGCCGCGTTCCAATGACTTACCCAGAGCGGTTTTTTTTGCTAGTGTAAAGAGGACGAATCGGGTCCTGTATAGGTCATCGCCATGAATACGCAATCACAATCCGGCAGTCACGACGCCTACCTGCGCGACCTGCTACAGCAGGCCGGCCTGCGTGCCACGCGCCAGCGCCTGGGGCTTGCCGAGCTCATATTCGGCCAGGGCGAGCGGCATCTGACCGCCGAAGGCCTGTATGCCGAAGCCCTGCAGGCGGGGCTCCGGCTGTCGCAGACCACGGTCTACAACACGCTCCATCAATTCACCCGGGCCGGTCTGCTGCGCGAGATCCTGGCCGATCCGCGCCGCATCTACTTCGACACCAATGTCGACCCGCACCATCATTTTCTCGATGAGGACACGGGTGACATGGAAGACATTCCCGCCGATGGCGTGGCCGTGAGTGCACTGCCAACGCCGCCCCAGGGCAAGGCAATCGAGGGTGTGGACGTGATCGTAAGGGTGCGAAGCGCGGGCTCCACGCCTGCCTGACGGGCGGCGCCGTCAGTGCCGTCCGGCCCTGATCAGCCCGCCCAGGCCATGCCGTTCCAGGGCTACCGTGATCAGCGCCTTGACCGCCTCCGGCGTCTCGCAGGCAAGCGCCTCGTCCAGCAGCGATCGGCACTCCGCGGCGCTGAGGGTGCGCAGCACCCATTTCACCCGAAGCAGGCGGCCGCTGCTCATCGACAAGCCCTCCATGCCCATGGCCAGCAATAGCGGCGCAACACCAGGCTCGCCTGCCATGCTGCCGCAGACCGACACCGGGCAGCCCACGCGCTGGCCGGCCTGGGCCACCTCGTTGACGGCCCGCAGCACGGCCGGGTGCAGCTCGTCGTACAGCGACGCCACCCGACTGTTGTTGCGATCAACGGCCAGCAGATACTGCGCGAGATCGTTGCTGCCCACCGACAGAAAATCGAGTCGGCGGGCCAGGCTCTCGGCCTGATAGACGGCCGCCGGCACCTCCACCATCGCGCCTATGAGCGGCCGGGTTACTGCAACCCCCTCCTCGGCCAGCTCCTCGCATGCCCGCATCACCAGGGCCTTGGCCTGCTCGGCCTCCTCGAGCCGGGTCACCATCGGGAACATGAGCCGCAGATTGTCGAGCCCCACCGAGGCGCGCAACATGGCCCGCAACTGCGTGAGAAAGATCTCGGGATGATCCAGCGTCATCCGCACCCCGCGCCAGCCCAGGAAGGGGTTTTCATCGTGGGTCGGGAAATAGGGCAGCGGCTTGTCGCCACCCACATCGAGCGTCCGCAGAGTCACCGGCAGTGGCGCAAAGGCGGCCAGCACCTCGCGATACAGCACAGCCTGCTCCTCCTCGCCGGGGAAGCGGTCGCCCATCATGAACGGAAACTCGGTGCGGTGGAGCCCGACGCCGTCGCAACCGATCTCGAGCGCCGGATTGATTTCGGCCGCGAGGCCGGTGTTCACATACAGCTGAATCTCCGCGCCATCCGGCGTTCTGGCCGGCAGCCCCGTCAACTCGGAGAGCTCAGCCGTCAGCTCGGCCTCCTCGCGCTGCAGCCGGGCGTATTCGGCGCGCAACGGCTCAGCCGGATCCACCTCGACGCGGCCGCGGTAGCCATCCAGGATCAGGGCCCGGCCATGCAGGCCGTGGACGGGCAGTTCGCGCACGCCCATGACCGCCGGCACACCCAGCGCCCGGGCCAGAATGGCAATATGCGAGTTTGCCGAGCCGCCTGCGCTCACCACGCCGGCCAGGCGCTCGGGCGGTATCTCTGCAAGCTGTGAGGCGCTTAGCTCCTCGCCGACCAGGATCGCCTGCTCGGGCAACCGTGCCTGATCGGACTCGACTGACAGCAATCTGGCCAGCAGCCGCCGCCCCATGTCACGCACATCACTGGCACGCTCGCGCAGATAGGCATCCTCCATTGCCTCAAAGCGGCGGACCTGCTCGGCAATCGTGCGCCGCAGCGCGAACGGCGCCCAATGCCCATCCTCAATGCGCTCGCAGACCCCCCGGGTCAGACTGTCGCCATCGAGCATGCGCAGATAGACATCAAACAGCAGCTGCTCGCCATCGGGGAGCTGATCGCGCATACGCTCGGCGAGCAGCTCGAGATCGGCCCGCACTCCGTCCACCGCAGCGCGGAACTCGGCAATCTCGCGCGTCGGGCTCTGGGCGGGACGATCCGGCACGCCATCCAGATCGGCATGGTGCGAAACCACAAAGCCCTCGCCCATTGCTACGCCGCTCGAGCCACCGATCCCCGTCAGCCCCAGCGCCTGGCCCGGCAGATCACCCACCGCCGCCGCCAGATCGCCGCGCACCCGGGCATGGGCCATCACCCCGGCCAGCTGCGCGGCCATGGTGACCAGAAACGCCACCTCGGCATCGTTGAAGCGGTCGCCCACCCGTCGCTGCACGACCAACACGCCAAGCCGCGACTGATAATGGATGATCGGCACACCCAGAAACGAGTGGAAGCGCTCCTCGCCCGTCTCGGGGAAATAGCGAAAGCGCGGATGGCGATCCGCGTTCTCGAGGTTGATGGACTCCTCGCGCTGGGCAACCAGTCCGACCAGCCCCTCGTCCAGCGCCAGCCGCACCCGCCCCACGGCCTCGGAGTAAAGCCCCTGGGTGGCCACCAGGCGCAGCTGCGCCGCCTCGGGCTCCAGCAGATACACCGAACACACATCGGCGCTGGTCGCCTCAGCCACCCGCTCCACAATCAGCTCAAGCGCTTCCTCGAAATCACTGGCCCCATTGACTGCCTGGACGATGCGATGGAGCGTCTCGAGCACTGGCCTCAGCCTCGTTGCGAGCGCGGCTGGATCACGGGAGGCTGGCCCGGCCCGGAATCAAGCGGGCGCGCCGGCGGCCCGCCCGGGAAGAGCATGGGCGCCAACTGCTCAAGCGCGCGCTCGTATACGCCACGCTTGAACGACACGACCTGCCCAAGCGGATGCCAGTAGGACACCCACGACCAGGCATCGAACTCGGGCTGGCCCGTTGCATCCAGACGCACCGCTGCCTCTTCCGCCTCAAGACGCAATAAAAACCAGATCTGCTTTTGCCCAATGCAGGTTGGCCGCTGCCGCCGACGGATAAGATGCCGTGGCAGCCGGTAGCGAAGCCACCCCCGCGTCGAGCCCAGCACCGACACATGCCCCGGTGACAGCCCCACTTCCTCATGCAGCTCGCGGTAGAGCGCGGCTTCCGGGCTCTCATTGCGCTGGATACCGCCCTGCGGAAACTGCCAGGCATCCTGGCCAATCCGCCGGCCCCAGAAAACCTGGCCCACAGCGTTCGCCAGGACTATCCCCACATTTGGACGAAAACCCTGCGAATCAATCACTTATAACACCAGTACGGAACCTTCATTGCCTCTCATTCTTCCACAGAGCACAATCAGCCGGCAATCAACAAACCGGAGAAGAGCACGTGCAACTGGCCATCTTCGATCTTGACAACACCCTGCTCGGCGGTGACAGCGACTACCTGTGGGGCCAGCACCTCATGGAAAAGGGCGCCGTCTCCCGGGCCCGGTTCGAAGAAGACAACCAGCGCTTCATGCGCGACTACGAGGCCGGGCGACTCGACATCGACACCTTCCTGCGGTTTGCACTCCAACCCCTGGCCGACACCCCCTACGCCACGCTCTGCGAGTGGCGTCGGGAGTTCATCGACTCCCATATCCGCCCGCGGGTTCTGCCCGCCGCCCGCGCACTGGTCGATGACCACCGCGAGCGCGGCCACGGCCTGATGATCATCACCGCCACCAACCGCTTCATCACCGAACCGATCGCTCAGCTGTTCAACATCCCCGTCCTGCTTGCCACCGAGCCCGAGTTCAGCAATGGCGCCTTCACCGGCCGCCACCGCGGTGTCCCGACCTTTCGTGAGGGTAAAATCACCGCATTGCAGCAGTGGCTGGATGACGAAGGCCGCATGATGGAGGCGATACACTTCTACAGCGACTCACGTAACGACCTGCCGTTGCTCGAGCATGTCGACCACCCGGTGGCCGTCGATCCCGACGCAACACTCGAGACCACCGCCCGCCAACGCGGCTGGCCGGTCATGACGCTCCGCGAGGGCGAGGCCCCCCGCATCCTGGGCTGACGTCCCGAAGTCGCCCGGCGCAAGCGAACGAAATCGCCAATCCAGAACGCGCTATAATGCCCAGTGAAGCCTAATCCAGGAGTGCGCATGTCCCGCTATCGCAAACACCTGATCCGCCTGACGGCGATTGCACTACTGCTGGCCGGGGCCGGCACGGCAACTGCCGGGATCATGGTGCATGATGCCTGGTCACGGGCCATGCCGCCGGGGCATCCGACCGGTGCCGTGTACTTCGAGCTCGAGAACGACGGCCAGCGGGGCGACGCCCTGGTGGGGGTGCGCACGGAACGAGCGCCGCGCGCCGAGCTGCATCAGACCATTGAAGACGGTGGCAACAGCCGCATGGTGCATACCCCCCGCGTACGGGTGCCCGCCGAGGGTGGGCTGACGTTCGAACCCGGCGGCCGCCATGTGATGCTCATGGGGCTTGAACGGACGCTGACCGAGGGTGAGACCTACACGATCATCCTGGAGCTGGAGCGGGCCGGCGACGTTGCCGTTGAGGTCGAGGTCCTGGCTCCAACCGCAATGGGCAGCGGCCACAGCCACTGACCCGCCGCGACGCGTCAGATCACGCGCGAGAATCGCCGCTGGTTGCGCGCATCCGCCAGGTAGGCATCGAAGGGCATCGCCACGTTGCGCAGGAAGAACTGCCCGCGGGGCGTCACCGCCAGGCCGTTGTGGCCGACATGGACCAGGCCGTCATCAACCAGCGGGGTCAGCTCGTCGAGCGCCTCGCGGAAATACTGCCGGAAGACCACGCCGTGGCGCTCTTCAACGGCATGAAAATCCACCCGCCCCTGACACATCACCGCCTGAATCACGTCGCGCCGCAGGCGGTCATCGGCCGAGAGCGCGACGCCGCGCCAGATCGGCAGCCGCCCGGCGGCTACGGCCTCCGCATGGCCCTCGGGATCGCGCTTGTTCTGACTGTAGGCGTCACCGATCTGGCCGATTGACGAAGCGCCGAGTCCAATCAGATCGAGATCGGGCCGCGTGGCATAACCCTGGAAGTTGCGATGCAGGGTGCCATCGTTGGCGGCCTGCGCCAGCTCATCGCCCGGCAGGGCAAAGTGATCCATGCCAATGTACTGATAACCGCCCTCGGCGAGCCGCTGCATGGCCTCGATGAGCAGGGTGAGCTTGGTCTCGGCCGGCGGCAGACTGGCCTCGCTGATCTGGCGCTGGATACGAAACATCTGCGGCATGTGCGCGTAGTTGTAGAGCGCGATGCGATCGGGGCGGATATCGAGAACGGCATCGAGCGTGCGCGACAGGCGCTGCGGAGTCTGCAGAGGCAGTCCATACATCAAATCGAGATTGACGGAATGAAAGCCCTGCGCCCGGGCCTCGGCTACCACATCGGCGGTGTCGCGCACCCCCTGAATCCGGTTGATGGCCTTCTGCACATCGGCATCGAAATCCTGCACGCCCAGGCTGAGGCGATTGAAGCCCAGATCCGCCAGCCGGGCGATGCGGTCACGATCAACCGTCCGCGGATCAACCTCGATCGAGAACTCGCGGACATCCGGGGCGGCCAGCGGAAAGCGCTCGCGGATCGCCTCGATAAGCCGCGCCAGATCCTCATCGGTAAAGTAGGTGGGCGTGCCGCCGCCCAGATGCAGTTGCTCGACGGGCCGGTCGTCATCAAAAAGGGCCGCCTGGAGATCGAGCTCCTGGATCAGGCGATCAAGGTAGCGCTCGGCGCGGCGGTAGTTGGCGGTGATGACCTTGTTGCAGGCGCAATAAAAGCACACGGTCCTGCAAAACGGCACGTGCACATACAGCGACAGTGGCCGCGGCATGGGGTCTTCGTTGCTCTCGATAACGCGCTGGCGATATCGCTGCGCGTCGAATACCTCGGTAAACTGCGCGGCGGTGGGGTAGGACGTATAGCGCGGCCCCGTGACGTCATAGCGTCGCAACAGATCGCGCTCCAACGGTAGCGTGTCGGCCATGGCAGCCTGTCTCCGTGATCAGTAAGTGACGTAACGATAGCCGTGAATAACGGCAGGTTGGTTGACCTGGATCAGCCAGCCACGATGAGGGAGCCGCAGCCCGACATGACACGCAGACGACGAGACCCGCCCGATACGGCGCGCGGCGATTCGCCGCAAGGCGGACAGGGGCTGCGCGCGGCACTGATGCGCCGGGTCTGGCTGGGCCTCGCACTGATGTTTGTGGGCCTCGGCAGTGCCGGGGTTGTCCTGCCGCTGGTGCCCACAACGCCGTTCTTGCTGCTGGCGGCGGCCTGCGCCTCGCGCAGTTCACCGGCCCTGCACGCCTGGCTGTACAGCCACCCGCGCTTTGGCCCGTTGCTACGGGACTGGCGCGATCACCGCGCGATCCGCCCGCGCGCCAAGCTCACGGCCCTGATCCTGGTGGCGGCCAGCTGGGTGTGGATGTGGATATCGGTGGAGCCGTTATACGCCCGCCTGGGCGCGACGGCAGTCATGGCCGGCGTTGTGCTGTTTCTGGCCACCCGGCCTCACGGGCCCGGCCGCGACTCAGGCCATCGCGGCGGCAATGAATAGACCGATCACGCAGACAAACCCGCCGGTCCACGCCAGGCTTCGCGCCGTGGACTTGTCGAGGATGTAGAACAGCCCGTAGAGGGCCCGGAACAGCACGAACAACACCGCCAGGCCGTTTACCCAGGCCTGCGCGGCACCCAGCTGATGGGCGATAATGACGGCGGCGGCAAAGGGCGGGAAGGACTCGAAGGTGTTCAGCTGGGCCCAGTGTGCACGCTGGCGCCAGCCCTCGACCCGCTCAAGCCACTCCCGCGGCCGGGCGTTGTCAAAATCGCCCTGCGACTTGGCCAGCCCGGCAAAGACAAAGGGCATGAAAATGGCAACCAGGACGCATAGATACGCGAGTGTCATTGCCCATCTCCTTTTAGCGCCACGGCCACCGCGCGATAACCAATGTCTGGCCGCATAAAGGCACCGGGCCAGTCGACCCGGCGAGCCAGGTCGTAGGCGGCGGCCTGGGCGTCCACGATGTCATGGCCCAGCGCGCAGGCACAAACCACACGCCCCCCGGCCGTGACCACGTGTCCCGCATCATCAAGCGCCGTACCGGCATGAAACACCTTGCTGTGGGCCTCCGGTGCAGCCGGCAGCCCGGTAATCACATGGCCGCGCTCGTAGGCGCCGGGATACCCCCCCGCTGCCAGCACCACGCCCAGACAGGGCCGTGGATCCCACTCCACAGCAACCTGATCAAGCCGGCCATCAAGCGCCGCCTCGAAAAGGTCCACCGGATCGCTGGCCAGACGCATCAAAATGGGCTGGGTCTCGGGGTCACCCAGGCGGACGTTGAATTCAAGCACCCGCGGATTGCCGTTGCCATCAATCATGAGACCGGCGTACAGAAAGCCGCAAAAACCACGCCCCTCGGCCACCAGCCCCTTCACCGTGGGGCGTATGACGCTATCGAGGATGCGCTGATGGACAGCCTCGGTAACCACCGGAGCCGGGGAATAGGCACCCATGCCGCCGGTGTTGGGCCCCTGGTCGCCGGCATCGCGCGCCTTGTGGTCCTGGGAGCTGGCAAGCGGAAGCACCGTCTCGCCATCGACCAGGGCGATAAAGCTGGCCTCCTCGCCCTCCAGAAACTCCTCGACCACGATCCGCTCGCTGGCGGCGCCGAACGCGCCACCCAGCATGGACTCGGCGGCCGCAAGGGCCTCATCAAGGGTTCTGGCCACCGTGACACCCTTGCCCGAGGCCAGTCCGTCGGCCTTGATGACCAGCGGCGCGCCACGCTCGCGGATCCAGGCGCGAGCCTCCGCCAGATCATCAAACGTGCTGTAGGCCGCTGTGGGGATGGCATGGCGGGCCAGAAAATCCTTGGCAAAGGCCTTTGACGACTCCAGCTCGGCCGCCGCCCGGTGCGGACCCAGACACCGCAGTCCCGCTGCCTCGAACGCATCCACAATGCCCGCCGCAAGGGGCGCCTCGGGGCCCACGACCGTCAGCTCAACCCCAAGCTCCCGGGCCAGGTCGCATAACGCGGGGACATCCTCGGCATCCACATCGACGTTGTGCACACCCGGTTCGATGGCTGTCCCGGCATTCCCCGGTGCCACGTACACGGCATCGACCCGCGGCGAGCCCGCCAGCCGCCAGGCCAGCGCATGCTCACGCCCACCGCCACCGACCACCAGAACCTTCATTGCTGCCTCCACCTGTTCAATGCCGGAAGTGCCGCATGCCGGTAAACAGCATTGCAATACCCTGCTCATCCGCCGCGGCAATAACCTCGTCATCACGCATCGAGCCGCCAGGCTGAATAATGGCCGTCACACCCGCGGCGGCGGCCTGATCGATACCATCGCGAAACGGGAAGAAGGCGTCCGACGCCAGCACCGACCCGGCAAGCGACAGCCCCGCGTCCTCGGCCTTGCGAACACCAATGCGGGCACTGTCGACGCGACTCATCTGCCCGGCACCGATCCCGAGGGTGCGGCCGTCACGGCCGTAGACAATGGCGTTGGACTTGACGAACTTGGCCACCCGCCAGACAAAATCAAGATCGGCCTTGAGCGCCGCATCCACCGGCGCGCGGGTCACGCAGCGCAGGCCCTCGGCCCCGAACAGCGCACTGTCGGTGTCCTGCACCAGCAGCCCGCCGGCAATGGGCTGTAGCCGCCAGCCGGCGCCGGCCACCGGCCCGCCAGGGATCTCGAGCACCCGCACATTGGCCTTCTGCCCGGTGATCTCGAGGGCGGCGTCGGTAACCGCCGGAGCCAGGATGACCTCGACAAACTGTCGCTCGATGATGGCGCGCGCGGCGGCCTCGTCGAGCGGGCGGTTAAAGGCAATGATGCCGCCAAAGGCCGAGGTGGGGTCGGTGGCAAACGCCGCGTCATAGGCAGCGACTGGATTGTCGGCCACGGCCACCCCGCACGGGTTGGCATGCTTGACGATCACGCAGGCCGGGCGGTCAAAGGCACCGGCACAGGCCCAGGCCGCATCGGCATCGGCCAGGTTGTTGTAGGACAGTGCCTTGCCCTGACGCTGGACATGGCCGGCAAAGCTGCCGGCCGGCGCATCGCCTGCACGATAAAAGGCGGCCGCCTGATGCGGGTTCTCGCCATAGCGCAAATCGGCCTGCTTGTGCCAGGCGCGGTTGAGCTGGCCCGGAAAGCCGCTCTGCCCGCCGGCATCACCCTGCGCCGAGAGGTAGTTGCTGATAGCCGCGTCATAGCGCGCCACATGGTCAAAGGCCGCCACCGCCAGCTCAAAGCGCAGCGCATCCGCGAGTCCGCCGGTGGCGGCAATCGCGGCAAGCACCGCGGCATACTGCGTCGGGTCGGTTGCCACGCCAACGCCGGCGTGGTTCTTGGCCGCGGCGCGCAGCATGGCCGGGCCGCCGATATCGATGTTCTCGATGGCCTCGGCCAGCGTGCAGTCGGGCCGCGCCACGGCGGCCTCAAACGGATAGAGGTTGACCACCAGCAGGTCGATTGGCGGGATGTCATGCGCGGCCATCACGGCGTCGTCCTCGCCGCGCCGGCCCAGGAGCCCGCCGTGCACCCGCGGGTGCAGGGTCTTGACCCGGCCCGCCATGATTTCGGGGAAGCCGGTGTAATCACCCACCTCGGTAACCGGGAGGCCGTTGTCGGCCAGCAGCCGCGCAGTCCCGCCGGTGGAGAGAATCTCTACGCCCGCGTCGGCAAGCCCACGTGCCAGCTCTGCGACGCCGTCTTTGTTGGAAACACTGATCAGGGCCCGTCGCACGGGCTGAATACGGGCCGCAGCCGTCATGAAAGGGACTCCGTTACGTCAGGATTCGAGGCCGTACTGGCGCAGCTTTTTGCGCAGGGTGCCCCGGTTGATGCCAAGCGCCTCGGCCGCCCGCGTCTGGTTGCCCCCGCAGTGGCGCATGACCACCTCAAACAGCGGCGCCTCGGCCTCTTCGATCACCATCCGATGCAGGTCATGGCAGGTGTGGCCGTCCAGCCTGTCGAAATACGCCGTCACGGTATCGCGCACACAGCTGCCGATGGGCCCGATACCTGTGCAGTCTTGTTGAGGCTTGTCCGCCATGCCGTTCTTCCTGTGGGATCAACCTATCGATGATAGTCGCCGTGACGCTGCCCGTCGAGCCGCCGCCAGCCGTCGCGCACGGCACCTGGGCCGAATCCGGCGGCCGGCTCGTAGGCGCCCCTGACCTCGGCCGCCTGGGTGTCGAGCAGCCCGGCGAGCTGCAAGCGACCGCCCGGTTGCAACGCACCGAGCAAACGCGGGGCAAGCTCGATCAATACGCCGGCCAGGATGTTGGCCACGACGACATCCGCATCGGGTAGCGGCGCCTCGACTCCCTGCACCACCAGCCTTTCGGCGACGGCATTGCGCGCCGCATTGTCCCGCGTGGCCATCAGGGCCTGCGGGTCGTTGTCGACCGCTATGACACGCGCTGCCCCCAGCTTGAGTGCGGCAATACCCAGCAGCCCCGAGCCACAGCCATAATCAATCACGGTCTGCCCGACAGGGGGCGCTGCCGCCAGCGCCTCCAGGCACAGCGCGGTGGTGGGGTGGGTGCCCGTGCCAAAGGCCAGACCCGGGTCAAGACGCAGGTTGACCGCGCCCGGGTCGGGCGGCTCGGTGCCAGTCGGCACCACCCACAGCCCGTGACCAAAATGCAGTGGCTTGAAATCGGCCAGCCAGACCCGCTCCCAGGCCGTATCGGGCACTTCGATTGCCTGCCAGTCGGCCGGCGCCTCACCGAGTGCCGCCGCAACCGCCGCATGGATTGCGGTCAGATCAGCGTCAGCCTCGAACAGGGCCTCGACCCGCACCCTGTCCCACAGCCGCGTCTCGCCGGGCGGCGGCTCGAGCACGGCCTCGGCGCCCTCCGCCTCGGCCCAGGTAACAGCGCTGGCGCCCCATGCCTCAAGGGCTGCCTCGGCCAGTCCGGCCCGCGCGGCGGGCAGCGCAAACACTACCTGCCGCCAGGCCATGGTCAGCGGTTTTCGCCGGGTTGCCAGAGCACGTCGCCGGCCGCTCCCCGGTTGGCGTCACGCGCCAGCACGAACAGATAGTCGGACAGGCGATTGAGGTAGCGCAGTACTTCCTCGTTGATGGGCGTGATCGAGGCGAGCGCCGCCGTATCACGCTCGGCCCGCCGCGCCACGGTTCGCGCATGATGCAGATGCGCCGCGGCCGGGCTGCCGGCCGGGAGCACAAACGAGCGCAGCGGCTCGAGCGCGGCATTGACCCGGTCGATCTCCTGCTCGAGCCATGCCGTCTGGCTGGCGACGACCCGCAGCGGCTCGTAGGGTGGATCATCCTGCTCGGGGGTTGCCAGATCGGCGCCCACGTCAAACAGATCGTTCTGGATTCGGGCCAGCGCCGGATCCATCTGCTCGTCGGCCTGCAAACGGCATAGCCCAAGCAATGCGTTGAGCTCATCGACCGTGCCGTAGGCGGTGACCCGCGCGTCGGTCTTGGCAACGCGGCTGCCATCGCCCAGCATGGTC
This sequence comes from uncultured Spiribacter sp., assembly GCA_913056145.1. Taxonomy (GTDB): domain Bacteria; phylum Pseudomonadota; class Gammaproteobacteria; order Nitrococcales; family Nitrococcaceae; genus Spiribacter. The sequence continues at coordinate 20,169 of CAJXMI010000012.1, forward strand.
TGGCCGCTGTCGCCCGTGCGGGTGTAGATGCGGGTGAGCTTGACCACGCGATCAGCCCGAGACGCGGGCGACGGCGTCGTTAATCTCGGCAACGGCGGCGTCATAGCCCTTCCAGCCGTTTACCTTGACCCACTTACCCGGCTCGAGATCCTTGTAGCGCTCGAAAAAGTGGCTGATCTGCTCGAGCAGCAGTGCGGGCAGATCGCCCGGCTCGCTCACGTGGTCGTAGAGGGGCGTGAGCTTGCTGATCGGCACACACAGCAGCTTGGCGTCTTTGCCGCCCTCATCCGACATCTCGAGCACGCCCACCGGACGGCAGCGGATGACCGAGCCGATCACCAGCGGAAATGGCGTGACAACAAGCGCATCCAGCGGGTCGCCGTCGCCGCAGAGGGTCTCGGGGATATAGCCGTAATTGGCCGGATACCGCATCGACGTGCCCATGAAACGGTCCACTTCGATAGCGCCCGAGTCCTTGTCCACCTCGTACTTCACCGGGTCGGCCTGGGCCGGGATCTCGATGATGATGTTGATGTCGTTGGGGAGGTTCTTCCCTGCGCTGATGCCCTCGTAGGCCATGGTGCTCTCCTGATGAAAAATTCCGATCTGCGACTGGATTATACGCAGCCCGCGGGGCCCGGTCAGTCCCCGAACGCGGGCAGGCGTTTGCCAACGCGCTGACCCCGCAGCCGCGCGTAGTCGGGCAGCCCCTCGCGGTAGGGCGGATAGTCCTCGCCGGCAATCAGCGGGCGCAGGTAGCGCAGGCAGGCGTCGGTCACGAACATGCCGCTCGCATCAATATAGTCAGCGGGCATCCTGGCCTCGACATTGGCAACATCGGCGAGCGGCACCTCGCCGATCGTCCAGCGATAAGGCCGGTCGGACTCGCGCACGATGGTTGGCATGATCGCATTGCGGCCGTCCAGCGCAAGCTCGACGGCCGCGCGCCCAAGGGCGTAGGCCTGCTCCACATCGGTGGCCGAGGCGATATGCCGGGCCGCGCGCTGCAGGTAATCGGCGATGGCGTAGTGATATTTGTAGCCCAGGGCGTCCTTGACCATGGCCGCCACGGTGGGGGCCACGCCACCCAGCTGGACATGACCGAAGGCGTCGCGCGTGCCCTGGTCCGACAGAAACTCTCCGGCGGCCGTTTTCACCCCCTCCGAGACCACGATCACGCAGTAGCCGATGCGCTCCACGCAGTCGCGCACCCGCCCCAGAAACCGCTGCTCGTTAAGGGGGACCTCGGGCAGCAGAATCACATGCGGGGGGTCATCGGGGGTCTCGCACGCCAGGGCGGATGCCGCCGCAATCCAGCCGGCATGCCGGCCCATCGTCTCAAGGATGAAGACCCGGGTAGAGGTCTGCGCCATCGAGGCCACGTCCAGGCCCGCCTCGCGCGTGGCCACGGCGATGTACTTGGCCACCGAGCCAAAGCCCGGGCAGGTGTCGGTGACGGGGAGATCGTTATCCACCGTCTTGGGGATGCCGATGCAGGTCACCGGATAGCCCATGGCCTCACCCAGCTGCGAGACCTTGTGTGCGGTATCCTGCGAGTCGCCGCCGCCGTTGTAGAAGAAATAACCGATGTCGTGGGCCCGGAACACCTCGATGAGCCGCTCGTACTCGGCGCGATTTTCCTCAAGGCCCTTCAGCTTGTAGCGCGCCGAGCCAAAGGCGCCCGCGGGGGTGTGCCGCAGCGCGCGAATGGTGTCGGCCGACTCGGCCGCGGTATCGATGAGATCTTCATGCAGGGCGCCCAGAATGCCATGGGCGCCGGCATAGACGGTGCCGATGGCGTCGGGGTGCTCGCGCGCGGCTTCAATCACCCCGCAGGCGCTCGCGTTGATAACGGCGGTGACCCCGCCCGACTGGGCATAGAAGGCGTTCTTTGCGGGCATGCTATGGCTCCCCCCCTTGTGTGCTTGCGAGGTGGGAGTCTAGCAACTGCAAGCGCCGCCGGCCTCCATACACGCCCAAGCGTGCCTTTCCCCTCGCGACGTTGCCGGCCCGAACGGGTACCATCAATTCACGATCTCGTTCCAGCAGGCCATTGCCACCATGTCGACCATCACCCTCTTTCAGCGGCTTCTCGGCATCGCGCTGCTGCGGGCCGGCCCGCAGGACCTGCCCTATTCAGCCGCCCTGATGGGGGCCGCCATCGCCGCCACCGCCGCCATCAATCTGCCGGTCATACAGCGCTTCACGCCCCAGGCCGAGCCGCTGGTGCAGATCGGTCTGCTGGTAGCCTACAGCCTGGCGTTTCTGGGACTGGCCCTGTGGCTGCGGGGGCATGGCGCGCGCTTTGTGCAAACGGCAACGGCGCTGTTTGGCACCGATGCACTGATCTCGATGGTCGCATTGCCGGTGCTCCTGGTCATCGGCAGGCCGGATGATGCCAACGCGCTCGGCGCGCTGGCCTTCCTGGGCCTGCTCATCTGGAATATCGCGGTGGTCAGCCACATCCTGCGCGCCGCGTTGTCCGTCGGTGGCGCCGTCAGCCTCGTCGCAAGCCTTGGCTATATCTTTGGCGCCAGTGCGTTTGTGCGCCTGGTGAGCGGCGTATGAGTCATATCCATGTACTGGGCATCGGCGGGACGTTCATGGCCGGGCTCGCCGTGCTTGCCCGGGCCGCCGGGCATACCGTGACGGGCCAGGACGGCGCCCTCTACCCGCCCATGAGCAATGTGCTGGACACCGCGGGCATCCCGGTCACCGAGGGCTTCGCGCCGGTGCGGGCAATGCACCAGGCCGACACCGTCGTCATCGGTAATGCCCTCTCGCGCGGCAATCCGGCGGTCGAGGCCGCCCTCGATGCCGGGCTCAACTACACCTCGGGGCCCGCCTGGCTGGCCACGCATATCCTGCACGAGCGCTGGGTCATTGCCGTTGCCGGCACCCATGGCAAGACCACCACGGCCAGCCTGATCGCCTGGCTGCTTGAAGACGCGGGGCTGGAGCCGGGCTTTCTGATTGGCGGGCTGCCCGGCAATTTCACCAGTTCGGCGCGGCTGGGTGCGGCGCCGTTCTTTGTGATCGAGGCCGACGAGTACGACACGGCGTTTTTCGACAAGCGCTCCAAGTTTGTGCATTTCCGGCCGCGTACGCTGGTTCTCAACAACCTTGAGTTCGACCACGGCGATATCTTTCCGGATCTCGCCGCCATCGAGCGTCAGTTCCAGCACCTGGTGCGAACCGTTCCAGGCACCGGCGGCATCGTGGTCAACCGCGACGATGCCGCCCTTGAACGGGTGCTGGACAGGGGTTGCTGGAGCGAGTGCATTGGCTTTGGCCGCGGCGCCACAGGGGAGTGGCCCCTTGCACCGGCCCCAATTGACGATGCCACTCCGGGACGCGCCTGGACACTGGGCGAGGTCCCATTCAAGGCACCGCTTGCCGGCGCCCACAACGCCATGAATAGCGCTGCGGCACTGCTGGCAGCGCGCCACGCAGGTGTCCCCATGGCCAATGCTGTGGCGTCACTGGCCGGGTTTCGGGGTGTGCGCCGGCGCCTGGAGCTGCGGGGTACGGCGGGCGGTGTGCGCGTGCTCGATGATTTTGCGCACCACCCCACGGCGATCGCGGCGAGCCTTGCCGCGGTGCGAACCGAATCCCCCAATGGCCGCGTCATTGCCGTGCTGGAACCACGCTCCAACACCATGCGGGCCGGCCTGCACGGAGCAGGGCTCGGCACCAGCCTGCAGGGTGCCGATGCCGTTTTCATGCTGACCGAACCCGGCCTTGAATGGGACACCGCCACGGTCCTTGAGTCACTCGGCGAGCGCCTGACCACGGCTGCGGATGTCAGTACACTGGTGGCGCATGCAATCGCCGCAAGCCGCCCCGGCGACACCCTGCTCGTGATGAGCAACGGCGCCTTTGGCGGCATACACGAGCGCCTGTTGAACGCCCTGGATGGAGGCCCGTCGCGATGACTCCCGCACCCATCACCCTTGCCATTACCGGCGCCTCCGGCGGGTTGTATGGCCTGCGCCTGCTCGAGTGTCTGCTCGGCGCCGGCCGGCCGGTCTATCTGCTGATCTCGGAGGCGGGGCGGCTGGTGCTGCACATGGAGCATGACCTGGCGCTGCCGGCGCGCCCGGCCGATATGGCACGGGCACTTGCCGAGCGCTTCGGGACCGCACCGGACCAGCTCGCGGTGTTCGGGCCAAAGGCATGGACCGCGCCGGTGGCCTCCGGGTCGGGCGCGCCGCGGCAGATGGTGGTCTGTCCCTGCACGACCGGCACGCTGGGCCGGATTGCGGCGGGCACCAGCGAGGCACTCATTGAGCGCGCCGCCGATGTGGTCCTCAAGGAGCGCGGACAGCTCATCCTGGTACCCCGTGAGACCCCCCTGTCCGAGATCCATCTTGAGAACATGCTGCGACTCACCCGCATGGGCGCGGTCATGCTGCCGGCCAACCCGGGGTTTTACCATCGGCCCACGGACATCGCCGGGGTGGTCGATTTTGTGATTGCCCGCATACTGGACCGCCTGGGCATCGATCAGGGGCTGGTGTCGCCCTGGGGGCAAAACGCGGCCGCGGCCGATTAAGGCATCACTCGAGCCGGGGCGCCTGCCGGGCCTGACGGGCCGCCTCCCTCAGCAGCGTCTCACGCTCGGCCAGGGTCAGCGGCTCGCGATCAAGCCTCGGCAGCAGCACCCCGCCCCGGATCTCCACACGCTCGATCTGCAGCAGCCATATCGGCCCCGCCGGGGTATCCGCACCCCGCCACGCACGCACCACGAGCCGTGAGCGCGTCGCCGGCTCGGGCCGAATCAGCACCTGCTCGGGCAGACGGCCGGCATGCCAGCGCGGCAGCACCGGCAAATCCGTCAGCGAAGGCCGCGGGCTGAACCAGCGCAACAGCGTGCGCCACTGCCAGTTGCGACCGGGCTGCCAGCCCGCCTCGAACCCCGCCGGCCGGGTGTCATCGCCAAGCCATTGCGCCGCAAACGCATCGGCCGACCCGGCAATGCCCAGCCGCCGCTGCGGCAGCGTAACCGCGCCCGAGGACCAGGCCGCCAACGGGATCTGCGGTGGTTCGGCCCGGGTTGGATAGGCACGCAACGGATCGGGCCACTGCACAACCTCGGTGACGGTTGCGGCGGCCACAAGCACCAGCACCGAGGCCAGCACGGCGCGCGCCTCGGCGCCGGATCGCACCGGGATCCGCCCCACCGCCACGCCAGCCAGTCCGCCCAGCACAATACCGAGTGCCATCCCCGCAGCCACATCCAGCGGCCAATGCACGCCCAGGACAATCCGGCTGCCGGCAACCGCGAGCACAAGCAGCGCAGCGGCACCAAGCAGTGCACTGCGCAGGGCGCCCGCACGCAGCGGCACAAGCGCCATCCAGGCCGTAACCAGCGCGCCAATACCCGTGGCATGGGCACTGGGGAACGCGGCCGCAAAGTCAGGCGTTGCCGTGAGCCCACCCGGCCTTGGCGTGCCGAGCGCGCCCTTCAGCGCATAGGCCAGCAGCACCGGCACCAGCACGGCCGCGAGCGCGAGCGCCGCACGCTGGCCATGCCCATGCCGCCAGAGCAGGCCGGCCAGCACCAGCGTGGCCAGAGCCACCGGCACAAACCCGCCCAGCTGGGTCACCCGCCAGGCCGCCAGCCGGACCAGCGCGGTGCGCTGGGCATCGGCAAGCGCGATCACACCCCGCTCCCAGTCATGCGGTGAGGGCATCACGGCGGCAAGCGCAACGGTTACCACCAACAGCACCAGTGCCGTCCACCACAGCCATCCCTCGCGATGGCGCAGGGCGCGCAGTGGCCGATGCAGCGGGCGCAGCCCCAGCCAGCGCCAGTCAGCGGGTGGCCGCCGGCCCAGGCCGCGCGCCAGGCGATGGCCGGCCAGGCGCAGAGGACGATCGATGCGGGGCAGGAGCCAGCGCAAAAGGAAAAAGCCACCCAGCAGCAACACCAACCAGGCAATGAGGCGACCCGCTACCTCCATGGCCAGCACCAGCGAGGCACCAAAGACGATCCCGGGCAGAAGATAGGCGGGCGCCCAGACCAGCGCCGAGCCGATATTGGCCAGCAAAAAGCGCCCCGGCGCCATGCCCAGCATGCCCACCACGGCGGGTATCACCGGCCGCACCGGGCCCAGGAAGCGGCCGATGACGACGCTCTTGCCACCGTGGCGCGCAAACAGCTGCTCGGCGCGCTGAATGGCGCCGGGATAACGGCGGATAAGCGGAAACACTCGCAGGCGGTCGCGGAAGTGCCGGCCCAGCCAATAGCTCAGGCCATCCCCCAGAATGGCGCCAGCCGCGGCCCAGATGAGCACCGGCAGGATGGGCATGTTGCCGCCGCCCACAACGGCACCCGCCATGAACAGCAGCACCGCACCCGGCACGGCCAGGCCCACCAACGCCAGCGATTCCAGAAAGGCGATCAGCCCGATGAACGCGCCCAGCCAGCCGGGATGGGCCGCCAACCAGTCAAGGACTGGCTCGAGGCCGCTCTCAATCCCGATCACAGATGGCTGAACACCCGCTCGGCCGCATCCAGGGTGTGACTGAGCGCCGCCTCGTCATGCGCGGTGGAGACAAAGCCTGCCTCGAACGCCGAAGGGGCCAGATAGACGCCGGCCTCGAGCATGCCGTGGAAAAACCGCACAAACCGCTCGGCATCGCACCCGGCCACGTCCTCAAATCGCTCGACCGTATCGGCATGGGTAAAGAACAGGCCGAACATGGTCCCGGCCTGATGGGTCGCAAACGGGACACCGGCGGCATCCGCCCGTTCGCGCAAGCCCGCCACCAGACGCCGCGTCCAGGCCTCGGCCCGCGCATGCACATCGGGCTGCGAGAGGTTGCGCAGGGTTGCCAGACCGCTTGCCATGGCCAGCGGGTTACCGGAGAGGGTGCCCGCCTGATACACGGGCCCCGAGGGCGCCAGGTGCTCCATGACCTCGGCCCGGCCGCCCAGTGCGCCCACCGGAAGGCCGCCACCAATCACCTTGCCAAGGCAGGTGAGATCGGGCTTTACGCCGTACAGCGCCTGGGCGCCCCCAAGGGCGGCCCGGAAGCCGCTCATGACCTCGTCAAACACCAGCAGGGCGCCGCTGTCATCGCATATCTGGCGCAGTCCCGCCAGAAAGTCAGGCCGCGCCGGCACACAGTTCATGTTGCCCGACACCGGTTCGACCAGCACCGCCGCGATGGTGTCGCCATAGTCTGCAAAGAGCGAGCGCACGGCCTCGAGGTCGTTGTAGGGGGCGGTCAGCGTCATCTCGGTCACTGCGGCGGGCACCCCCGGTGATCCGGGAATGCCGAGCGTGAGCACGCCCGAGCCCGCCTCGACCAGCAGCGCATCGACATGCCCGTGATAGTTACCGCGGAATTTGAGGATGCGGTCGCGGCCGGTATAGCCCCGGGCCAGACGCACGGCACTGAGACAGGCCTCGGTGCCCGAGTTGACCATGCGAATCCGCTCGATTGACGGCATCAGCTCCCTGACCAGCACCGCCAGTTCGGTCTCGAGCACCGTGGGCGCGCCAAAGCTGGTGCCGTTGGCCGCGGTCTGGCTGATGGCCTCCACCACCTCCGGATGGGCATGCCCGATCGCAAGCGGCCCGTAGGAGAGGACATAGTCGACGTACTGCTTGCCGTCCTCGTCCTCGATCCAGGCGCCCGCGCCGCGGCGCATGAAAACCGGTGTACCACCGACAGAGCGAAAGGCACGCACGGCGGAATTGACGCCGCCCACCAAATGGCGCTGCGCCTCGGCAAAGAGTGTTTCGGATCGGTTGGCCATGGCTGCCGTCGGACTCCCGTTACAGAATGAATGATCAGCGCGGGGCGCCAAAACCCTGCGCCACAAGCGCGCGCGCCGCCTGCTCGACATCGGCCGCGGCAAATACCGCCTGGATGACCGCGACCGCATCGGCGCCGGCGCGGGTCACGGCTGCCACGTTATCCGGCTCGATACCGCCAATCGCGACCAGCGGGCCGGCAAAAAACGCCCGCGCCTTTGCGAACAGCGCGAGCGGCGCCCGCACGGCCTGCGGCTTGGTCGGCGAGGTAAAGACGCTGCCGAACGCCAGATAGTCGGCCCCGGCTTCCGCGGCAGTCCGGGCGCGCTCCAGGCTGTCATAGCAGGATACGCCCACAATGGCATCCGCTCCCAGTGCCGAGCGGGCCGCCGGCACCGCCGCATCGTCACGGCCGACATGCACACCGTCCGCCCCCACCTCCGCCGCCAGCGCGACGTCGTCATTAACAATAAAGCAGGCCCCGGCGTCACGGCAGCAGGCGGCCACCGCACGCGCCTCGGCCCGGCGGCGTTCGCCATCGGCGGTTTTATCGCGGTACTGCACCACGCGGGCGCCCCCACGCAGGGCGGCCGCCACCGCATCAGCCAGGGCCTCGGGCCCGTCCGCCCGGTCGGGGGTGATGACGTAGAGGCCACGAATGCGCGCGGCGGCGGCAGGCACTCGTTAGATCTCGATCATCTCGAAATCGGACTTGCCCGCCCCGCACTCGGGACAGACGAAGTCATCGGGAATGTCCTCCCAGCGAGTGCCCGGCTCAATACCCTCGTCGGGCAGGCCGTCTTCCTCTTCATAAATCCACCCGCAGACCACACACATCCAGGAGCGATACTCCATGGCGCCTTGCCTCCTGTTAACCGTTAACTGTCCGCGTACCCTAAAGGCTGCGCGCGGTGCTTGGAAGTGGCCGGGGTCAATCGTGCGCCACGATCTCCACCGCCGTGTTGATCGCACCGTCGGGGAGGAGGTCAAGCCAGCGAAACCCGGGCGCAGAGCGATCGATCGTGAACTGATCGGCACCCGCCAGGAACTGCGCGGCGCTGGCCGGCGTTGCCAGATAGCGGCAGCCGGCAACCTCGCGGTCAACGGCATGGTGCACATGACCAAAGACCACGGCGCGTATCCGGGGCTCGGCCGCGATGCGGGCCATGAGCGCATCCGCGTTGTCGAGCCCGATAGCATCGAGCCAGGCAGTACCGACCGCCAGCGGCTGATGGTGCAGCGCCAGCAGCACATGCGCGGCATCGGTTGCCGCCAGGGCATCGGCAAGCGCCGTCAGCTCGCGCGCCGGCAGATGCCCCGCCACCTCGCCGCTCACCAGACTGTCCAGCATCACGATGCACCAGTTGCCCAGATGCAACAGACGCTCAGCAGTGACCCGACCGCCAGCAAAAACCGACTGCAGCCGGGCGCGGTCATCGTGGTTGCCGGGGGTAACGCGCCCGGGCAAGGCCAGTGTCTCAAGGCGCTGGCGCAGGCGCTGATAGCCCGCCACGCTGCCATCATGCACCAGGTCACCGGTGTGCAGCAGGCCGCTCGCCGTCCTGGCCCATGGCGTCATGGCCGCCAGCGTTGCCTCGAAGCGCTGCTCGACATTGACCCCGGCCAGCTGCGCGGAGGGGTCGGCAAAGAGGTGTGTGTCGGTGATCTGCAGCAGGCGACTGCCAGCCGGCGCTACGCGCGTCACGTCCCGCCCTCGCCGTATACCCAGAGCTGGCTGAACCAGAAAAATCCGCCCTCACCATCCGGCATGGTGCAGTTGTAGCGACTGCGTCCCACCGGCAGGTCGGCCGTGCCCTGAACGGCGAAGCGCCGGGTGTCCGCCAGCCACTCCGGCGTGAGTCGCTCCCCGCCGTAGAAGCAGCCGAGCGCATGGGTCGCCAGGCCATCGCCCTGCAGCGTGAGCACCAGCCGCGGTGCCTGCGGCGAGTGGCGAACGGGGCTCGTCGGTGACTGCTCGATGACCGGCAGCGCGCGGGTATCAAGGCGCAGCGCGAAGGGCTCGGGTTGGCCATAGCGCTCATTGAGGGCAAAGCGCGGCAGTGCCAGCGGGTTGGAGGTAGGCCCGATTGCGCCCGACTGCTGACCAAAGGCCACGTAACCCAGGTCGTCCACCAGGGCCATCACCGCGTCATTGTATTCACCATAGGGATAGGCGAGCAGCGGCGGACGGGTATGCACGGCAGCCCCCAGCTCCTCGGTGAGACGTGCCTGGGCGCCATTCAGATCGGCCGTCACGCGGGCCGCCCAGTCGGCATGCGCCTCGCCGTCGCGCCGCTCGAAAAGCGGCGCATGGGTGCTGGAGTGATTGGCAAAGCGGGCGCCCTGCCGGGCCATTCGGCGCATTTGCGCCCAGTCGAGGTAATTGGCGTAGCCGGCATCGACCGGCTCGGTATTCACGAACACGGTGTAGGGCCAGTCCCGCTCGGCCAGCAACGGATGCGCCACCTCGCCAACGCTGCGGTAGCCGTCATCAAAGGTAATGGCCACAGCGCGCTCGGGGAGTGTGTCATCACCCTGCAGTGCCGCGACCACCTGCCCCAGCGGCACCACCCGGTAGTCATTGGCGGCCAGGTAGTCGAGGTGCGCCCTGAACTGCTCCTCGGTAACCCGGGTACTGGGCTGACCGGCCGTGCCCACATGGTGGTACATGAGCACCACGGCGTGGGGGCCGGCCGCCGCATTGGCCACGCCGGCCCATGCCAGCATGAGCAAAAGCGCGCCGCACGCACCCGTCAGTCGACGGGCCATACCCTTCCTAGAAATCGACGCGGAAGCCGCCGTAGACACCATCCTCAAAGTCGCGGTCATTGCCCTTGTCGTCATAACTCAGCTCGATATTGCGCCAGCCGAGATAGACCCGGGCGTCCTGAAGCACCTTGAACTCGCCCTGCACGGCATAGCTCTGGTAACCGTCGATATCGCTCATCGAGGTGACCGACGGCGCGTAGTAGAGCGAGGCGGCAACACCGGCGCGATTGTACTGCGGCAGCGTCCAGTTGAGCTTGCCGCCGATGGCAATGGCCGCACCATCGGCCTTGCGGACATCGTCATTGGCCACGATGAGCTTGCCGCCGATACCGAGCAGCAGGGCGTCCCGCCCGGGCTCGGGGTTGTCCACCAGATGCAGCTCGCCCTCCAGCAGCTCGCCGTCGTCATCGTGCACGAGAACGCTTGCACCCGCCTCGAGGCCCTCGGGCGGCAGGTCGCGAATATAGCCGGCCTGAAACGCATCACCGCTCAGGTTGAGATCGAGGGTGTCCGCCGCGGCCGGAAGTGCCAGCGCCGTCAGCGCCAATGCCGTCAGGGTGTACCGAAACGTCATGCCAGTCCCCTTTGTGTCGTATTTGCCGTATCCAGCCTGAATGATACACCGCTCACAGGGATTGTTTGGAAGGTTTGACCTGCATCAACACAACATCGGACCTGACAGCCGAGACTTGACGTGTCTCACCTAATACCAACAAAGCAAGGTTCTTTCATGGACACGACGGCTGCGTACAACGACCGGGTCGTTCGCCAGTTCACCATCATGACCGTGGTCTGGGGAATCGTGGGCATGCTGGTTGGCGTGATCATTGCCGCCCAGCTGCTCTGGCCCGCACTCAACTTTGACACCCCGTGGTTTACCTACAGCCGGCTGCGGCCGCTGCACACCAATGCGGTGATTTTTGCCTTCGGGGGCTCGGCGTTGTTTGCCACCTCGTACTACGTGGTGCAGCGGACCTGTGGCGTGCGCCTCATCAGCGACCGGCTGGCGGCGTTTACCTTCTGGGGCTGGCAGGTGGTCATTCTGGGCGCGGTGGTCACCCTGCCCTTCGGCTTTACCCAGAGCAAGGAATACGCCGAGCTCATCTGGCCGCTCGATGTCCTGATCGCGGTGGTCTGGGTGGCGTATGCCGCGGTGTTCTTTGGCACCATCCTGCGCCGACAGGCCAAGCACATCTACGTAGCCAACTGGTTCTACGGCGCCTTCATCGTGGCCGTCGCCATGCTGCATATCGTGAACAGCCTGGCCATTCCCACCTCGCTCACGCAGTCGTATCCCATCTACGCCGGTGCGGTCGATGCGATGGTGCAGTGGTGGTACGGCCATAACGCGGTGGGCTTTTTCCTGACCGCCGGCTTCCTGGGGATGATGTACTACTTCGTGCCCAAGCAGGCCGGCCGCCCGATCTACTCCTACCGCCTGTCGGTGGTGCACTTCTGGGCGCTGATCTCGACCTACATGTGGGCCGGGCCGCATCACCTGCACTGGACCGCGCTGCCGGAGTGGGCACAGTCGGTGGGGATGGTGTTCTCGCTCATCCTGCTGGCGCCCTCCTGGGGCGGCATGATCAACGGCATCATGACCCTCTCCGGGGCCTGGCACAAACTGCGGGACGATCCGATCATCCGCTTCCTGGTGGTCAGCCTGTCGTTCTACGGCATGTCCACCTTCGAAGGCCCGATGATGGCGATCCGCACGGTCAATGCGCTCTCGCACTACACCGACTGGACCATTGGTCATGTCCATTCGGGCGCGCTGGGCTGGGTCGCCTTCATCACCATCGGTTCGGTCTACATGCTGGTCCCGCGGCTTTTCAATCGCGAGCAGATGTACAGCGTGCCGCTGATCAACGTGCACTTCTGGGTCGCGACCATCGGCGTGGTGCTCTACATCGCCTCGATGTGGATCTCGGGGGTCATGCAGGGGCTCATGTGGCGGGCCGTCAATAACGACGGGACGCTCACCTACAGCTTCATCGAGTCGATCGCGGCCACCTATCCGTACTACGCGGTCCGGCTGCTGGGTGGTGTTCTGTTCTTCGCCGGCATGCTGATCATGGCCTACAACGTCTGGCGGACCATCCGCCCCGCCGAGGCGGCCGCGCCCGCCGTGGCGCCAGCGGCCAACGCCTGAGGAGCTGCATCATGTCGCATGAAATCGTCGAAAAGAACGCGGGCCTCATGGCGGTGCTGATCTTCATCGTGATCAGCATCGGCGGCCTCGTCGAGATCGTCCCGCTCATGTTCTCGCAGCAGACCACCGAGGCCGCCGAAGGCGTTGAGCCCTACTCGGCCATCCGCTTCGCCGGCCGCGATATCTACGTGAGTGAGGGTTGCTACAACTGCCACTCGCAGCAGATTCGGCCGTTCCGGGCCGAGACCGAGCGCTACGGGCACTACTCGGTGGCCGGCGAGTTCGTCTATGACCGCCCGTTCCAGTGGGGCTCGAAGCGCACGGGGCCCGATCTGGCCCGCGTGGGCGGGCGCTACACCGATGACTGGCACTACGTGCATCTGATCAACCCGCGCGATGTGGTGCCGCAGTCGAACATGCCCGGCTACCCGTGGCTTGCCGAGCGCACGGTTGACGCGGCACAAACCGCAAAAAGCATGCGCGCCCAGCGCACGATGCTGGGCGTGCCCTACAGCGACGAGGACATCGCCGCCGCTGCCGAGCTTGAGGGAGTGACCGAGATGGAGGCCCTCATCGCCTATCTGCAGGGCCTGGGCACTAACAAGGTGGCAAGCCGATGATCAGCGGCATCTTCACCACCGTGCTGCTGGTTCTCTTTCTGGGCATCGTTGTCTGGGCGTTCAGCAGCAAGCGACGGCGTGACTTTGACGAGGCTGCCAACCTGCCCTTCCAGGATGAGGAGCACAACGCGCGGCATCCCGACAAGAATAACGGAGGGGACCGGCCATGAGTCTGTTCTGGAGTGTCTTCATCATTGTCCTGGTGCTGGGCAATATCTTTGCCTGCTGGTGGCTCATTCGCTGGACGGCCAAGCCGCGCAAGGGCGAGGCGGCCGCCCACGAGACCACCGGCCATGTCTGGGACGGCGATCTCACCGAGTACAACAACCCCATGCCGCGCTGGTGGCTGTGGCTGTTCTACATCACCATTGTGTTCGGCCTGATCTATCTGGCGCTCTACCCGGGGCTCGGCAACTTCCAGGGCCTGCTCGGCTGGAGCCAGTACAGCCAGTACGACGAGGAAGTGGCCGCCGCCGAGGCGCGCTTTGAGCCGCTCTACGCCCGCTACGCCGAGGTGGACATTGCCGAGCTGGCGCAGAATGACGAGGCCATGGGAACCGCCGGACGGCTCTTTGCCAACAACTGCGCCACCTGTCATGGCTCGGATGGCCGTGGTGCGCGTGGCTATCCCAACCTTGCCGATGCCGACTGGCAGTGGGGCGGCAGCGCCGAGGCCATCCGGCATACCCTTATCAACGGCCGCCAGGCCGTGATGCCCGCCTTTGGCGCAGCCCTCGACGACAGTCAGCTCCAGGCCACCGCGGCTTATGTCTACAGCCTCAACGGCCGCAACGCACCGGAGCGGCTGGTGGCTGCCGGGCGCGAGCAGTACCAGACCCTCTGCGTGGCCTGTCACGGCGTGGAAGGCAAGGGCAACCCCGCTCTGGGCGCACCCAACCTGACCGACGAGGTCTGGCTGTACGGTGGCTCGCTCGACACCATCGAGCAGACGCTGCTCAACGGCCGCAACGGCCAGATGCCGGCCTTTGCCGAGACCCTCGGCGAGGATCGGGTGCATCTGGTATCCGCGTATGTCTACCGCCTCTCGGGCGGTCAGGAGGCCCGCGATGAGCTTGCCGCACGCTGAGCCCGACACCCAGCGGCCATCGGCGCCGGCACGGCGCGAATCCGTCTATCCGCCCCGCCGCGCCTGGCTGATCGGCGCCTGCCTGTGGCCCGGGTTTCTGGCGGCGGGGCTCGCAACGATGCTGTTCTTCTCGGGGATCGATCCCGAGACCCTCCGTGTGCAGACCCTCCCCGACTGGGACATCAGCCGCACGGCGGGCTACAGCATCGGTTTTCTGATGTTCTGGGCCGTTGCCTCATTCTCGAGTGCGCTCAGCGTGCTGCTGGCCCGCGCCCCCCGCAACGAGACCGATAAGAGGCCGACATGAGCTCCGTGCCAGATTCGATGTATGCGGCGCACGAGAAGATCTACCCGCGCGAGGTCAACGGGCGTTTTCAGCGCCTGCGGCGGGTTATGGTCTTTGTGCTCCTGGGGCTCTTCTATGGCCTGCCCTGGGTGCAGATCGGCGGCGACCCGGTGATCCTGTTCAACCTCCCGGCGCGGGAGTTCCATGTCTTTGGCCTCACGTTCTTTCCGCAGGATTTCTATTATCTGACCCTGCTGCTCATCATCTGCGCATTGGGGCTTTTCTTCGTGACCTCGCTGGCGGGCCGCGTATGGTGCGGCTATGCCTGCCCGCAGACGGTCTGGACCGAGGTGTTCCTGTGGATGGAGCACTGGACCGAGGGCAAGCGTGCCCGGCGCATGAAACTCGACAAAGGCCCCTGGAACCGCGAGAAGATTCTGCGCAAGGGCGCCAAGCAGGTGCTCTGGATTACCTTTGCGCTGTGGACGGGGTTTACCTTTGTTGGCTTTTTCAGCCCCATCGATGGCCTGCTGGCTCGCGCAACCGTGTTCCAGCTCGGCCCCTGGGAGACCTTCTGGGTCTTTTTCTACGGCTTTGCCACCTATTTCAACGCCGGTTTCCTGCGCGAGCAGGTGTGTCTGTACATGTGCCCCTATGCCCGCTTTCAGGGGGCCATGTTCGACCGCGAGACGCTGATCATTTCCTATGACGACGACCGCGGCGAGCCCCGCGGCGGGCGCAAGCGCGGGACAGACCCCAAGGCAAGCGGGCTGGGCGATTGCATCGATTGCAGCCTGTGCGTGCAGGTCTGCCCCACCGGCATTGATATCCGCGAGGGCCTGCAATACGAGTGCATTGCCTGCGGCGCCTGCATTGATGCCTGCGATGAGGTCATGGACAAAATGGACTACCCCCGCGGGCTGATTCGCTACACCACCGAGAACGCGCTGGAGGGCAAATCCAGCCGGGTGATACGGCCGCGCACCATTGTCTACACGGTGCTGTTGCTGGCCCTGGTAACGGCGGGAATTACCGGGCTGGTGCTCCGCGAACCGGTTCGGCTCGACATCCTCACCGATCGCAACACCCTCTATCGCGAG
>CAJXMI010000013.1 GCA_913056145.1 uncultured Spiribacter sp.
AATCTCGTGGGCCGGAAGACGGGTGATGTCTTCGCCATCCAGCAGGATGCGCCCGGTCTGCGCCCGCACGATGCCCGAGATGCTCTTGAGTGTCGTGGTCTTGCCGGCACCGTTGCTGCCCAGCACGGCGATGATCTGGCCGGGCGCCACCTCGAGGTTGATGCCCCGCAGCGCCTGGATCTTGCCGTAGAAGGACTCGACCTGCTCCACACGAAGGACTGGCTCAGTCACAGGACCATCTCCTCGTCTTCCTGCCCCAGATAGGCCTCGATCACCTTGGGGTTGTTCTTGACGGCTTCAGCAGTGCCCTTGGCGATGATGCGGCCGTAGTCGAGCACATGAATATGCTCGGAGACCTGCATGACAAGGCCCATGTCATGCTCGATCAGCAAAACCGCGACATCCCGCTCGTCACGGATCCGCCGAATCAGCTCGATCAGCGCCGCCTTCTCGGTCCCGTTCAGGCCGGCCGCCGGCTCATCCAGCAGAATGAGCCTTGGCTGGGTGGCCAGCGCCCGGGCGATCTCGACCAGCCGCTGATAGCCATAGGCCAGGTTGGTGGCCAGCCGGTCGGCGTATTGATCGATGCCCACAAAGCGCATGCACTCATGCGCCACCTCGGCAATGTAGCGCTCCTCGGCACGCTGGCCCGGCGTGCGCAGGACCGCTCCGAAGGCCCCGGCCTTCGTGCGGCAGTGCATGCCGGCCATGACGTTTTCCATCACCGACATCTCGCGAAAGAGGCGCACGTTCTGAAAGGTCCGCGCGACGCCCATCTGGGTGACCTTGTGCGGCTTGCGGCGCAGGATCCGCTCGCCATTGAAGTCGATGCGCCCCTCCTGCGGGCGATAGAAGCCGGTAATGGAATTGAATAGCGAGGTCTTGCCAGCGCCGTTGGGGCCGATGAGGCTGGCAAGCGAGCCCGCCTCGACACCAAAATCCACCTTGTCGAGCACGGTGTTGCCCGCAAAGCGCAAAGAGACCTGTTCCAGTTCGAGCAGCATAGTGTTCACTCCTCCGGCCTAGTGGCGCCGTTCCGGCCAGATGCCACTGGGGCGCATGAGCATGATGAGCAGCATGATCACCGCAAAAAGGAGCAGGCGCAGCTCGCCCAGCTCGCGCAGCAGCTCCGGGCCCAGGATGATGATGAAGGCCCCCAGGATCACGCCGTGGATCTTGCCCATGCCGCCCAGGATGACCGCCATCAAAATCAGCACCGACTGCTCAAAGCTGAAGCTCTCGGGCGAGATCGCGCCAAGGTTGACCGAAAAGAAAATGCCACCGATGGCCCCGAACACCGACCCGGTCACGTACGCGGCGAGCTTGACCCGCACGCGGTTGATGCCCATCGCCTCGGCGGCATCCTCATCGTGGCGCACATAAAGCCACGCCCGCCCAAGCCGCGAGTGATAGAGGCGGTGACTGGCAATGACTGCCAGGACGGCCAGCAGCAAAAAGACGTAGTAGAAATCGACGTAGCTGTTGATG
Organism: uncultured Spiribacter sp.; assembly: GCA_913056145.1. Taxonomy (GTDB): domain Bacteria; phylum Pseudomonadota; class Gammaproteobacteria; order Nitrococcales; family Nitrococcaceae; genus Spiribacter. The sequence goes on from CAJXMI010000013.1 coordinate 1,489, forward strand.
ACATAGCCAAAGAGGTTGGGCTCGGGGATGTTGGAAAGCCCGCTTGCCCGCCCGGTGATCTCGAGGTTGCGGGCGCCAAAGCGCACGATCTCGCCAAACCCCAGCGTCACGATGGCCAGATAGTCGCTGCGCAATCGCAGCGTTGGCCCGCCGATGATCACCCCGGCCATGCAGGCCGCGATCAGCGCGGGTGGAATGGCCAGCCAGAAGTTCCAGTCGAACTGCACGGTCAGGATGCCGATGCTGTAGGCCCCCACCGCAAAAAACGCCGCATAGCCCAGATCAAGCAGGCCGGCGTAGCCGACCACGATGTTCAGGCCCAGCGCCAGCACCACATAGAGCAGTGCATTGGTCATGATGGTGGTGGTGTAGCGGCCCATGAACAGCGGCATGATCGCCAGGACCAGCACGATCCCCACCAGCAACAGCATCTGGCGCCGGGGGCTGTCGAAATAAGCATACAGGCGGTCGATCAGGTTGGACGGTCTGTCTGTTGAGGTCGTCATTGCTACATGCGCTCCACTTCCGACTTGCCCAGCAGACCGGTCGGCTTGAATACCAGCACCAGGATCAGAATGGCGAAGGTAAAGACATCCTTCCATTCACTGCCAATGAACGGGATCTGGGTGCCGAACGACTCGAGCAGCCCCAGAATAAGCCCGCCCAGCATGGCACCGGTGATGCTGCCAATGCCGCCGATCACTGCAGCCGTAAAGGCCTTCAGCCCGATCAGAAAGCCCATGAAATACCAGATGCTGCCGTAATAGGCACCGGCCATGGTGCCGGCCGCCGCTGCCAGGCCCGAGCCGATCAGAAAGGTAATGGCCACCACCCGATTGACGTTGATGCCAAGTAACCGACACATGTCCTTGTCGATCGACACCGCGCGCATCGCCCGGCCGTACATGGTGCGGCTCACGAAAAACTCGAGCGCAATCATGAGGACCGCGGCAGTTGCCACCAGCACAATCGCCTGATGACTGATGAACAGCCGCCCGAACTCGAAGCCGCCAAACCCCAGGTCGGTCCGGAAGGCCTTGTAGGAGCCCTCGGTCAGGCTGAGTGCGCCGTTCTGGAGGACCAGCGAGACCGCCAGCGCCGTAATCAGGATGGAGAGCCGCGGGGCCGAGAGCATGGGCTGGTAGGCAACCCGTTGAATGACTACGCCCAGAAAACCCACCGCAATCATTGAGATCAGCACGGCGATGGCAAGCCCGGTCCAACCGGCACCGACGACGCCCGAGACCAGCGACAGTGCGCCGAACCCCACAAAGGCGCCGACCATGTAGACATCACCATGGGCGAAGTTGAGCAGTTTGATCACACCAAAGATCATGGTGTAACCAAGCGCGATGAGCGCGTAGAACGACCCTAGCACCAGGCCGTTCACGATGGCCTGGAGGAAGGTTTCCAAGGCTGGCATGCCGAGCCCCCCGTTACCGGCGTTTAACCTGGCCGGTGCCGACGTGCACACGCACGCCGACACCGGCTCTCGGCATTACTGGTTGTCGTAATAGCTCCAGGCGCCGTCCTCACCCTCGAGGATGATGAAGTTGCTGCGCGCCAGGGTATTCTCGTCGGTGAATCTGATCGGGCCGGTGAGCCACGACTCGCCATCCGCCGTTGCCAGGGCATCGACAACAGCTGCCGAATCGGTGGTACCCGCCTTTTCCATCGCCCAGGCCAGCAGCTTCATGCCGTCATAGTTGAGCGGAGCATAGGGGCCCGGATCCTGACCGTACTCGGCCTGGTAGTCTTCGATGAAGTCGGCCGCAGCCGGCAGGAAGTCGGCGGTCGGGTTCGAGAAGGCAAACACGCCCTCAGCGGCGCCACCCGCGATCTCGAAGAGCTGCGGCGAGTTCGAGCCGTCACCCACGGCAATCGTGCCGCGATAGCCACCCTGGCGGAGCTGACGGATCAGCAGGCCACCATCGGCGTAGTACGCCGTCCAGAACACCGCATCGGCATCGCTCGAGCGCACATTGCTGACCACGGCCGAGAAGTCCTGCTCACCCTTGTTCACGGTCTCGCGCCGCACGACCTCGTTGCCCATCGACTCCCAGCGCTCGGCGGTAAGGTCGGCCAGGTCCTGCGAGTAGGAATCACCCTGATCGATGATGACCAGCCGCTCGACCCCCTGGGCCTCGAAGAAATCGGCCGCCTTCTTCGACTGATCAGCACCGGTTGAGTTGATCATGAAGGCATTACCGGGGTTGGCCGGAATGAGCTGGGTGGAATTGGACGCCGTGATCACAAACGGCAGGCCCTCATCCCCGTAGGTCTTGAGCGTCGGCATGGTGGCACCGGAGCAGTAGCCGCCAACGATACCCAGCACATCACGCGAGACCAGGTTGCTTGCCGCATTGACCGACTGCTGCGGGTCGCAGGCCGAATCGCCGTTGATGAGTCGCAGCTCGCGGCCGAGCACGCCGCCCTCGGCATTGATCTCTTCAGCGGCCAGCTCGGCGGCGTTGAACATATCCTGGCCGTAGGTCGCTTCCGATCCGGTTGTCGGGACCTGAATGCCGATCAGGATTTCATGGTCGTCGGCCTGTGCCGTACCGGCGAGGCCAATGCCCAGCGCGGCCGCGGTGGCCAGGGTAGTCATTCTGATAGTCATCACGATTCGCCTCCCAGATTGTATAAACTTTGACAGGTGTAGACGATCCTGCCGTCGGGCGCAAGAAGACGCTACGTTGCAGTGCGCCATACGGGGGCGCCCAGCACCCCGTAATCCAGTGTCACTCCCAGCCCCGGAGCATCCGGCGCAACCAGTCGGCCATTCTCGCGGCGCGGGGCGCCGGGCGCGAATGCCGTTGTGACATAACTGTTGAAATCGGTTACCGAAAATCGCATCGGCTCGGGCGTTGAGTGCGCCAGATGCGCGATCGCGGCGGTGGCCACATCGCCGCCCCAGGTGTCTTCAAGCGTCATCGCGATGCCCGCCTCCACGCACACATCACGCATACGATGCGCGCGGGTGAGCCCGCCGACCTTGGCGATCTTTATATTCACCACATCCATGGCACTGTCGGCCAACCCCTGGAGCAGGGGCGCCATGCCGTCCATTGACTCATCGAGCACAAACGGCCGTGCGGTGGAGCGGCGCACCTGCAGACACCCGGCATACTCCGCACAGGGCTGCTCGATGTAGACATCCCGATCGCTGACGGCGGCCGCCACACGCATCGCGGCATGGCGCGTCCAGCCGGTGTTGGCATCCGCCACCAGCACATCACCCGGGCGCATGACATCGGCGCAGGCGTGAATACGCTCGATATCGGTATCCGGGTCACCCCCCACCTTGAGCTGAAAGCGGCTATAGCCCTCCGACTGATACTCCCGACAACGCGCCGCCATTGCCTCCGGGCTTTCCTGCGAGATGGCCCGGTAGAGGACGATATCCTTGCCATAGCGACCGCCAAGCAGATCGCAGACGGGCAGCCCCGCCACCTTGCCCAGGATGTCCCAGCAGGCCACATCGAGGGGCGATTTCACGTAGTTGTGGCCGCGCATGGCCGCGTCCATGAAGTAGCTGACCTGCATGGGCCGGGCCGGATCCAGGCCCAGTAACCGGGGCGCCAGCTCACGAATACCGGTGCGCGCACCCTCGGCAAAGGCCGGCAGATAGGCGGGCCCCAGCGGGCAGACCTCACCGACGCCGGTTATGCCGGCGTCGGTTTCGATCTCGACCACGGTGCTGTCGAATACGTCCACACTGTTGCCGCCCGACCAGGCATAGCGGCCCTCCTGCAGGGGCAGGTCGATCTGATAGACGTTAATGGCGGTGATTTTCATGCATGTTCTCCGGGGCCGCCGCGGCGAGCGGCAAGGAAGTCAACAAGATCGTCGCGCGCGGCCAGTATGTGCTCGTTGAGCAGCCGGCTGGCCTCGGGATAATCGCGCTCCTCGCACAGCGCAATAAGCCGGGCGTGCTCCTCGCGGGCACGACTGCTGGTGTGATCGGAGAGGTTGAGCTGCAGGCGCAGATAGCGGTCGGCATTGCGATGCAGTTTGCGCAGAATGTCCATGCTGCGGCTGCGCCGCGCCGGGGCGTAGAGCGTGGAATGCAGCTCCCAGTTGAACATCCCCCAGGTCGCCTGGCCGTTGGAGGCCCGCAGCGAGGCGTCAAAACGCTCCAGGACGTCACGGGCCGCCGAGATCACGGCCGAGGTAATATGTGGCAGCGCGCGCTGCAGCAGATCAACCTCGATCAGGGCGCGCAGATCAAAGATCTCGCGAATCTCTTCAAGCGAGAGCACGCTGACCGCATAGCCCTTGTGTGCGGTCTGGGTGACCAGGCCCTCGCCCTCAAGCTGCAGCAGCGCCTCGCGCAGCGGTATGCGACTCACGCCAAACTGCGCCGCCAGCATATCCTGGCGCAGCGCCACGCCTTCGGGGAAATCGAGATTGAGGATGCGCTCGCGCAGCTCATGCACCAGCATGCCTGCTACCGTTTGCCGCGCTGCTCCCTCCGCGCCTGTCCGCATGGCGATTGACCGCTCCTGTGGCTGATGCTTATTTTATACAATATACAACCACCGGGCGAAAGCATCGCCCAATCACCAGGAGCAAAACAATGACACCCGACTGGCGTGGCATCTATCCAGCCGTTACCACCCAATTCAAAAGCGATCTCTCGCTTGATATCGACAACACGGGCCGCGTAGTCGAAAACCTGGTCAACGACGGCGTGCACGGCCTTGTCATGCTCGGCACCTGCGGCGAGAACACCTCGCTCAGTCCCAAGGAAAAGCTTGATGTGCTGCGCGCCGCGCGCGAGGCAAGCAATGGCCGCGTCCCGGTGGTGAGCGGTGTTGCCGAGTTCACTACCGCAACAGCCTGTCAGTTTGCGCGTGATGCCGAGGCCATCGGCATCGACGGGCTCATGATCCTGCCCGCGATGGTGTACAAGGGCGACCGCCGCGAGGTCGTCGCTCATATCGATGCCGTTGCCCGGGCCTGCAGCCTGCCTTCGATGATCTACAACAACCCGGCCTCGTACGGCATCGACATCGACCCCGAGACGCTGGTCGAGCTCTCGCGCACCCCCAACATCGTGGCCGTCAAGGAGTCCTCCGAGGACCCGCGCCGCATTACCGACCTGATCAACCTGGACGCCGATGCGCTGGCCATCATGTCGGGCGTGGACGATGTGGCGCTCGAGTGCATGGTGGTGGGTGCCATCGGCTGGGTCTCGGGATTTGCCAACGTCTATCCGCGCGAGAGCGTGGCGATTTATGATTGCCTGCAGGACGGCCGGATCGACCAGGCGGTCAAGATCTATCGCTGGATGATGGACTCGCTGCACATGGACACCCACCCCAAGCTGGTACAGATGATCAAGCTCGCCGAGCAGATCGCCGGGCGCGGCAGCGAGACGGTGCGCCCGCCACGCCTGCCGCTCGAGGGCGAGGAGCGGGCCGCCTGCACCGCCATCATCGAAAAGGCGCTTGCCAACCGCCCGGCTGTCTAGGCATGGCGCGCCACACCTTCCTCTGCGTGGACGGCCACACCTGCGGCAACCCGGTGCGGGTTGTAGCAGGCGGCGGCCCGCGACTCGCCGGGCGCAGCATGAGCGAGTACCGCCAGCACTTTCTGGCAGAGTACGACTGGATCCGCCGCGGGCTCATGTTCGAGCCCCGCGGCCACGACATGATGTCGGGCTCGATCCTGTACGACCCGCTGCGCGACGACTGCGACCTTGGCATTCTCTTTATCGAGACCTCGGGGTGCCTGCCGATGTGCGGGCACGGCACCATCGGCACGGTCACAACGGCGCTCGAGGAAGGATTTGTCACCCCGCGTGAGGAAGGCCGGCTCAACCTTGACACCCCGGCAGGGCTGGTGGGGGTGACCTATCGGCGTGATGGCCGCTGGATTGAATCGGTTACGCTGCGCAATGTCCCCGCCTGGCTCGAGGCTACCGATGTGGCTGTCGATGTGCCGGGACTGGGTGAGCTGCGCTGCGACATCGCCTATGGCGGCAACTTCTACGCCATCTTCGAGCCGCAACCGGGGTTCGAGGGCCTCGATTCGCTGTCGGTGGACGACATTCTGCGGCTCTCGCCAGAAATAAGGCGACGCCTGAATGCCATCATCACTCCGCAGCATCCGGACGACGCCACCATTCAGGGCGTGTCGCACGTGATGTGGACCGGGCCGGCGCATGCCGCCGAGGCGGATGCGCGCAACGCGGTGTTCTATGGCGACCGCGCAATCGACCGCTCACCCTGCGGCACCGGCACCTCGGCGCGTATGGCGCAGCTCCATGGCCGCGGCCGTCTGACCGTGGGCGATCGGTTTGTCCACGAGAGCATCATCGGCAGCCTCTTTACCGGCCGGGTGGCCGGCGAGGAGGTCATCGGCCCGCACCGCGGCATTCGCCCGGAGATTACCGGCTGGGCGCGGGTTACCGGCTACAACACGATCTTTATCGATGACCGCGATCCCTTTGCTCACGGCTTTTCGGTGACCTGAGCATGCAGTGGCTCGATCGCGAACAGACTCAGGCCCGGCTCGACTATCAGGCCGTGGCTGACGCCTGCGCCGAGGTGCTCAAGCTGGCCGCCGCGGGCCGCACCGCCTGTCCGCCGCGCGGCGTACTGCCCCTTGCCGAGGACGGCACGCTGCTGCTGATGCCAGCCACCGATGGCGAGATCGCCATTACCAAGCTGGTTACCGTTCATCCACGCAACAGTCGGCAGGCACGGCCTACCATTCAGGGCGAAATGGTGGTGCTGGATGCCGCCACCGGCGAGCGGCTGCTGCTGGTTGACGGCGGCGCCGTCTCGGCCCGGCGCACGGCGGCCGTGTCGCTGCTTGCCGCCCAGCGCCTTGCCCCGCGCACCGACACGCCAGTCCTGGTCTACGGAGCCGGCACTCAGGCCCGCGTGCACCTCGAGGCCTTTCAGGAAGGACTTGGCATCAACCAGGCCTATCTGTACTCGCGCACCCGTTCGCGTGCCGAGCAGCTTGCGCAACGGATGCATGAGCGTGGCCTGCAGGTGAACGTTATTGACAACCCCGACGACGCGCTCGAGCAGGTCCGGCTGATTGTCACCACCACCACCGCCACCACGCCCGTCCTGCCCGAGGCATTGCCCAACGACTGTTTCGTGGCAGCTGTCGGCGCATTCCGGGCCCATATGGCCGAGGCCCCGCCCGCCCTTATCGCCCGCTCACGCGTCGTGATCGACACCGAGGAAGGCGCCCGCGACGAGGCCGGTGATCTGATCCAGGCCCAGGCGCAGGGTGTTTTCCAGTGGTCCGATGCGCTCACGCTGGATGCCGTGATCCGCGAGCAACGGACACCAAAAGGCAACGGCCCCGTGCTCTTCAAGAGCGTGGGCCAGTCGCTCTGGGATCTGGCCGCTGGCCGGGTCCTTGCCGCCACTCTGAACAACGGATGATGCAACCATGAGCAGTTTACCCACCGGACATTTCATTGCCGGCCAGCAAAGTCATGCCGGCACACAGACCTTTCAGGCCGAGCAGGCCGAGAGCGGCGAGCCACTCGCACCCGCCTTTGCCGAGGCCACAACGGCCGAAGTGGAGATGGCCTGCCAGGCGGCGGCCGCGGTGGCAGACGAGTTTGCCGACTTGCCACTTGCGCGACGGGCCGGGCTACTCGAGGCCATTGCCGATGCGCTTGATGCGCGTGCCGATGCCTTTGTGGCCCGCACCGGCCTCGAGACCGGTCTGCCCGAGCCGCGCCTGCGCGGTGAGCTGGCACGCACCAGCGGGCAGCTCCGGCTGTTCGCCAGCGTTGTCAGACGCGGCGACTTCCTTGGCGTGCGTATCGACCATGGCGACCCTGATCGCGAGCCCGCCCCAAAACCCGATATCCGCCAGTATCAGATCCCCCTGGGGCCCGTGGCTGTCTTTGGCGCCAGCAACTTCCCGCTTGCCTTCTCGGTGTGCGGTGGCGACACCGCTTCGGCGCTGGCGGCAGGCTGCCCCGTCGTCGTCAAGGGCCATCCGGCCCATCCCGGTACATCGGCGATCGCGGCCGAGGCCGTCACTGAGGCCCTGCAACAACTGAAACTGCCAGCCGGGATCTTCTCGCTGCTGCAGGGCGAGCGCCATGAGCTGGGCACCGCCCTGGTGCAGCATCCCGCTATCCAGGCGGTCGGGTTCACCGGCTCGCAGCGCGGTGGTCTCGCGCTTCAGTCCCTCGCCGCGCAGCGCCCGACACCCATTCCGGTGTATGCCGAGATGGGCAGCGTCAATCCGCTCTTCATACTGCCGGATGCGCTGGCCGAGCGCGCCGAGGCCATCGCAACCGGCCTGGCCGCCTCGTTCACCCTGGGTTGCGGGCAGTTCTGCACCAAACCCGGGCTGGTCTTTCTGCCCCGTGGCGAGCGGGCCGAGGCCTTCAAGGAAGCCCTTTGCAGCCATGTCGAGGCCATGCCCGCCGCCGCCATGCTGCATCGGGGCATCCTGTCGGCATTCGAGACAGGCTGCGAGCGCCTTGCCGACATGCCCGGTGTCACCCGCCTTGCCGCCGGGCAGACGGCCCCGGGCCTCGCAACGGCCCAGGTCTACGCCACCGATCTGGCCACCTTCCGGGGTACACCGGGCATCGCCGAGGAGGTCTTCGGGCCGGTCACCGTCATTGTCGAGCTGGATGATGTCGATCGGATGCACGACGTGGCCCAGGGCCTGGAGGGGCAGTTGACGGCCGGGCTGCATGGCACCGACGCGGAACTGGCTGCATCCCGGGCCCTCATCACGCTACTCGGCCAGCGCGCCGGCCGGGTGCTGTGCAATGGCTTTCCGACCGGCGTCGAGGTGGGTGAGGCAATGGTGCACGGTGGCCCCTGGCCGGCTACTACTAACAGCCGCACCACCTCGGTAGGCACGCGGGCCATCGAGCGTTTCTTGCGCCCGGTCAGTTTGCAGGACATGCCCGAGGCGGCATTGCCCGCCGCGCTGCAAAGCGCCAACCCCCTGGGGCTGCCGCGCCTGGTCGACGGCGCCTTCGAGGCGGGCAGCGCAGGCACATGAGCGGCAAGGCCATTACCTATCAGGTGACTGACCTGCATGCCGCGGGCGAACCGGTGCGCATCATCACCGGCGGAGCCCCGACGCTGCGCGGCACAACGCTGCTCGAAAAACGCCGTGATGCCATGGCCAATCACGACGCGGTGCGCCGGCATCTGATGCTGGAGCCCCGCGGGCATGCCGATATGTACGGCGTATGGCCGGTCGAGCCGGATCATCCCGATTGCGCGCTGGCCGTGCTCTTTTTGCACAATGAGGGCTACAGCACGATGTGCGGGCATGCCACCATCGCACTGGGCCGCTGGGTGATCGATACGGGGCTTGTGGCGGCCCAGGCGCCAGTGACCCGTTTCCGGCTACAGTGCCCCTGCGGGCCGGTGGCGGTGGCCGTCGAAGTAGACGCATCCGGGCGCCCCGGGCAGGTGAGCTTTGAGAGTGTGCCGGCATTTGCCGGACAGCTGGATGCCCAGCTCGAATTGCCGGGGCAAGACCCAGTCGAGGTCGATGTGGCCTATGGCGGGGCGTATTACGCCATCCTTCCCGCGAGCCGCCTGGGTCTGGATCTGTTTGCGACCCCCTATGACACCCTTGTCCGTACTGCGCGGCAGATCACCACCGCGGGTCGCGAGCAACTCACCATCGACCACCCCGGCGATCCGGATCTTGGGTTTCTCTATGGCTGCATCCTGACCGACGACGCCGGCCCGCCCGCGCGGGAGTGCTCACGCAACCTCTGCATCTTTGGCGGCGGCCAGGTGGACCGCAGCGCCACCGGCTCAGGTATCACGGCCCGGCTCGCGCTCGCGCACGCCCGCGGGTTGATCCAGCCCGGGGAGGTTCATGAATTTGCGGGATTGAGCGGGGTGCCGTTCTCGGGTTCAATTAATGCCCTGACGGATGACGGCGTTATTGTGACGGTGGCCGGAAGGGGCCATTACAGCGGCAGGGCAACCCTGCGGGTCGAGGCCGATGACCCACTCAGCGCAGGATTCGAGGTGCCGGCGCGCCTGGCGGATCAGAGCGGGCGCAGCACCACCTGATCAGACTCGGCACTGGCCAGCCGATAGGGCACCGCGCTGCAGGCAAAACGCTGAATGATCCGCTGGGCCTCTTCGCGTGCCTCGCGACCCGGCCCGTGAATCACAATCTCCCTGCCCCGGTATTCAACGCGACAATTGTGGCGCATGGTTGCAGCCATGGACCGGCCCCCATTCCAGTTTGGTGCACTGCGAAAACGCGGATTGTGACGCCCGGATGACGGGGAGTAAAGGGATCTGCTTTGATCCCTGTCAATCGTTCAAGCCCAAAACCTGAGGCCGTATCAATGCCTGCAGATGGCGGCCGGGTTCCAGGCGCAGTGAAGCCGCGGATTGGCGATGCACACTGGCCCAAAGCGTGGCCCGCGACCCCGCCTGCAGCTCAACATGCAACCGCCCGCCGCCGGGGCAGTCTATCCGCCTGACCATGACCGGGAGCGCGTTAAGCGCGCCACTGGCCGCAGGCGGCTCGTCGACCAGCAGCACATCGCGGGCCGCAATGCGCAGACGAACCTGCTCACCGCGCGGCGCCTTCAGTCCCTCCAGCCGCAGCCGCCCACCATCGGTAGCAAGTGTGGTCAGCCCCCAGTCATTGTCACGTGCCACGACCCGGCCCTCCCAGATCACCATAGGGTCGATATCGCCCAAGGCCGGCCACCACGCGGGTGTCGAGAAAATGGCGGCCACGTTGTCATGCGCCGCGATCCGGCCGTTGGCCATCAGCATGACGCGATCCGCCAGATCGAGCACCTCATAACGGGCATGGGTGACATAGAGAAGCGGAATGCCGAAGCGCTCGGGTATAGCGCGAATAAGCGGCATGATCCGCCGCCGGCGGCCATAGTCGAGTGCTGCCAGGGGCTCATCCAGGAGCAGCACCCGCGGCCCGCCGAGCAGAGCCCGCCCCAGCGCCACGCGCTGCGCCTCGCCGCCCGACAGGGCCGCCGGCAGACGATCGAGCAGCGGCGCCAGGCCAAGCACGCTGATGACCTCGTCGCGATCCGGGCCGCCACGGGGCCGGCGCCGCTCTGCATAGGCCAGGTTCTGGCGCACGCTGAGGTGGGCAAACAAACGCGTGTCCTGAAACACCAAACCAGCCCGGCGCCGATGCACCGGCAGCCATTGCGTTGATGACTGCCAGACACCGCTGCAGTGGCGCACCATGCCCGTTGCATTGCGCTCCAGCCCCGCCAGGCAGCGCAGCAAGGTGGTCTTGCCACAGCCCGACTGGCCAAACAACGCCGTAATACCGGCCTGCAACTCACCCGCCGCGGCCAGCTCAAAGCCTCGCCGCGCCAGCCCCAGATCAAACTCGAGGACCGCCTCGCTCATCCAGTCACCCCCGGTCGGCTACGGCGATTGAGGGCATACACCACAAACAGCACCAGGAACGAAAACACCAGGAGGCCGGCGGACAGGGTATGGGCCGCGCCGTACTCAAGTGTCTCGACATGCTCGTAAATCGCGATGGCGACCACCCGGGTCTCACCGGGGATACTGCCTCCCACCATCAGCACCGCCCCGAACTCCCCCAGGGTGTGAGCAAAACCCAGCACCACCGCTGTCAAAAACCCCCGCCCCGCCAGCGGGCAGGCCACCGTAAAAAAGGCATCCAACGGCCTCGCGCCCAGAGTGGCGGCGGCCTCCATCGGGCCTTCCCCCACGGCGCGAAAAGCGTCACGCAACGGCTGCACCACAAACGGCAATGAATAGATGACCGAGGCAATGACAAGCCCCGAGAAACTAAAGGTTAGCGTCTGTCCGGTCACCTTGAACCAGGGCCCGCCGATGGGCCCCTGCGGGCCGAGCAGCGTAAGCAGATAAAACCCGAGCACGGTGGGCGGCAGCACCAGGGGCAGGGCAACAAGGGCATCAATGGGCACACGCCAGCGACTTCGGGTTACCGCAAGCCACCAGGCGAGCGGCGTCCCCAGGGCCAGCAGGACCACAACAGTGACCGTTGCAAGCTGGATGCTGATCCACACCGGCGTCAGGTTCATTCGCGTTTGCCCGGTGGTGTGTAGCCAAACCCCGCCATGACAGCCGCGGCACGATCACTTTGCAGAAATCGCAAAAAAGCGGCGGCACCCGTGGGGTTTGGCGCATTCACCAATTGCACGGCATCCTGCCGAATCGGCTCATGGAGATCAGCGGGGACGGCGAGGAGCGGCCCGGCCGGGCGGCCGTCCATGTGGACATACGAAGCGGCCACCAGAGCGTGGCTGGCATTGCCGGTGGCCAGGTACTGCAGCGTCTGCCCCACACTCTGCCCCTGCACCACCCGGGGCACCAGCGCCTCCCACTGGCCCGTGGCCTGCAGCGCTTGCTGCGCGGCCAGGCCATAGGGCGCAAGACGCGGGTTGGCAATGGCCAGGCGCCGCACCCCGTGCCGCGCCAATCCATTAAACCCGGACTCGGGCAGACCGGCCTCGGGCCGGCCCCACAACACCAACCCACCCTCGGCATAGGTAAAGCGACTGCCGACAACGGCGAGGCCCTCCTGCACCAGCCGTTGCGGACGCACCTGATCCGCTGCCAGGAAGACATCGAACGGCGCGCCGCTCACAATCTGGGCATAGTGATGCCCGGTAGCGCCGGTACTAATGCGCAGCGCGGGCCCGCCCTGGCCCTCAAAAACCTGGGCCAGCTCCTGCAGGGGCGCCAGAAAATTGGCTGCCACCGCGACCCGCACCTCGGCACTCGACGCCGGGGCAATCACCATCCACAAGGCCAGTCCAACCAGCCAGCGCCGCATGCCCGTCACTCCACAGAAGATTGAACGGTATGCTCCACCGGGGCCGCGCGGGCGTCAATCGGGGTTTTCCGCCGACCGCTATCCCCCGGGCGCCCGGCGTGCCGGCACCAGTCTGGCCTCGGCCAATCGGGCCTGCAGGTCACGCGCCGAGAGACTTGTGTAGTCGTGCGCCACCTCGGCAACATCCGGGCCGCCCGCCGCGGCAAGGGCCTCGCGCATGAACCCGAGCATCCGCGAGTCGGCGCAAAGCACGTTGTGGCGGGTGCCCTGCACACGCATGGCCTCGGCAATGTCCCGGGCAAAGCGCTTTTCGACCTCATCATCATGGGCATCCCGATGCTCGTCATAGTCATGCCCGCCAGTGGTCGGGCGCCGATTGCGGCCGGTGATCTGGTCGGTGTAAACCGCGCGGTCGCGGGCCGCATGCTCCGGCGATGCCAGGGTTTGCACCTCGACCAGATCCGGCCCGCTTTCGAACTCGGGCTGTGCCGGGTGCTCCAATGCATAGATCCGTGCGCGTGCGCCATTGGCCACGACGATGCAGTAATCGGTCATTCGTGTTCTCCTTGTATTGGGCACACACCTTGACTGCGGGCCTCACAAAGGAAGGGACAGACGGAATGCGGCGCTTGTTCATTGTCATCGGTGTTGTCATCGCTCTGCTGGTCGCGCTTGTGGCCGGTTTCATCGTATTTTTTGATCCCAACGCATGGCGCGAGGAGATCGCAACCGCCGTCGAGGAAGAGACCGGCCGTTCGTTCGTGATCGAAGGCGAGATCAGCTGGAGCCTGTTCCCGCGCCTCGGTATTGAACTGGGTGCCTGGCAGATCGGGAGCGGTAACGGCTTCGGCGACACACCCTTCGCGAGCGCTGAAGGCCTGCGCGCGGGCATGCAGGTCATGCCGCTGCTGCGCGGCGAACTGGTGCTCGAGACGCTGGAGCTGCGCGGCCCCACTGTCAATCTGATCCGCAATGCCAAGGGCCGGGCCAACTGGGAGGGCTTTGGCGGCGGCACCGGCGCCGGCTCGGCCAGCACCGGGGGGGCCGGCACGGGCACGCTGCCCGACTGGCTTGCCGGCCTCAGCCTGGGCGGCATCGAACTGAGCGACGGGGTCATCCGGTTTGATGACCGCACCACCGGCGAGCAGCTGGCGGTCGACCCGCTGACCATTTCACTGGGGGCATTCCAACCCGGGCAGCCCGCGTCGTTCGACATCACCGCGCTACTCACAGGCGATGGCGAGCCCCTCGACACCCGACTTGCCGGCGAGCTGATCGTGCGCACCGACGGCAGCGCTTCACTCCGCAACACCAATCTCGAGGCCAATGACCTGCGCATCACGCAGATCTCGGCCGATGCCGCGCCGTCAGCTGATGGCTGGCGGTTACATCCGCTGAGCGCCCGCTTCTATGAGGGCGACTATGCGGGTGATCTGCAAATCGGTACCGGCCGGCCAGCAATGCCGCTGCAGTTTGATGAGTCGCTGAGCGGGGTGGCGATGGGACCGCTTATCGCGAGCTTTGCCGACTTTGAGCGTCTCACCGGCGAGGCGGCGATCAGCGCCAATGGCGGATTGTCGCTCGCGGCAGGCGCAGCGCCGCTGGCCACACTCAATGCTGATACCGAGTTCGCCATTCGTGATGGCGCCATTCGCGGCATCAATGTGGCACGCACCATCCGCAACGCCCTGGCTCGCCTCGAAGGCCGCCCCCTCGAGGACAGTGCCGAGACGCCGCAGACCGACTTCACCAGCCTCACCGGCACCGTGGCCGTTCGCGATGGCGTGGCCCGCAGCGATGACATTGCCCTCGACTCGCCCCTGCTTCGGCTGCGCGGCACGGGCAGCAGCGATCTGGTTGATCAGGTGCTGGACCTGACCCTGACCGTCAACCTGGTCGGCAGCCTCGAAGGCCAGGGGGGTGCGGCGCTCGAATCGCTGCAGGGCGTCCCGATCCCGCTGCGCATCACCGGCAGCTGGGACTCCCCGGAGGTTGCCGTTGATATTGAACAGGTCCTGCGTGACAGCCAGGAGCAGCAATTGCGCGAGCGGGTTGAAGAGGAAGTCGACGAGCTGCGTGACCGCCTGCGGGGCCTCTTTGAGTAACGGTTTGCAAGGCCACGGGGCCGATTTGCGCGATAGGGTGCTCGACTGGTTCGACCGCCACGGACGCCACGACCTGCCCTGGCAGCATCCTGCGACCCCCTATCGGGTGTGGATCTCGGAGGTGATGCTGCAGCAGACTCAGGTGGCTACCGTCATCCCGTATTTCGAGCGCTTCATGGCGCGATTTCCCGATGTCGAGACCCTCGCCGCCGCCGAGCTCGACGAGGTGCTGGCACTGTGGGCAGGCCTTGGCTATTACGCCCGGGCCCGCAACCTGCATCGCTGCGCACAACAATTGGTTGCCGAGCATGCTGGCGACTTCCCCGATCACATCGATCAGGTCGAGGCCCTGCCGGGAATCGGCCGCTCGACGGCTGGGGCCATCCTGTCGCTGTCGCGCGATGCGCCTCACCCCATCCTCGACGGCAACGTCAAACGGGTGCTGGCACGCTACTTCGCAGTGCCCGGCTGGCCTGGGCGATCCGCTACCAGCCGCGAGCTATGGCGCCTGAGCGAGTCAGTCACGCCGGCCGGCCGCGCGGGCGACTTCAACCAGGCGATGATGGACCTGGGGGCCACGGTATGTACCCGCCGGCCCGACTGCGCGCGCTGCCCGCTACACAATGGGTGTCAGGCCCGGGCCGAGGGCAACCCACAGGCCTATCCGGGGCGCAAACCGCACCGCGAGAAACCGCTGCGCAGCACCCGAATGCTGATCATCCGGCGCAGTGATTCGGCCGCGCTGCTGGTCCGCCGGCCGCCCCAGGGCATCTGGGGCGGGCTGCTGACACTGCCGGAATGCCCCGTCGATGCCGACCCCGCGCCCTGGGCCGAGACCACCCTGGGCGCATCGATCGCCATCGAGGCGCATGGCAACCCACTGCGCCACGAGTTCACCCACTACAGCCTGGTAATTCACCCCTGCCATGCGCGGCTGACACGGACTGTCGCCGTGCAGGACGGCGAGCACGTCTGGTATAAAGCCGGGCACGACGTGCCGGGCGGCCTGCCCGCCCCGGTCCGCAGACTGCTCGATCAAAAGGAGCCCGCAACATGAGCAGCGATACCGTCAATTGTGTCAAGGCCGGCCGCGAAGGGCCGCGCCTGAAGCGCGTTCCCTACACCGGCGAGCTTGGCCAGCGCATCTACGACAACGTCAGCCAGGAGGGCTGGCAGATGTGGCTGGGTCATCAGACCATGCTGATCAACGAATACCGCCTCTCGCCGATGGACCCGAAGGCGCGACAGTTCCTTGAACAGGAAATGGAAAAGTTCTTCTTTGGCGAAGGCTCGGCCCCACCCCCCGACTTTCAGCCGGAGCAGTGACCCGGCGGCCCGCGGCGAGCGCTTGACCCGACGGGCCTCATCGGGTTGAATAGCGCGCTCGGCGGCCAGGTAGCTCAGTTGGTAGAGCAGACGACTGAAAATCGTCGTGTCGGGAGTTCGATTCTCTCCCTGGCCACCATCTTTCAAGCATTTGCAGCGTTTTCAGCCCCTCCAAACGCCGTAGCACACCTCCCCGTCAATATTCGTGGCGTCAAAAACACTGCAACTCAGGTCAAGCAGCGTATACAGCCTATCGGAGCGAGGCGATCGCGCATTGCCGCAGCCGATTCGGCTGCGCTAAGCGATTTTACTTGACAAATAAGCAAGAGCCGCACCAGGATGTCCCATGTCCTAGGACTGAGGACAACCTCAAGAGATAAACCATGAAAAGTCAAGACATTGGCCTGCTTCTTAAGCTGGTCGCCTTGCGAAGCATAGAGGGCCATGACCCCGACACTCACCCAGGCAAAGGGGCTCGGGTGCTTCGCGATGACTGGCGGGACTGGGCGCTGGATGACGCCGACATCGACTTGCCCGAGGAAAGCCTGCCGGTGCTCCACCAGGATCCGATGCTGGCTCGCTATAGCGTCCGGGCCTTGGCCAAGGAAACCGGGATCAGCAAAAGCCAGGTGAGTCTGGCCCTTCAACGTTGTATGCAGGTTGGTCTGGCTCGCAAGGATCGCAGGATCAACGTGCCGCGTGCGAATCTACGGGCGCTTTTCAACTTCATTGCGCATGGGGTGCGCTATGTATTCCCGGCCAAGCCCGGCGAAATCACCCGCGGCATCGCGACTACCTTTGCCGCACCGGTACTGGAGGGACAGCTCTACAGTGCGGGAGAGCTACCGATGGTGTGGCCGGATGCCCGGGGTAACAGCAAGGGCCAAGCCATCGACCCTCTGTTCAAGAGTGTGCCCTATGCGGTCCGTCGCGATCGGGACCTGTACGCCATGCTGGCGCTAGTGGATGCCATTCGAGTGGGCCATCCTCGCGAGAGCAAGCTCGCTGCTGAACGGCTCGCCGCCTATTTGGAGTAACGGATGAGTCTATTCGACGATCAACTTTTCATGATGCGCCAGGTGGCCGAGGCCCTTGGGGCCGAGCTTCGCGATCAAGTGGCCTTCGTCGGGGGCTGCACAACAGGGCTGCTGCTGACCGACCCTTTCACCCGCGAGCAGGTGCGCAGCACCGACGACGTGGATCTGATTGTTAGCGTTATGGGCTATCTCGATCTGCACCGCTTCAAGGAAGAGCTTAAGTTGAAGGGTTTCAAGGAGCCCCGCCATATGGACGAAGACATGCCCATCTGCGCGATGAGGCTGGGGGAGCTGCGCGTCGACTTGATGCCAGACCACGACGAGGTGCTCGGCTTCAGCAATCAGTGGTATCCCTTGGCGCTGGAAACCGCCGAGCTCGTCCCTTTAAGGGAGAATCTGGCCATTCGCATAGTCACCCCACCGCTATTTATCGCCACCAAGCTGGAGGCCTATAAGGGACGCGGCAAGAATGACCCATTGTCGAGCCATGACATTGAGGACATTCTTAACCTGGTGGATGGCCGGCCCGAGCTGCTCGATGAGGTGCGAGCCGCCGACAGGGCAGTCCAAACTTACATCGCTGCTGAGCTTGGCAAACTCCTTGATAATGATGGTTTCGGCAATGCCGTGCAGAGTCAGGCAGGTAATGAGGACCGGGAAGCAAGACTCTACGAGCACTTGGAAATACTGGCAGGGCAGCTAGACTGATGCGACCCAGCTGGTTCAGCCAGAAAGGCCGCAAGCGCGACCGCAACTGTGATGCTGTTGCCGTGGGCAAGAAAGGCCACCGCCTCCTCGCAGCGCTGGTTGACGGCGCAGAGAAAGGACCTCATGGCGCAGAGCTTGCCCGACACTGGGCTGATACCGTCTTGCATACGCTGGCGGCGGCTGCTTGTTGTTCATCGACGGACGTTCATACTCGCCTTAAAAAGGAACAAGCCCAGCTTCGCCATGACTTCCCCCTAGATATCGCTAGCTACTGCATGGTCGCCCTCGATCTGGAAACGCTTTCGACCCAGGTCTGGCACTGTGGCGACTGCCGGGTAGGCCTACGACAGCAGACCGAGACGCGCTGGCTGACAACGCCCCATATCCTGGCGTACCAGCATGGCTTGCCTTCTTCACCCTCACCTGAAGATCAGAACCGTCAAACGCAGCAGCTGACCCGCTGCCTGAACGCCAAACGTTTCAGATTACCCGAATATGGGGTTTTCTCGCTGCAGCCAGATCAAATATTGCTGCTTGGCACAGACGGCTATTGGCAGGAGCACCTTGAGGCAGGTACGCCTTGGAATCGCCTCAAAGACGATGCCAGTCTTCTCACTTTGCCGGTTGCGCCCCGACCCCTACCTCGCATAGAGCAGACGTCAGATGCCAATAATCTAAGGCATATTTCGCACGGATGATCACAGCGCCCCCCGCTGCGACCCAAGCCCCTCCAGAAACCCTGCCAGCCGTGGCCACTGTTCGGTCAGTTCCGCGCTGAGGTCATGGCCACCCTGCAGCCAGACCAGTTGCGTGGACGCCGGATCACCCGCCTGCGCCAGAGCTTCGGCATCAGCCGGCGGAATCACGCGATCGCGGCGGCCGTGGGCGATAAGGACGGGGGCCCGAATTCGTCGGATCACGTTGACCGGCGCGATGGCGTTGAAGCGATGACCAATCACCCACTCCACGTAGCGCAGCACCAGCCAGCCGATGGGCATAAAGGGGATATTTCTGGCCGCCAGCCAGCGCCGCATCATCCGCTCGGGATGCACGAAGCCGGATAGGCTGATCACGCCATCGACATCATCCCGTTGCGAGGCCGCCAGGAGCGTCGCGGCCGCGCCGACCGAATGGCCGGCCAGCACCAGCGGGCCTTCATGGCCATCACCATCGGGCCGCAGCCACTTGACCGCGGCATCGATATCTTCGGCAAACCGCGGCATCGACGAGAAATTGTCGGCATCGCTGTTGCCGTGATTGCGCACGTCGAAGACCAGCACCTGCCAGCCCGCTGCCTGAAGCGGCCTGGCAAGCGCCAGCATGAACACCCGATTGACGCCCCAGCCGTGGCAGATTACGACCTGGCCACGGCGCGGATCGCCATCCAGCAACCAGCCTGCCAGGCGCCGCCCGCGGGCGGTCGGTATGACAACCTCACGGCCTGCAACGCCATAATCGGCGGGCGTACCCGTGACTGGCCGCCGCGGCGCCGCCAGGCTCCGATGCAGCCAGTAGCGACTGCCCCATAGCAGCAGCGCGAGCAGGACCGCTGCTAAAAGTATCCAGATCATCATTCAGGCGTTAAGTGCTTTCCTGCACCAGTAACCGAAAGCCGATATCACGGGTCTTCTGTGCTGGGGCCTCTCCTCGAATGCGTGCAAGCAACATTTCGGCGGCTCGCCGACCCATTCGAAGCCGGGGTGAAACAATGGTTGTAAGGCGTGGCGTCACGTGGTTCCCAATGCTAAGGCCGTTAAAGCCAGCAACGGCCACGTCATCCGGGATGCGGATTCCAGCCCGCTGCGCCCCCAGGATGGCACCGACCGCCAGGTCGTCGTTAGCAAAGAAAACGGCTTCAGTCCGCGGGTGCTCGGCCACCACATCGCAAATGGCCTGTCCGCCAAGCGCCACATCGGACATGACGTCGTATCGTTTTACAAACTCAAGCCCGACACCGGCCTGCTCCAGCGCCGCTTTAAAGCCTTCCAGGCGTTGCCCTGCGCGATAGTCCATCTCTATCCGTGTTCCGACAAACCCCACCCGCCGATAGCCACGGCTGAGAAAATGGCGGGCCATCACATTGCCCACGGCCTCATGCGACAACCCCACGGCCATGTCGATGTTGGGCTCGCCGTACTCCATGATCTCAACGCAAGGACCACCCCAGCGCCGAAGCATATTGACCGTGCCCTCGCTGTGGCGAAGTCCGGCAATGATAGTGCCCACCGGCGACCAGCCAAGCAGCGTTTGCATCAGGTTTTGTTCGCGAGCGATATCGTAATTGGTGTTACCGAGCAGCAGCTCGCAACCCCCTTCCTCCAGGACGGCCTGGGCCCCGCGAATCACCTCCAGGAATACCGCGTTCGATAGCGACGGGACGATCAGAGGCACCATGGAGCTGGTTGCCGACGCGAGACTACCGGCATGGCGGTTGGGTACATAGCCAAGTTGACTGACCGCCGCGTCAATGCG
Organism: uncultured Spiribacter sp.; assembly: GCA_913056145.1. Lineage (GTDB taxonomy): Bacteria > Pseudomonadota > Gammaproteobacteria > Nitrococcales > Nitrococcaceae > Spiribacter. The sequence goes on from CAJXMI010000013.1 coordinate 21,935, forward strand.
GCCACGCAGATCCGGCGAGACCGTGCCCGGGTCATTCAAAGCGCGGGACACGGTAATACGGGCAACGCCGGCGCGCCGGGCGACATCCGTGATAGTGGCCCGCCCCGAGTTACGTCTGCGGCGCGTTACAGCCTGCCCCTTGCTGTCGTCGACGGTCTCGTTCGCCATGATTTGCATTATTGCCGATCGGTGGTACCGTTACCACTAACACGATGGTACCGGTACCATTCTGGTATTGGACATGTGGATGCGCCAAAAATCTGACCGGAGGAGAGGGATGACAGACCCATTGCGTCATCAAGGGCAGTCAGGAGATGTCGGCCATAAAGAAGCGCGCGCATCGCGCACGCCGACTCCTTCCATTGCCGTGATCGGTCTGGGCGCGATGGGAATGGGCACGGCTCGCGCACTCCTGGACGCCGGATTCGCCGTAACGGGCTGCGATATCAACCCCAAGGCCCTCAGAGAATTTGCCGCTGCTGGCGGCAAAACGGCAGCAAGCCCGGCTGAAGCCGCACGCGATGCCAGTGTCATTCTCCTCATTGTTGTGAACGCCGATCAGGTCGAATCCGTACTGTTTGGTGAGGCGGGCGTGCTCAATGCATCGGACTCGGATACCCCGTCAGGCAGGCTTGGTCCAAAACCGGTAATCCTGCAAAACGCAACGGTACCGCCCGCCTATGCCGAGGCCCTGGCAGGGCGTATGCCCGACGGCGTGGAAATACTCGACGCACCCATCAGCGGCGGCGCACTCAAAGCCCGGGCCGGCGAGCTCTCGGTGATGGCTTCGGGCACTGCGAACGCCTTTGATCGCGCCCAATCAGTGCTCGATACCATGGCCGCGACCGTCCATAACCTGGGCAACCGCTGCGGGCCCGGCTCCAGCATGAAACTGGTCAACCAGCTCCTGGCGGGAGTTCATATTTCAGCGGCGGCAGAGGCAATGGCGCTGGGGCTTCGGATGGGGATTGATGCCAGGACAATTTACAACGTCATCACGGCCTCGGCCGGCAACTCCTGGATGTTCGAAAACCGCATGGCCCATGTTCTCGATGGCGATTATACGCCGCGCTCGGCAATCGAGATCTTTGTAAAGGACCTGGGCATCGTCACCCAGACCGGTCGCGACCTCCGCTTCCCGGTACCCCTCTCCGCCGCCGCGCAACAGCAATTTACGGCAGCCGCCGCAGCAGGGCTTGGCCGTGAGGATGATGCGGCGGTCATAAAAGTGTTTGAGCGACTGGCCGGCATCCAGCTGCCGAGCGCGGCCAATGACAGCAACGCCAGCAGCGGAGCAAGCCACTGATGGCGCTGCTGGGCTGCATCGCCGATGATTTTACCGGCGCAACGGACCTGGCGAACAACCTGGTTCGCAATGGCATGCGCACCGTGCAGGTAATCGGCGTACCGGCCGGTCCAGCCGCAGACTCCGTTGTGGACCCGACGACAGTCGACGCCATCGTTATTGCACTCAAATCCCGCACCACACCCGTGGCCGATGCCGTTGCCGAGTCCCGCGCCGCACTGGGCTGGCTGCGCGAGAGCGGCTGTGAGCGCTTCTTCTTCAAGTACTGCTCGACCTTTGACTCCACACACGAGGGCAATATAGGGCCGGTAGCCGATGCGCTTCTGGCCGATCTGGGCGCCGACCTGGCGGTGGCGGCACCAGCGTTCCCGGCAACGGGCCGCACGGTGTATCAGGGGCACCTGTTTGTAAATGGAGTGCCCTTGAACGAGTCCGGCATGCAGGATCACCCCCTCACGCCAATGACCGATGCCAATCTGGTGCGCTGGCTTGAGGCGCAGTCTGCCGGCAGCGTAGGCCTGATCCCTTATGAGACGATCGAGGCGGGCCCCGGCGCAGTACGTAAATCCCTTGATGCCCTTCGTCGTGACCGTAAGCGCCTGGCCATCGTTGACACACTTGATAGGCCGCATCTATTCACGCTCGGTACCGCTCTCGTGGACGCAGCGCTTGTCACCGGTGGCTCGGGCATTGCCATTGGACTGCCGGCCGCCTATCGCGCGGAGGGACTGCTCGAAGCACGGGACAATGCGGCGGCATTGCATGCCCTGGGGGGCTACAGTGCAATCGTCTCGGGCAGTTGCTCAACGCGCACGCGGGAACAAGTGGCGGAGTTTGCGCAACATCGGCCAGCTCTTCAGCTGGATCCGGTGGCCGTTGCCAATGATGTCGACCACGAAGTCCAGGCCGCCCTCGACTGGGCCGCACCCCAGCTCGATGAAGGCCCGGTGCTGATCTACTCAACTGCAGAGCCTGCGGCGGTGGCAACGACCCAGGCTAACCTGGGCCAGGCGGAGGCCGGCGCGCTGCTCGAAACGGCGCTTGCCCGCATTAGTCAGGGTCTGGTTGCCCACGGGGTCAACCGCCTGGTTGTTGCAGGCGGCGAGACATCGGGCGCGGTTGTCCGCGAACTTGGCGTAACCACCCTTCGCATTGGCTCGCAGATCGATCCGGGCGTGCCGTGGACTGCCAGCGATCACCTGGGACTCGGACTGGCGCTCAAGTCAGGTAATTTTGGCGGCGTGGATTTCTTCACACGCGCCTTCGAGGTGTGTCCATGAGTGCAGAATCCGCATTGCGCGAGCAGATCTGCCTGCTTGGCAAGTCGCTTTTTGACCGTGGGCTCACCATGGGATCAAGCGGCAACATCTCGGTGCGCCTCGACACGGGCTGGCTGATGACGCCCACCAATGCCTGCCTCGGCCGGCTCGACCCGGCGCGCCTCACCCGCCTTGATGCGGCTGGCCGCCATATCGATGGCGATGCCCCGACCAAGGAGCAGTTCCTGCACACGGCCATGTACGAGGAGCGCCCGCAGTCCGGGGCTATCGTGCATCTGCACTCCACGCACTCTGTCGCCGTGTCCTGCCTGCCCGACGTTGACCCGGACAATTGCATTCCGCCGCTTACGGCCTACTACGTCATGCGTGTGGGCAAGCTGCCACTGGTGCCCTATCACATGCCCGGTGATCCGGCGGTAGGAGATGCCGTCCGCGGGCTGGCGGGCCGACACTCAGCGGTGCTGTTGGCCAACCATGGCCCCATTGTTGCCGGTAAAACACTGGAAGCGGCCGTATATGCAACGGAGGAGCTGGAGGAAACCGCCCGGCTTCACCTTCTGTTGCACGGTCACAACCCACGCACGCTGACCCCCGAGCAGATCGCCGAGCTCGAAGCACGCTGGGGGAGGCCGTAATGCCAAAGCTCGCCGCCAACCTCTCCATGATGTTTACCGAGCGCCCGTTCCTGGAGCGCTTTGGCGCTGCGGCCGCCGCCGGATTCCGAGCGGTGGAGTATCTCTTTCCATATGACTACGCGCCCGCGGAGGTGGCGAAAGCGCTGGACGATCACCAGCTGAGCCAGGCGCTGTTCAACCTCCCCCCGGGAGACTGGGCTGCCGGTGAGCGGGGACTGGCCTGCCTGCCCGGACGCGGGATGGACTTCCGCACCGGCGTCGCCAAAGCCCTGGTTTATGCCGAGGCCCTGGGTTGCCCGCGCCTGCACATGATGGCGGGGCTCACCCCTCGCGATGTCAGCCCTGAACAGGCCGAGCAGGCCTATCTTGACAACCTGATCCACGCGGCGATCGAGCTTGAAAAAGCGGGCCGGACTCTGCTTATCGAGCCGATTAACCCCATCGACATGCCCGGGTATTTTCTGCAAACCCCCGCTCAGGCGCGGGCGCTGATCAGTCGGGCACGTCAACAGTCGGGGAAACCCCTGAGCAACGTTGCCATTCAGCTCGATCTCTACCACCGGCAAATGCTGGAAGGCCGCCTCGCCGACGCCATCGACGAGTTCATCGCCGAGAGTGGCCATGTGCAGATTGCCGGGGTCCCCGGCCGGCACGAGCCCGATGGCGATGGCGAGGTGAACTGGAACTGGGTGCTCGCGCGGCTGGACGCAGCAGGCTTCGAAGGCTACGTCGGCTGCGAATACCGTCCGGCAGGCCTCACCGAACGTGGTCTTGGCTGGGCGACGCGCTGGCTCGAGGGCGATTCAGGTGCTGAGGGGGCCAGGCCATGAAAATTGCCATTACCGGCGCGGCCGGTTTTATCGGCCAGAAGCTGATAAAGCATTTCCTGGATAACCCGGTGATTGCCACGCCAACAGGTGCCCAGGCCATTACCGAACTGCGGCTTTTTGACGTGATCGCGCCGCCGGTTCCGGCCCCGGGCAATGCCGCCATTGCGATCGATACCCGGGTGGGCGATATCACCGACCTCGACGCTCTCGGCCAGCTGATTGACGGCGGTGTGGATGCAATCATCCACCTGGCCGCGGTGGTCAGCTCGGCCGCCGAGGCCGATCTGGACCTGGGCCTTCGGGTAAACCTGGAGGGCACCCGCGCCGTACTGGAAGCCTGTCGCACGCTGCCGTCGCCCCCTCTCTTGCTGTTTGCCAGCTCCGTGGCTGTCTACGGCGGTGATCTGCCCGCGGTTGTGCGCGATGACACCGCGCTCACCCCCCAGAGCAGCTATGGCGCACAGAAAGTCATGGGCGAGCAGCTGATCAACGATTTCTCGCGCCGCGGCATTATCGATGGCCGTGTGCTGCGTCTGCCCACCATTGCGGTCCGCCCGGGCAAGCCCAATGCCGCCGCCTCGAGTTTTGCCAGCAGCATCATTCGCGAGCCGCTACAAGGCGACACCGCCATCCTGCCCGTGCCCGAAGACCTCTCGGTGTATCTGCTTTCTCCGCGTGGCGTCGTCCGCAATCTGGTTCATGCGCTGGGCATTTCCGCAGAGCACTTCGGTGGCTCGCGCAGCCTGATGCTGCCCGGGGTCACGGTGACCATGGCCCAGATGCTGGCCGCGCTCGAGCGCGCCGGTGGGCCGGAGAGCCGAGCCCGGGTTAAAACCGAACCCGACCCGCGGATCGAAGCGATCGTTGGCAGCTGGCCGGCCGTCTTCGAAACCACCAAAGCGGACAGTCTTGGATTTACTGCCGACCGCGACATGGACGCCATCGTCGCGGCGTTTGTCGAGGATGACCGCCTTATCAACGAATAGGGCAAAAAAGAGCATTGGAGAGTCGCCCTAGGGGCGGCTCACAACGCGGCGCCACAAATGTGGCCAAAAAGTAACCTTCTGGAGGAGACCATGAAGTTCAAAAATCTGACAGCTGCAGCCTGCGGGCTGCTAGTTCTGGGCGGTGTCGTCGAGGCCCGCGAAATTCAGCTCGGTCATACGCTATCGGATGACTCTCACTACAGCGTAGGCGCCGATGCGTTCAAGGAAACCCTGGAGCGTGTCAGCGGTGGCGAGTTCACCGTGCGTGAGCATGTTGCGGGCTCGCTTGGTGGCGAGCGTGACATGATCGAGGGCCTGCAGATCGGAACGGTGGATGTGGTAATCACCTCAACCGGGCCGCTCGGCAACTTTGTCCCCGATACCTACGTGCTCGATCTGCCCTTCCTGTTCACCGACTATGACCATGCTCGCTCCGTGCTTGATAGCGACATCGGTCAGGATCTGCTCGATGACATGGAGCCCCACGGCATCATCGGTCTTGCCTGGTCGGAGAATGGCTTCCGCCACATGACCAACTCCCGCAACGAGGTTCACGAGCCAGCCGACGTGGAAGGCATCAAGATCCGCACCATGGAAAACCAGGTGCATATGAATGCCTTCCGCGAACTGGGCGCAAGCCCCACGCCGATGGCCTTCCCGGAGCTTTTCACGGCCCTGCAGCAGGGCACCGTGGATGCCCAGGAAAACCCGGTGACGGTGATTGTGGCCACCAAGTTCTGGGAAGTGCAGGACCATGTCTCGCTCACCGGCCACGTCTACTCGCCGGCGGCCGTGCTGGGCTCCTCGGTGCTCTGGGGTGAGCTGAGCGAGCAGGAGAAAGGGTGGTTCCATGAGGCCGCGCAGGCATCGGCCGAGGCCACTCGCGACGAGGTACTACGCCTCGAGACCGAGGGACTTGATCTCCTGCGAGAGAACGGCATGACCGTTATTGAGGAAGTGGACAAAGCACCCTTCCAGAGCCAGATCCAGCCTGTCTACGAAGCCTTCCAGGACGAGTATGGCAGCGAGATGCTGGAGCGCATCCAGAGCTTTGAGGGTTAAGACCCCTGCAGCAGACGGCTCTCGGGGGCAACATGCCCCCGGAGCCTTTCCGGGTTGTCGAACGGGAGTACGGCATGACCCCTCAATGGCTTGAGAAGATTCGCAACGCCATCATGGCAACAGAGCGGATCACCACTCGAACGGCGCTCATTCTCTCGGTGACGTGCCTGATGCTCGCCAGTTTGCTGGCCTTCTACCAGGTGGTCACACGGTTTGTATTCAATGAACCCTCTGCATGGTCTGAAGTGGCCTCCCGTTCGCTGATTATCTGGTGTGTCTTTCTGGGTGCGGCGCATGTTTTTCGGCAAAACGAAATGATGCGCGTCGAGGTGATCTTTGCTGTCTTACCCAAGCGTGCACATATTGCCCTGGAATACTTCGTGGCAGGCCTGTGTCTGCTCTTTTTTATCCTATTGGCCTATTACAGCTACCAAATGGGCCTGCGCGTACGCTCGCAGCGCCTTGCCGGCATGGACATCTCCATCGCCTGGGCCTACAGCGCGTTACCGGTCGGCTCGGTTTTTGCTGTGATCGCATTGCTGGGCCGCCTGCTGGATCCGGCGATGCGCGAGCGCGACGAGGCCCAACCATCTGGCGGCTCCGAACTGCGCACGGGCGATGACGCTAGCTCAATCCCTGCTGAACGGGAGGGGGCGTCATGAACGCCGCGATCGCGATTTCGCTCATTGTATTCTTCGTACTCGGCGTACCGATTGCCGTATCGATTGCGCTTGCCTCAATGTTTGGCGTGCACTTCTTCTCGCCACTACCACTTATTGTCTCGGCCCAGCGGCTTTTCGTGAGCATCGATCACTACCCGTTGATGGCCATCCCGTTTTTCATCCTGGCGGGTAATTTGATGTCGGGCGGTGGCATCTCACGCCGTCTGGTCGATCTGGCGAAGGCACTGATCGGCGGCATTCAGGGCGGGCTTGCATGCTCATGCGTGCTCACCTGCATGTTCTTTGCCTCGGTGTCGGGCTCAAGCGTGGCAACCACCTACGCCATCGGCGCCATTCTTATCCCCGCGATGGTCCGGCATCAGTACCCCAAACCGCTGGCGGCCTCCATCCAGGCCTCATCAGCCGAGCTGGGCGTACTGCTACCGCCGTCCATACCGCTGATCCTTTACGGCGTCAGTACTGACACCTCGATTGGCCAGCTGTTTATCGCCGGCATCGGCCCGGGCATCCTGTTTGCCGCTGCCATGATTGGCTTTATCTACGCCCTCTGCAAAGTAAAGGGTCTGGGCAAAAACGACGGCGACGAGCGCGAGCCCCTCCTGCGCGCCATTCGCGGGGCATGGGCGGCATTGCTGATGCCGGTAGTGGTCATCGGCGGGATCTACGGGGGGGTGTTTACACCCACCGAGGCCGCAGCGGTGGCCGTGATCTATGCACTGATCGTCGGGATGTTCGTCTATCGCGAATTAAAATGGCGCGACCTCTGGCCAGTCTTTGTAAAAAGCGTCAAGGGCACGGTCGCGATCATGCTGATCATCTCGGCGGCCGGACTTTTCAGCTTTTTGATCAGCCGCTCGGGGCTGCCAGCGGATGTCGGCGAGTGGATTAACGCCAACTTCGATTCCATTTGGACCTTCCTCCTGGCGGTCAACATCCTGCTGCTTTTCGTTGGGATGTTCATAGAGACCTCGGCAGCCATCCTTGTGCTGGCGCCCATTTTGGCCCCCGTAGCCATCACCTTTGGAGTGGATCCGGTGCATTTCGGCCTGATCATGGTAGTCAACCTGGCGATCGGCATGTTCACCCCGCCCCTGGGCGTCAACCTCTTCGCTGCCTGCGCCATTGCCAACCTCTCGCTTGAGAGGATGATCCCGTGGCTGATCCAGTTTGTCCTGGTCGCCATTGGCTGTCTGCTTCTTGTGACGTACTTCCCGGTCATTAGCCTGGGATTGGTGGATTTGATGTATCGATGAGTGGTCAAGGCTGTTTTATCAATGGCAAGTGGGTAGCCGCCGAGAGCGGGACTCTCGAAGCGCTCGATCCGGCCACCGGGGCCGTAATTACCGAGATCGCCCGCGGTGGCCCCAAAGAGGTGGAGGCGGCGGTCTCGGCTGCTCGCGAGGCCATGAGCGGTGACTGGGCGCAATGGCCCGCGGTGGAGCGAGGCCGGGTATTAAGCCGCCTGGGCGCACTGATTGCCGATCAGCACGAGGCCATTGCCAAAATAGAGTGTCGCGACACCGGTAAACCGCTGTCGCAGGCGCGGAACGACATCACCGCGACTGCCCGGTACTTCGAGTACTACGGCGGGGCGGCCGACAAACTGCATGGCGAGGTGATTCCGTATCAGGACGGCACCACCGTCATGGTTCAGCGCGAGCCCTACGGCGTCTGTGGCGTCATCACCCCCTGGAATTACCCGGCGCAGGTCTTCGGCCGCACGGTGGGCGGTGCCCTGTCGGCAGGCAACAGCGTAGTACTCAAGCCGGCCGAAGAAGCCTGCCTGAGTGTCCTGACACTGGCCGAGCTGGCTGCCGATGCCGGCCTGCCGGCCGGCGCCCTGAACGTCGTCCCGGGGCTGGGGGTCGAGGCGGGTGCAGCGCTTGCGAGCCATCCCGGGATCGACCATTTGTCCTTTACCGGCTCGCCGGCAACCGGCACGGCGGTTGCACGGTCAGCGTCAGAGCGGCATGTCCCGTTAACCATGGAGTTGGGCGGGAAGTCGGCGCAGATTGTTTTTGCCGATGCCGATCTGGATAGGGCCGCCGAGACTGCGGTGCGCGCGATTGTTCAAAACGCCGGCCAGACCTGCTCTGCCGGCAGCCGGTTGTTGGTGGAGCGCGCGGCAAGCGATGCGATGGTTTCACGCCTTGCCGAGCGGTTTTCCGCGCTGATCTGTGGGCCCGGGCTGGAGGACCTCGACTGCGGGCCATTGATCAACGGCGCGCAGAAGGCGCGGCTGGAGAGCATGCTCGAGCGCGGACGCGCGGCCGGAATGCAAATCCTGGCGGTGGGTCGGGTTGCAGAGGATGCGCCGGCTGCGGGGCACTTTGTGCCGCCGATGCTGATCTCAGGTATCCCGGCCGACCACGAAGTCGCCCAGGAAGAGCTATTCGGCCCGGTCCTCACGGTTTTTGAATTTGATGATGCAGACGAGGCCGTCGCGCTCGCGAATGGCACCGAATTCGGTCTGGTGACTGGCCTGTGGACCCGTGACGCCAGCCGGGCCCTGGCGCTACCGCGACGACTGCAAAGCGGCCAGGTCTTTGTCAACAACTACGGCGCCGGCGGTGGCGTGGAGCTACCATTCGGCGGTGTGAAGCGCTCGGGTTACGGGCGTGAGAAGGGTTTTGAGGGCATGAAGAGTTTCACCACCATGAAGACGGTGGTGCTCAGGCATTGAGTGGAGGGCATTGATTATGCGTTTGACCGGAAAAGTGGCGATCGTCACGGGTGCAAGCTCGGGTTTCGGTGAGGCGATTGCGCGTTTGTACGCCGAGGGGGGCGCATACGTGGTGCTCGCCGATTTGAATGACACCGCGGGGGAACAGGTCACCGAAAGCATTCGCGCGGGCGGTGGTGATGCCGTCTACGTGCATGCCGATGTATCCGACGCCAACTCGGTACAGAGCCTCGTCGATCACGCCATGGAGCACTATGGTGATCTGGACATTATCGTGAACAATGCCGGCATCACTCACCGCAACGGCCCCATGCTGGACGTTGACGAAGCCATGTTCGATCGCATCTATGCAGTGAACGTCAAATCGCTGTTTCACACCGCCAAGGCCGCTGTTCCGCTCTTTCGCAAACGGGGTGGGGGGTGCTTCGTGAACGTGGCCTCAACTGCCGGTGTAAGACCGCGTCCCGGCCTCACCTGGTACAACGGCAGCAAGGGTGCGGCCATTGTCACCGGCAAATCCATGGCCGTGGAGCTGGCGCCCGACAACATCCGCGTCAATACAATCAACCCGGTCATGGGTGAGACCGGGCTGATTGACGAGTTCCTCGGTGATAACAGCCGCGCCAACATTATCGCCGGCATTCCCATGGGGCGGCTCAGCCAGCCAATGGATATCGCGAATGCAGCACTATTCCTGGCAAGCGACGAGGCTGCCTTTATAACGGGCGCCTGCCTCGAAGTTGACGGGGGACGTTGCGTCTAGGCAACCCTGCAAGGGGCCGCCACTGGCTGTGCCACCCCTGAAGTGACAGAATCGTGCGCCCTATGCAAACCGTTTTGCCGCTGCTCGGCATTTTTGCCGTATTTTCACCGGCCCTGATGCTGCCGGGCCCCGACTTTGTGGCCGTGGTGCGCAATACCATTGCCCGGGGTCGCTGGGCGGGTGTCATGACGGCGCTCGGGGTGAGCCTCGGGATCACCCTCTACGCGGGCATCAGCGCAGCAGGGCTGGCCACGCTGCTGGCCCGCATCCAGTGGTTCGAGCTGATCGTACGCCTGGGCGGCGCGGCCTTTCTGGGCTATCTGGGCCTGCGGCTGCTCACGGCCCGCAAGACACCCCGCCCTATCAACGGCGCAGTGCCCGCTGAGCCGGACAGGCCGCGCGAGGCACGCCCCAAAGCGGGGGATCCCGGCGGGAAAACCGCATCGGCCAAGCCCGATTCCCGGTCAGGCGGGCCCGACAACCCCCTGCTGATGGGGCTGCTGGTCAACCTCACCAACCCCAAAGCGATTGTGTTCTTTGCCAGCATCTTTGGTACCGCCATCAAACCCGGCACGCCGCCCTGGATCCTTGCCGCCGTGGTCGCCGTGGTGGGCATTTGCGGACTGGCCTGGTTCTCCGCGGTCAGCCTGCTCACCGCCTCCACCGGGTTTCTGGTCAGCCTCGAGGATCATCAGCACTGGATCGAGCGCCTGGCGGGGGTAGCCTTCCTCGGGTTTGCGGCCAAGCTCGTCTTCGACGTTATTACCCGCTAGGGAACGCTTGATCGAACGGGGCATCCCAGCCCTATGGCCCCAGCTCCTTGACCGCCTCCATGGCCACATAGGTACTGGTGGAGGCCACATGCGGGAGGCTCGAGATGCTCTCGGCCAGCACCCGGCGGTAGGTGGCAATGCCGGGCGTGCGCACCTTGAGCAGATAATCGAAGCCGCCGGCAATAAGGTGGCATTCCTCGATCTCGGGGACATCCCGTGCGGCCTCGTTGAAGTTGCGCAGCGCCGCCTCGCGCGTGTCTGACAGCTTTACCTCGACAAAGGCCACATGGGCTGCACCAATCCCGATGGGATCAAGAATTGCTCGGTAGCCCCGAATGACATGGGCCTCTTCCAGGCGGCGCAGCCGCGCTTGGGTGGGCGACTTGGAGCGCCCGATGCGACGGGCCAGTTCGGCCACGCTGATGCGACCGTCCACCGATAATACCCGGAGAATGGCGCGGTCCAGTCGGTCGAGGCCTGCGCCCGGCCCAAGGTCATTTGTCATGTTTTGCCCACCTAAAAAAGTCGATTGTTCTTTGAAATAACCAATTTTGGGCCAACTTACCACTTTTGCTCGTTTATCGTGGATCACATGGATACACGAGTCAGTCTCATCAACCACGAACAGCCCGTTGGCCTACCGGCGGGGATCACTCATGGCATGCGCCGCTCCGAGATCAGCGCCCTGCAGGATCTGGTCGACGTCGCCGATCTGGACCCGGCCCGCCGTGCCCAAATCGTTGCCGATGCCGCGGATCTGGTCAGGGAGATTCGTGCCAGTGCCCGGCCTGGTCTGATGGAGGTCTTCCTGTCGGAATACGGGCTGTCCACCGATGAGGGCATTGCGCTCATGTGCCTTGCCGAGGCGTTGTTGCGTGTCCCTGACGCACCCAGCATTGACGCCCTGATCGAAGACAAGATCCGTCCCGCCGACTGGGGCCAGCACATGGGGCACTCCGCCTCGAGCCTGGTCAACGCCTCGACCTGGGCGCTTATGCTGACCGGTCGAATCCTGGATGACGAGGGCAGCGGCATGGTCCGCAACCTCCGTGGCGCGGTTAAACGGCTGGGTGAGCCCGTCATCCGGACCGCGGTCGGGCGCGCCATGCGCGAAATGGGCCGACAGTTCGTCCTCGGCGAGTCGATCGAGGCCGCCATGAAACGCGCCCGTGGACTCGAGAAGAAGGGCTACACCTACTCCTACGACATGCTGGGCGAGGCAGCCCGCACAGGGGCTGATGCCGAGCAGTATTTCGAGGCCTACCGCAACGCCATACAGGCCATCGCTGGCGCCGCGCACGGCAGCGACAGTCGCGCCAACCCGGGCATCTCGGTCAAGCTCTCGGCGCTACACCCGCGCTACGAGCTGGCCCAGCGCGACCGTGTAATGAAGGAACTGGTGCCGCGTCTGGCAGCGCTTGTGCACCTGGCTGCCGAGCATGATCTGGGGCTTAACATCGATGCCGAGGAGGCCGATCGACTCGCGATTTCGCTGGAAGTCATCGAGGCCGTGCTCGCCGACCCGGCGTTGGCCGGCTGGAACGGCTTTGGCGTTGTGGTCCAGGCCTATGGGCAGCGTGCGGCCGAGGTGGTGGACTGGATCCATGCACTGGCCGAGCGGCTGGATCGACGCATGACACTGCGCCTCGTCAAGGGAGCATACTGGGATACCGAGGTTAAGCGCGCCCAGGTGCTGGGCGTGGATGGCTTCCCGGTGTTCACGCGCAAGGCGGCCAGTGACGTCAGCTACATCGCGGTGTCACGCAAGCTGCTGGCCATGACCGATCGGATCTACCCGCAGTTCGCCACCCACAACGCCCACACCGTGGCGGCGGTGCTGGCGATGGCCGATGAAATGGGGGTCGCCAGCGATCGCTACGAGTTCCAGCGCCTGCACGGCATGGGCGAGCGCCTGCATGAAATCGTGATCAAGCGCCATGCCACCCGCTGCCGCATCTACGCCCCGGTGGGCGAGCATCGTGATCTGCTGGCCTATCTGGTGCGGCGGCTGCTTGAGAACGGCGCCAATTCATCCTTCGTCAATCAGATCGTTGATGAGAATGTTGCGCCGGAAGAAGTGGTGGCCTGCCCCTTTGATGCCCTCGATGACATGGTCCAGCCGGTCAACCCGGACCTCGCCCGCGGCCCGGAGGTCTTCCTGCCGGTGCGGCGCAACGCCCGGGGCTTTGATCTGGGCGATCTGGCGGATCTTGACTGTATTGAAGGTGCGCGCCGGCCGTACCGCGACCGCCCTTTCCGCGCCGAGCCG
>CAJXMI010000014.1 GCA_913056145.1 uncultured Spiribacter sp.
TTTGTCGCCGCCGACTGTGGCGCCTGCCCCGATGACCCACTCCCGGGCGTCACCGATGGCATGAGCGGCGCACCACCCGTCTGCAGCGAGGCCGGGCTCAGCGCCTTCAGCAGGTCCATGGGCACCGGGAAGACGATGGTCGAGGCGTTATCCACCGAGATGTCACTGAGGGTCTGCAGATAGCGCAGCTGAATGGCCTGTGGGTTGCCGGCCAGGACGTTGGCCGCCTCCAGCAGCTGCTCCGAGGCCTGATACTCACCCTCGGCATGGATGACCTTGGCGCGGCGATTACGCTCCGCCTCGGCCTGCCGGGCAATGGCACGAATCATGGACTCGTCCAGATCCACATGCTTGATCTCGACATTGGCCACCTTGATGCCCCAGGCATCGGTCTGGGTATCAAGAATCTCCTGGATATCGGCGTTGAGCTTGTCACGCTCGGAGAGCATCTCATCGAGGTCGTGCTTGCCCAGCACTGAGCGGAGCGTGGTCTGCGCCAGCTGGCTGGTGGCGGCATGGAAGTCTTCGACGTGTATCACGGCCCGCTCGGGGTCGATGACCCGGAAGTACAGCACCGCGTTGACCTTGACCGTGACGTTGTCCCGCGAGATGACGTCCTGCGAGGGCACATCGAGGGTGATCAGGCGCAAGTCCACTTTCACTGCCTGCTGAATGACCGGAATGATGAGACGCAGGCCCGGCCCCTTTACCTTCCAGAAGCGACCCAGCAGAAATACCACCGCACGCTCGTACTCCCGGAACACCCGGAACGAGGCGATGATGATGGCCGCGATCGCGCCAAGAACGATCAATATCGGTAGGGTCATCGGCGAGGCTCCCTGTGCTGTTGACTGGTTTATGCCTGCCTGTCAGACACAAAGGCCGCGGCCGGGTTCGCCCGACCGCGGCCTCGGCCGCTTTACCCTATGTCAGGGTGGGCCGTTAGCGCCAGCCTACCCGATCCATGAGACGCACGGCCTGGGCGTTGTTCTCACCCAGGACGCCGACGTTCAGGTCGTCGAGTTGCCGATCGGCGTAAGGCTGCAGCGCCTCAATCGGCTCAATGCCATCGACGGCCGGGAACTCGTTGTTGCCCATCGAGAACAGGCGCTGCGCCTCATCGGAGGCCAGAAACTCAAGAAAGGCAACGGCCGCATCCGTATTCGGCGCTCCGGCCACCATGGCGGCACCTCCGATATTGCGATGCGAACCGCGATCCTCCTGGTTGGGGAAGAGCAGCGCCGTTTTGTCGACCACGGCCTGATCGTTGGCGTTATCGGACAGCTCCAGGCGGGTGTAGTAATAATGGTTACCCACCCCGATGCTGCACTCGCCCGCCGCGACGGCGCGCAGCTGATCGGTGTCACCCCCCTGCGGCGTGCGGGCCATGTTCTCGACCAGCCCGGCGGCCCAGGCCTCGGTGGCCTCCAGGCCATTGGCGGCGATCAGCGAGGCCACCATCGACTGGTTGTAGTCATTGCTGGATGAGCGAATGCAGATCTCGCCCTCGAAGCGCTCATCAGCCAACTCCTCGTAGCGCTCCAGCGGCGGCTCGCTGTAGACCGTCGTGTCGTAGTAAACGACCCGGACACGCTCACTAAAACCAAACCAGAGGTTGTCAGGGTGCTGCAGCGCGGCCGGAATACGCGCCTCGAGAACCTCGGAGTCCACCGGGGCGAGGATATCGGCCGCTTCCGCCCGGTTCAGCCGCGCCGCATCCACAGTCATGAACACATCGGCCGGGCTGGCGGCGCCTTCGCGGCGAATGCGCTCGATCAGCTGATCGGAATCGCCCTCAAGCACGTTCACTTCGATCCCGGTCTGCTCGGTGAATGCGTCATACAGGGTTTCATCCGAGTCGTAATGCCGTGCGGTGTAGAGATTGAGCGTCTGCGCGGCGGCCACACTGGCGCCGGCAGCCAGGCCCACGCCCAGCATCAGGGCTGTTGTGCGAGTCGTCCTCGACATGGTGATCTCCTTGCAACTGTTCCAAGTTAATGCGGATGCGAACCATTCGCATCTGAGGCGCATTGAATCGAACCGCTTGGCCGGCGTCAAGCGCCAATGAGAATCGCTTGCAAAAAGAAAGCCGGATGACGGACACTTCGCGGTCATGAGCGCACGACAGCAAGGCATGGTCTCCCGATTTCCGGCCGGTGGCGTGGCCGCCGTTCAGGCGCCCTGCCCGGCACCAGCCGGCGAGGCCCTCAGCCTCGAGGGCATCAGCCACGACTTCGACACGGTGACCGCGGCCGACGACGTCCATTTAAGCGTCGAGCCCGAGGAGCTCTTGTGCCTGCTTGGCCCCTCGGGCTGCGGCAAGACCACGCTATTGCGATTTGCGGCGGGGCTGGAGCGCCCGCAACACGGGCAGGTGCGCATTGGCAATCAATTGATGTCCGACTCCGGGAGCAGCACCTGGATCCCGCCTGAGCAACGCCATGTGGGCCTGGTGTTTCAGGACGCCGTGCTGTTTCCGCATTTGAGCGTGCTCGACAATGTGGGATTTGGTCTGCCCAAGATGGCGGCGCGGGAGCGCGACCAACGCTCACGGGCCCTGCTGGCGCAGCTGGGACTGGCGCCCTTTGCCGAGAGCTTTCCGCATGTGCTGTCGGGCGGGCAGCAGCAGCGCGTCGCATTGGCGCGGGCGCTCGCGCCGGCACCCCGCATCATGCTGCTCGATGAGCCGTTCTCGGGGCTGGATGCGCGGCTTCGCGATCGCATCCGCGATGACACGCTGCATCTGCTCAAACGCAACGGCACGGCGACCCTGCTGGTCACCCATGACCCCGAAGAGGCGCTCTTCATGGCCGACCGGATCGCCGTCATGCGCGATGGGCGCATTGTCCAGCAGGGCAACCCCACCGACATCTACTGCAATCCACAAGACCCGTTCGTGGTGCGCTTCTTTGGCGATGTAAACGAAGTACGCGGCGTTGTGGCCGATGGCCGCGTTGAGACGCCCGTTGGCCCTGTTGAAGCGCGTGGACTGGCCGATGGCACCGCAGTACAGGTGCTGATCCGTCCCGAGGCGCTGCAGGTCGAAAAGCGTCCCGGCCCCCGTGATCACAGCGGCAGCCACGTGCTCATGTCACGCCTGCTGGGCGGCGCCAGCTTCATTCACCTGTGCGTTCATCAGGGCAATGACGAGTTCCATATGCACGCCCATATGCCCGGCGTATATCTGCCCGAGCGCAATGACCCCATCGACATCCATCTCGACCCGACCCAGGTATTCGTCTTCCCGGTCCAGTAGCGCCCCCATGGCGGCCCGAATGGCTAGTCGTCGCTAGAGCCCGGGCGAGAGCGGCGCATTGCGCGGCTCAGCAGAATAACGGGAACAATCCCCACCAGAACAATGGCAAGCGACGCCGTTGAGGACTGGCTCAAGCGCTCGTCCGAGGCCAGCTCGTAGGAGCGCACCGCCAGCGTGGTGAAGTCGAAAGGCCGCAGAATGATGGTGGCCGGCAGCTCTTTCATGACATCAACAAACAGCAGAATGCCCGCACCCAGCAGGCTCCCGCGCATGATGGGCGCATGCACGCGGCGCAGCGTCCCGCCCGCCGTGCGCCCGAGGGTGCGCGATGCGGCATCCATGGTTGGCGTGACCTTGGTCAGACTCGCCTGCACGGTGTTGTAGGACACCGCAAGGAATCGCACGAGGTAGGCGTAGACCAACGCGACGCCCGTACCGGTCAGGAGCAGCCCCACATCCCAGCCCCACTCGCCGCGCAGCAGGCCGTAGATCTGCTGATCAAGCCAGCCGAGCGGGATGAGAATGCCCACGGCAACCACCGCGCCCGGAATGGCATAGCCCATGGCCGAGATCCTTACGGCCGCCTGGGTCAGCGGCGAGGGCGCAAGCCGCACCCCGTAGGACAGCACCACGGCCAGCCCCACCGCAATCAGCGCGGCGACCGCGGCCAGACTGATGCTGTTGAACACATAGGGCAGGAACGCCCAGCCAAAGCGCTGATCGCCGTTGGTAAGCGTCATCTCGAGCAGCAGCGCCGCGGGCACCAGAAAGCCCAGCACCACGGGCAGCGAACACGCGGCAATGGCCAGCCAGCGCCGCACGCCAGTGAGCTCATACTGCGGCAGCTCGCGATAGCGACTGGACGTATGGAAAAACTGCGAACGCCCCCGCGACAGCCGCTCGAGCAACAGCAACAGCAGCACAAACAGCAGCAGTATGCCGGCCAGCTGCGCTGCGGCCGTCCGCTCACCCAGCCCGAACCAGGTGCGGTAGATGCCCGTAGTGAAGGTATCCACCGCAAAGAATTGCACTGCGCCAAATTCGTTAAGCGTTTCCATGAGTGCAAGGGCCGCGCCACCGGCAATGGCCGGGCGTGCCAGCGGGACCGCGATGGTACCAAAGAGCCGCCATGGCCCACGCCCCAGGGTGCGCCCCACCTCGAGCACACACACCGACTGCTCGAGAAACGCCGCACGCGTCAGCAGATAGACATAGGGGTAGAGCACCAGCGACAACAGCGCAATCGCGCCCCCAAGCGATCGCACCGGCGGAAACCAGTAATCGCCGGCGCCCCAGCCAAACCAATCGCGCAAAAAGCTCTGCAGCGGCCCGGAGAACTGCAAAAAATCGGTATAGGCATAGGCAATCACATAGGTGGGCACGGCAAGCGGCAGCAGAAGCGCCCATTCAAAAATGCGCTGCCCCGGGAAGCGGCACATCACGACCAGCCAGGCCGTCCCCACCCCGATGGTCAGCACGCCAATGCCCACCCCCACGGCCAGCCCCGCCGTATTGAGCAGGTAGCGCGGCAGCACGGTACTGGCCAGATGTGACCAGATATCAGGCGCGGGCACAAAGACATGTGCCAGCACGGTCAGCACGGGCAGCGCTACCAGCGCAGCGATGACCGCCATGATGAGCGGCCAGACGCCGGCCCGCCGAATGGCAACAGCCGCGCGCGCGGCGAGGGGTAGTGAACGGCGAGCAGAAACGGCCAACGCTGAGGTCTCCCTGGGACTGAAGTGGCAAGTGGACCTTTCCGGTCCGGAATAATACGCCGGTCTGCCCCCATTTTCAGCCGTTTCATGCGGGTTTCCGTTACAGCCCGGGCGCCACCACGGTATGATTAGGCCATGGTTTATGAACGCGACAGTATCCGCCGAATGGCGGGTTACACCCCGGGCGAGCAGCCACCGGCCGGCGATGTTATCAAGCTCAATACCAACGAAAACCCCTGGCCGCCCTCCGCGTCCGCAATGGCCGTGCTGGCGCGCATCCAGCCCGAGACCCTGCGCCGCTATCCATCTCCCACGGCGGCGGCCTTCCTGACGGCGGCCGCGCACCTGCACGCCGTCGAGCATGATCAGTTGGTGGCCACCAACGGCGGCGATGAGCTGCTGCGACTTGCCATCACCACCTTTGTGGAGCCCGGCCAGCCCATTGGCGTGGCCAGCCCCAGCTACTCGCTGTACCCGGTGCTGGCAGACATCCATGGCAGCCCCGTGCATGCCGTGGCGCTTGATGACGAGTGGATGCCCCCGGCGGACTTTGCCGCGCAAATGAATGCCGCCGGCGTCAACCTCACGCTGCTGGTCAATCCGCATGCACCAAGCGGCCAACTTCTGTCCGCCAGTGCCATAGGGGCCCTTGCCGATGCCCTTGACGGGGTGCTGCTGGTGGACGAGGCCTATGTGGACTTTGCCACGCCCGGCCACGATGTGGTCAGGCTGATCAATCGGCATGACAACCTGTTGATCCTGCGCACCCTCTCCAAGGGCTATTCCCTGGCAGGGCTGCGCCTCGGCTATGGCATCGGAGCCGCTGGCCTGATCGAGCCGATCGCCGCCAAGACGCGCGACAGCTATAGCGTTGACGCGGTGGCCGATGCGGTGGGCGCCGCCGCGCTGCGCGACCAGGCCCATGCCCGCCGGACCTGGCAGGACGTGCGCGCCGAGCGCGAGCGGCTGACTGCGGTGCTGCGCGAACGGGGCTTTAACGTGCCCGACAGTCAGGCCAACTTCTGCCTCGCACGACTCCCGGCCGGTGCCGCCGCCAGTGCCCGGCAGCTCCATGACGAGCTGCGCGGGCGTGGGGTATTGGTGCGCCATTTTGCCACCGAGCGTCTGAATGACTGCCTGCGCATCAGCATCGGCACTCCGGCACAAAACGATCGACTGCTCAAGGTGTTGGGCGAGCTGCTGCGCTAACGAGCCGCCTGGCTGGCGGCCGTGGCAAACCAGCGACCGCGCCGCCAGTCGCGGATAAAGACACCCCCCAACAGCAGACTGCGCGCCACGGTAAAGGCCAGAAACGCGAGCCACAGTCCGTGGTTGTGAAGGGGCTGCGCCAACCACCAGACCGGCAGATAGACCAGCAACAGCGCCGCCAGCATCGTGTCGCGCATGGCCCGGGGGCGGGTAGCGCCAATAAACACCCCGTCCAGCAGGTAACTGCCGGCCGCCAGTAGCGGCATGACCGCCACCCAGGGCAAAAACTCCATGGCGAGCGCGCGCACGGCCGGCAGATCAGTGAGCACGCTGATCAGTGCCTCGCCCGCCACCGCAAACGCCATACCCGCAAGCCCCGCCATTAAAAGCGACCACTCGGCCGCGGCGCGGACCACTCCGGTAAACCCCGCGCGATCGTCGGCCCCCACACGCTGGCCCACCAGCGACTCGGTGGCATGGGCAAACCCATCAAGCGCATAGGAGGCGAGCAGGACAAACTGCAGCAGCACGGCATTGGCGGCAAGCACCGTATCGCCCATCCCGGCGCCCTGGGCATGAAAGAAGGCAAAGGCAAACAACAGGCAGAGCGTGCGCACAAACAACGCCCCATTCACCGCCAGCAGCCGGCGATATCCAGCCAGCTGGCCAAAGACACCCGCCACCCGGCGCCAGTGCCAGCGCCGCCATACGCCAAGCGCCAGCACCATGCCCGTCGCAAGCGTGGCGTAATCCGCAATCACACTGGCGGCGGCAACGCCTGCCGTCGTCATCCCGAGCCCCACGACAAACACCAGATCGAGCACGATATTGACGGCATTGTTGATCACCATAAGCAGCAGCGTGACGCGGCTGTTGCCGCGCCCCAGAAACCACCCGATCAGTGCATAGTTGGCCAGCACCGCAGGCGCACTGAGGATTCTGATGCCCGCGTAGACGCTTGCCTCCGCCGTAACCGCGGCACTGCCGTCAAGCAGCGCAAGCCCCAGCGGAACAATCAACGGGTGCAGCACAATCAGACCAAGACCAATGGCAACGGCCAGGAGCAGACTCTGGCCAAGCAGGCGCAGCACACCGTCAATGTCATCCCGGCCCTGTGCCTGTGCCGTGAGCCCGGTGGTGCCCATGCGCAAAAAGCCAAACCCCCAGAACAGAAAACTGAAAAGCGTTGCCCCCAGCGTCACGCCGCCCAGATAGCGGCTATCGGGCAAATGGCCAACCACGGCGGTGTCGACCAGCCCCAGCAGCGGAACAGTGATGTTTGACAGAATCAGGGGCCAGGCGAGTGCCACCACCCGGCGACGCGCTGCCCGAGGCTCCATGATTTCCCGGTCGGGGCTGGTATACTCTGCGCCCATGAAAATGATTACCCCCAGTCAGTTTCGCCGTGCCCTGCTGTTACTTGCGGCCGCGCACATCACGATTATCGCCGCCAGCAACTATCTGGTGCAGCTGCCCATCACCCTGTTGGGCGTGCATACCACCTGGGGCGCGTTTTCGTTTCCGTTCATCTTCCTGGCCACGGATCTCACCGTGCGCACCTTTGGCAAGGTGGCGGCGCGCCGGATCATCTTCTTTGCGATGGGCCCGGCACTGCTGGTGTCCTATGTGCTGGGCAGTCTGTTCCAGCAGGGCAGCTTTCAGGGCGCCGAGGCACTGCTTGCGTTCAATACCTTTGTCGGCCGCATCGCCATGGCCAGTTTCATGGCCTATGCCCTGGGGCAGCTCCTCGATATCCATATTTTTGACCGGCTGCGGCGTTCGGCGCGCTGGTGGGTAGCGCCGGCCGTGTCCACGGTGTTTGGCAACGCCGCCGACACGCTGGCCTTCTTCAGCCTTGCCTTCTACGCGAGCCCCGATCCGTTCATGGCGGCCAACTGGCCGGAGATTGCGCTGGTGGACTACGCCTCCAAGCTGGCCATTTCGCTGCTGCTCTTCCTGCCTGCCTATGGCCTTGCGCTCGGCTGGTTACAGCGTCATCTCCTGGGGCCGGACGGCCGCGTTGGCCTTGAGGCAACGACGGCGCGCTAGCCCACGCCGCGGGCTGACCGGCGTAGCGCCGGCTCAGCGGCCGCCATCGGGCCGCTCGGGATACCACACCAGCGGCCCGCCCTGGTGGCTGTCGTCAATCTTGAAGCCATGCCGGGCATACCAGTCGAGCAGCACCTCCTGCCCCAGCCCGGTATCATCATCGACATTGGCCTGACCCAGCAGTGTCACGCCGTGCTCGTCGCATAGCGTGGTCAGCCACTCGAGTACGGCACTGCCCTCGCCTTGACCCCGCCAGGCCGGATCGGCCTCTATGCGCATCAGCACCAGATAGGCGGATTCGGCCTCGAGCACGGCACGCACATGGCCAAACCAGCGATAGCGCAAAGGGGAGTCGGGATCGGTCTCGGCAGGCTGGGTGTGTTCGATCCAGGCCTGCATCGCGGCATGTACGTTGTCCATAGCCATTACCTGTGGCGCTCAGACCGGTTCCAGCCACTCGCGCCCGCCCATGTAGGGGCGCAGAACGGACGGGACGGCCACACGGCCATCGGCCTGCTGATTGTTCTCAAGCACGGCAACCAGGCAACGGCCCACCGCCAGCGCCGAGCCATTGAGCGTATGCAGCGGCTCGGGCCTGCCGGTATCGGGGTTGCGCCAGCGTGCCTGCATGCGCCGCGCCTGGAAGGCCTCGGTATTGCTGCAGGAGGAAATCTCGCGATAGGTGTCCTGGCCCGGCAACCAGACCTCAAGGTCGTAGGTTTTGGCCGCGGCAAACCCCATGTCCCCAGCGCATAGCGTGACCACTCGATAGGGCAGCTCGAGGCGCTGCAGCACGGCCTCGGCATGCCCGGTGAGGCGTTCGAGCGCGGCATAGGAGTCGTCCGGCCGGGTCAGCTGCACCAGCTCCACCTTGTCAAACTGATGCTGACGGATCATGCCGCGGGTGTCGCGGCCGTAGGAGCCGGCCTCGGAGCGAAAACAGGGGCTGTGACAGACATAGCCGCGCGGCAGGGCGTCGGCCTCGAGGATCTGGCCCGCTGCCAGATTGGTCAGCGGCACCTCGGCCGTGGGGATAAGATGCAGTGTCTGCTCGGCATGCTCGGTGGCAAACAGATCCTCGGCAAACTTGGGCAGCTGGCCGGTGCCAATCAGGGCGCCCTCGTTTACCAGGTAGGGGACATAGGCCTCGGTGTAGCCATGCGCCTCGACATGCACATCGAGCATGAACTGCGCGAGCGCACGATGCAGTCGCGCGATCTGGCCACGCATGACCACAAAGCGCGAGCCCGATAGCCGGGCACCCGCGTCAAAATCGAGGCCGTCCAGCCGCTCACCCAGCTCAACATGGTCGCGTGGGCGAAACTCGAAGGCGGGCTGCTCACCCCAGCGCCGGATCTCGACATTGTCGGATTCATCGGCGCCGGGCGGCACCGAGTCGTGCGGGAGGTTGGGCAGCCCCAGCTGGATGTCACGCAGGCGGGCCTGCACGGCCTGCAACTCGGCTTCGGCGTTTTTCAGGGCCTCGCCCAGCTCGCCCACCTGTGCCTTCAGCGGCTCAATGTCTTCCCCGCGCCGCTTGGCCTCGCCAATCGCCCGCGAGCGCTCGTTGCGCTCATGCTGCAGCGCCTCGGTGCGCGACTGCAGCTCCCGACGCCGCGCCTCAAGGCCGGCATAGGCCCCGGCATCAAACACATGACCACGCCACTCTAGTGCGGTGGCAATGGTCTCGGGATCCTGTCGCAGAGCTTTCTGATCAAGCATTGTGTATTGCTTCCTAAACTGTCCGGGCGAGTCCAATCCCCGCCATTGCTGCCAGAATGCAGACCACAACGCTGGCTACCACATAGACTGCGGCTCGCACTGGGGCGCCCGCCTCGAACAGCGCCAGCGCGTCGAGCGAGAAGGCCGAGAACGTGGTAAACGCACCCAGCAGCCCGACGGCAAGGAAGCTACGCCACACCGGCGGCAGCAGCCCGCGCTCGATGAGCAGCACATAGACCGCGCCCATCAGCAGACTGCCGGTTACGTTGACCAGCAGCGTGCCCCAGGGAAACCCGCCGGGCAGCATGCGTGCCGCGCCCAGCGTGGCGGCATGACGCATCATCGCGCCCGCTGCGCCGCCCACGGCAACCGCAACCCATTCAATGCCCGCTGGCATCGCCGCATCCTTGTTTTTTCGAGCACGCGAGTTTACGCGAAACCGTCAGGCGGTTCGAAGCGACACCGGTGACTTTGATCGCACCAATGGTTGCTCCGTGCTTCAACCCTGGCCTCCGCGCTCGGTGCTGCGGGCGGCCCGATCCCGTTCGCCAAGGCGTCGCAGCCGCTCGGCGATGCGTTGCTCGAGCCCGCGATCGGTTGGCTCGTAGTAGCGCCGGCCTGCAAGCGCATCCGGCAGGTAGGTCTCGCCGGCGGCGTAGGCTTCGGGTTCGTCATGGGCGTAGCGATAAGCGTGGCCGTACCCAAGCTCTTTCATGAGCCGCGTCGGGGCATTGCGCAAATGCACCGGCACCTCGAGCGAACCATGCTCCCGCGCATCGGCCATCGCCGTGTTAAAGGCCTTGTAGACGGCGTTGCTCTTGGGCACGGCGGCCAGATAGGCAACGGCCTGGGCGATGGCGAGCTCGCCCTCGGGGGAGCCCAGGCGCTCCTGCGCCTGCCAGGCATCCACGGCCAGCTGCAGCGCCCGGGGGTCGGCATTGCCAATGTCTTCCGAGGCCATTCGCACTACGCGACGGGCAATGTAGAGCGGATCGCAGCCGCCCTCCAACATGCGCGCAAGCCAGTAGAGCGCGCCATCCGGTGACGAGCCGCGCACGGCTTTGTGCAGCGCCGAGATCTGGTCGTAGAAGGCATCGCCACCCTTGTCGAAGCGCGCCCGGCCACCAGCCGCCGCCTCGCGGATCACATCGGTGCCCACCACGCCGTCGCCAGCAGCCAGATCGGCGGCCACTTCCAGCAGGCCAAGGGCCGTTCGTGCGTCGCCATCCGCAAACCGGGTCAGTGCCTCGCGGGCCGCCGGCTCGAGACGAAGCTCGCGCGCACCCAGACCGCGCTCCGCATCGGTCATTGCCCGGTCCACCAACTGCCCGATATCACTGCCCTCAAGCGCCCGCAGCACATACACACGCACCCGTGAGAGCAGGGCGTTATTGAGTTCGAACGACGGGTTTTCGGTGGTCGCACCGATAAACAGCAGCGTGCCGTCCTCGATGTAGGGCAGAAAGGCATCCTGCTGGGATTTGTTAAAGCGATGGACTTCATCCACGAAGAGCAGCGTCTGCCGCCCGACTTCCCGATTGGCACGCCCCCGGGCCGCCGCCTCCCGGATGTCTTTCACACCGGCCATGACCGCCGATAGCGTCAGAAACTCGGCATCCCCGGCCGCGGCAACCATGCGCGCCAACGTGGTCTTGCCAGTCCCCGGTGGCCCCCAGAGCACCATGGAATGGGGCCGCCCGGCGCGCAGGGCCTCGCCCAGTGGGCGCCCCGGCCCCAGCAGATGCGCCTGCCCCGAAAACGCGTCCAGATGATCGGGCCGCATGCGGTCGGCCAGGGGGCGGGTCCAGTCGGTCATGAGCCCTCGATCAAGTCGACTCCGGCGGGCGGCTCGAAGGTGAACCGCGCCGGGTCGATATCGCCGTTGCGCCGCAGATCGCTGAACTCGACGGTAATGCGATCGCCCAGACCCGCCTCGATGCGCAGCCGGACCGGCACGCCGTTGGCGAATGTCACATCAACACGCTGGAAGTCCCAGGCCGGGTCACTGGGCTGCAGACGCACCACGTTGGGCTGGCTCCCGGCGGTGATACGAAAGCTGTCCTGCAAATCGGCCAACTGTCCGCTCAGCAGCTGCGCGGCGCCAACGCCAAGGGCCTCATCGAGCGGTCGCACGGTCACCTGCTCGAGGTCTACGTCATGCACCCAGAGCTGCTCGCCATCCGCAACCAGGACCTGCTCCCAGGGGCTTTGATAGTGCCAGCGAAAGCGCTCGCCACGGGCCAACCAGAAGCGGCCCTCGGCGGTTTCGATGAGGGCGCCGGTATCATCGCGCGTTTCCTGGATAAAACGCCCCTCGAGCGTGCGCACGTCGTTAAAATAATTGGCAAGGGTCCCGGTGGTTGCCGCGTCGCCTTCCGCAGAGAAAACGGGACCGCCGGCGACAAGCCCAACGGCCACTGCCAGGGCACCGATCAGGCCGCGCCAGCACGCGAGTCTGGGGGTTGTCGTGTTACGCATAGGCCGCTCGCCCTTCAGTCTTTGGGTGGCGGTGGCGCGATCACCTCGCGCCCCCCGTTGGACTGCAGCGGCCCGACAATACCGGCTGTCTCCATTTCCTCGACGAGCCGGGCGGCGCGGTTATAGCCGATCTTGAGCCGGCGCTGCACACCCGAGATCGATGCCTTCCGGGTCTCGGTGACCACCCGGACCGCCTGGTCATACAGCGGATCGGACTCGCCCCCGCCTGCGTTCATCTCGCCGGGCAATCCGGGCATATTGGCGCCATCGGTGCCACCCTCATCCAGAATGCCATCCACGTATTCGGGTTCGCCCGACTGCTTGAGGTGCTCGGCCACCCGATGCACCTCGGCGTCCGAGACAAACGCCCCGTGCACGCGCTCGGGAATCCCCCGACTGCTGGGCCCCAGATAGAGCATGTCGCCATGCCCGAGCAGCGACTCCGCCCCCATCTGATCAAGAATGGTCCGCGAGTCGACCCGGGATGACACCTGGAAGGCCATGCGCGTGGGGATATTCGCCTTGATCAGGCCGGTGATGACGTCCACCGAGGGCCGCTGCGTGGCAAGTATCAGATGGATCCCCGAGGCGCGGGCCTTTTGCGCAAGCCGCGCGATGAGCTCCTCGACCTTCTTGCCCACCATCATCATCATGTCGGCAAACTCATCGACAACCACGACGACATAGGGCAACGGCTCGAGTACGGGGGCCTGCGGCGGGTCGTCATCCAGGGTGGGCTCGATGCGGTGGTCCGGCCCACTCCACAGCGGATCGGTGAGCGGCTCGCCCCGCTCCTGCGCCTCGCGAATACGGCGGTTGGCGCCGGCGATATTGCGCACACCGAGGCTGGCCATCAGCCGGTAGCGGCGCTCCATCTCGGCGACACACCAGCGCAGGGCATTGGCGGCCTCCTTCATGTCGGTGACAACCGGAGCCAGCAGATGGGGGATGCCATCGTAGACCGACAGCTCCAGCATCTTGGGGTCGATCATGATGGTGCGGACCTGCTCGGGGCCGTTTTTGTAGAGCAGGCTGAGAATCATGGCATTGATGCCCACCGACTTGCCCGAGCCCGTGGTACCTGCCACCAGGAGATGCGGCATCTTGCCCAGATCCACGACCTGGGTGTAGCCACCAATGTCCTTGCCTATGGCCAGCGTCAGTGGCGAGGCCGACTTCTCGAACGACTCCGAGCGAATGATCTCGGAGAGCGCGATGACCTGACGATGCTCGTTGGGGATCTCGAGGCCCACGACCGACTTGCCGGGGATGACCTCGACCACCCGCACCGCGGTTACTGACAGTGCCCGCGCAAGGTCCTTGGCAAGGTTGGTGATCTGGCTGACCTTGACGCCGGCCGCTGGCTTGAGTTCGAAGCGGGTGATTACAGGCCCGGGCTGCACCTCCACCACCTCGACCTCGATACCAAAGTCACGCAGCTTGTGCTCGACCAGCCGGGACATGGCCTCCAGGGCATCCGGGGTATAGCCGGGCTGCTCGGCCTTTGGCGCATCCAGCAGTGACACGGGCGGCAGCTCGCCGGGCACCGGCGGTGTCTCGAAGAGCTGGATCTGCTGTTCCTTGCGGGCCCGCTCACCGGGCCGCGAGGCCTCGGCCGGGGCCGGCGGCGCAATCGCCGGTTTGCTGCGCTTTCGCGCCCGCGCCTTTTCCTGACGGCGGGCCGTCTCGCGCTCACGCCGGGCCTGACGCGCCGACCAGTACTCCCGCATCCAGTTTTGCAGGGCGGCCAGGTGCCGCCCCTGCGACAACACAAACCGCCCCAGCTGATCCATCAGGGCAATCCAGGACAGCCCGGTAAAAAGCGTGATCCCGGCCAGAAACACCGCGAGCGAGAGCAGCGTGGCCCCGGTAAAGCTGAATGCATCACGAATCCAGTCACCGGCCAGATTACCGAGCACGCCACCCGAGCTGAGCGGCACCGTGCCGGCCACCGGGGCCACATGCAGGCGCGCCAGCGCGGTGCCGGCCAGTAGCGTCAGGACAAAACCGCCCACACGCACGCCAATGATGCCCCATTGAATCTGGCCGTTGCGGCGCTGCCAGCGATAGAGCAGTGTGGCCAACAAGCCGATGAGCGCGGGGAACAGAAAACCCAGATAGCCAAAGAGGTACAAACTGAGATCGGCCCAGTAGGCCCCTACCAGCCCGCCGGCATTGCTGATGCCGGCCACCGGGCCGGTCCGGCTCCACCCCGGATCGGCCGGGTCATAGGTAAGCTGCGCGAGCAGCATGAACCCGGCCACGGCCAGCAGCAGCAGAAAGGCCGCCTCGCGAAGCATGCGGCCAATCTGCTGGCTGATAGGCGCCATCGGCTGCCGGGCTGTTGTCTTGCCTGCCATGCCGTGCAGTGTACAGTAGCGCTCGGCCCTTTAGCAGCGGCACTCTGACCCTACAGGCGCGGTCCTCTTAACTATGGAACTGCAAGCAATACCGGCCATTAGCGATGTCCCGGCCGAGCGCTGGAATGCGCTCGCCGGCACCGACAATCCATTCCTGCGCCACGAGTTTCTGGCCGCGCTGGAGCGCCACGGCGCCGTATCGCGCGAGAACGGCTGGGCTCCCCACCACCTGCTGCTCTACGACGCGGACCGGCTGGTCGCGGCAGCGCCTGCCTATCTCAAGGGCAACTCCTGGGGCGAGTTCGTGTTCGACTTTGCCTGGGCAAACGCCTACGAGCGCAATGGCCTGGATTACTACCCCAAGCTCATTATCGCCGTGCCCTACAGCCCCGTGAACGGCCCGCGCATGCTGCTTGACCCCGCTCTGCCGGCGGATGCCCTGCGCCATGCGCTTGCCGATGGCGCCCGACAGATGGCGGCGGAGCTTGAGCTGAGCTCCGTGCATTGGCTCTTTGCCGACAGCCCCGACATGGCCGCGCTCGAGGACAGCAACTACTCGCTGCGGCTTGGCTGTCAGTACCACTGGCGCAATGCCGGCTATGCCGATTTTGACGACTTCCTTGCCGGCATGAGCTCCAAGAAGCGCAAGAACATCCGCCGCGAGCGCCGGCGCGTGACCGAGCAGGGCCTGCAAATGCGCACCGTGCATGGCGATGCCGCCGACCCGGCGCTCTGGGAGGCCCTGCACGGCTTTTATGAAAAGACCTTCTACGAGCACGGCAATCTGCCGGTCATCACCCGTGAGTGCTTCATGGAGCTGGGAGCGGTTCTGGGGGATCGCATGGTGCTCTTTGTGGCCGAGGCCCAGGGCGAACCCGTGGCCGGCGCGGTGTGTCTGCGAAGCGCGGACACCCTCTACGGTCGCTACTGGGGAGCGGCGCGCGACTATGACGGCCTGCATTTCGAGGCCTGTTACTACCAGGGCATCGACTATTGCATTGCCCATGGACTGGATCGCTTCGAGCCGGGTGCCCAGGGCGAGCACAAAGTAGCGCGCGGCTTTCTGCCAGTGCTGACGCGCTCGGCGCATCAGCTCTTTGACCCGCGTTTTCAGACTGCAGTGGATGACTTCCTGGCCCGCGAGCGCCCCGCGGTGGAGGCGTTTGCGACCGACATGATGGCCGAGGCGCCCTTCCGCGCCGATGCCCTGGAGCAGCTGCCGCATGACTGACTTGGCGCTCCCGATCCCCTGGCTTGCCGCGACTGACGAGACCACGCCGCTGCCCGATCCCGAGACTGCCCTGCACGAGCCCAACGGCCTGCTGGCCATCGGGGCGTCGCTATCGCCGCAGCGGCTGGAGGCGGCATACCGGGAGGGCATCTTCCCCTGGTTTGGACCCGGCGAGCCCATCCTGTGGTGGAGCCCCGACCCGCGCGCCATCCTCGCCCCCGGAGAGCTGCATATCAGTCGCTCGCTGCGCCGCGCGCTCAATCGCCGTGACTATCAGGTCACACTCGACACCGCCTTTGACCGGGTGGTTGAGGCCTGCGCGGCGCCCCGCGTTGATCAGCCCGGCACCTGGATCACGCCCGACATGCAGGCGGCCTACAGCCGACTGCATGTGCTGGGGCTTGCCCATTCCATCGAGGTGTGGTGCAGCGGCGACCTGATTGGCGGGCTCTACGGGGTGTCGCTGGGGCAGGCATTCTTTGGCGAGTCGATGTTCAGTGGCGCCAGCAATGGCAGCAAAATTGCCATGGTCTGGCTCTGTGCCCAGCTGCAGGCCTGGGGCTTTCACTTTCTGGACTGCCAGATGCCCACCGCCCATCTGCTCAGCATGGGCGTGCACTGCATCCCGCGGCAACGGTTTCTGCTGGCCCTTGCCGCCAGCCAGCGCGCTGCGACCCGCCTCGGGCCCTGGACCCTGGAGGT
Source organism: uncultured Spiribacter sp. (assembly GCA_913056145.1). Lineage (GTDB taxonomy): Bacteria > Pseudomonadota > Gammaproteobacteria > Nitrococcales > Nitrococcaceae > Spiribacter. Next base: position 16,726 of record CAJXMI010000014.1, read on the forward strand.
AGAGGACTGGCGCCATGACTGAGTCGCCTCCGCGCACTTCGATCCGGCTGTTTGGCACCGGGCTGCGCCCCTGCCCCTATCTGAGTGACCGGCCATCGCAGTTCGATTTTGTCGACCCCCGCCTCGCACCTACGCCCGAGCTCTATGAGGCACTGCTCCAGCAGGGCTTTCGTCGCGGCGGCGAGCATATCTATCGCACCGCCTGTCCGGGCTGCCAGGCCTGCCGCAGCCTGCGCATACCCGTGGCCGATTTTCAGCCGCGCCGACGTCAGCGCCGCTGTTGGCGCAGCAATCAGGATGTCCGCCTCGTCAATGCCGGCGGGCGCTATGACCCGGCGCATTTCGAGCTGTATTCGCGCTACGTGGCGGCCCGACACCCGGGCGGTGGCATGGACGATGCCGACCCTGACCTTTACTGGCAGTATCTAACCGCGAGCTGGTGTCCTACCGAGTTCCTCGAGCTGCGGGTTGGCGAGCGTCTGCTGGCCGTGGCCGTGACCGATGACACCGGCGCCTCACTGTCCGCGGTCTACACCTTCTACGACCCGGCCGAGCAGGCGCGTAGCCTGGGCACACTGGCCATCCTTTTGCAGATCGAGGAGGCCCGTCGCCGCGGCCGCGACTGGCTGTATCTGGGCTACTGGATCGAGGGCCTTGCGCAAATGGACTACAAGGCCGGCTTTTGCCCGCACGAGCGATTGGGCGAGACCGGCTGGGAGCCGGTACCGTCCCGGCAGGCCGGACACCGGCAAGCTTGGTGATCAGCGCCAGCCTCCGGTAAACTCGACGGCTTTACATCGCATGAGAGAGGCTTGATGGCAAAGGAAGAGAATATCCGGATGCAGGGCACGATCACCGAGGTGATGCCCAACACCATGTTTCGGGTCGAGCTTGAGAACGGGCACACCGTGACGGCCCATATCTCGGGCAAGATGCGCAAGCACTACATCCGCATCCTGCGTGGCGACAAAGTCACTGTCGAACTCACGCCCTACGATCTCAACAAGGGGCGTATCGTCTACCGGGCGCGCTGATACCGCGCGGGCACCGGCAACGCCGGCCACCCGCCCGCAACGGCCTCTCCCTACTCCACGGGCTCCGGCGTGTCGATCGCGAACGCGAGCGCCTCGCCCGTGTCGTCAAGTTCAACCCCGACGTGGCCACCATTGGCCAAGCGACCAAACAGGAGCTCATCGGCCAGCGGCCGCTTGAGCCGGTCCTGAATCAGCCGAGCCATTGGCCGGGCGCCCATCTTGGGGTCGTAGCCCTGCTCGGCGAGCCAGGCCCGGGCAGCGTCGCTTACCTCGAGCGTTACCCGCTTCTCGGCCAGCTGATGCCGCAGCTCACGGATAAACTTCTCGGCCACTCGCTCGATCACCTCGGCCGCCAGCCCGTTGAACTGGATGATGGCGTCAAGGCGGTTGCGGAACTCGGGGGTGAACTGCTTGCGAATGACCTCGAGCGCGTCACTGCTCTGATCCTGTGGCGTAAACCCGATGGTGCGCCGGCTCTGCTCCTCTGCCCCGGCATTCGTGGTCATGACCAGAATCACGTTGCGGAAGTCGGCATGCCGGCCATTGTTGTCGGTCAGGAAACCGTGATCCATCACCTGCAGGAGCAGATTAAAGACATCCGGATGGGCCTTTTCGATTTCATCGAGCAGCACCACCGAGTGCGGGTGCTTGAGCACCTCTTCGGTGAGCAGCCCGCCCTGATCGTAGCCCACATAGCCGGGAGGCGCGCCAATGAGCCGCGACACCGTGTGCCGCTCCATGTACTCCGACATGTCGAAACGGGTCATGTGGATACCCATTACGTCGGCCAGCTGCCGGGTCACTTCGGTTTTGCCAACGCCCGTGGGCCCGGCAAAGAGGAAACTGCCCACCGGCTTTTCGGTGTCCCGGAGACCGGCTCGCGACATCTTGATCGTGGCCGCCAGTGTATCGATGGCCTCGTCCTGGCCGTAGATGACGCGCTTCAGGTCTTTCTCGAGGGTCTCGAGCAGACGCATGTCGGAGGTGGACACCCGCTTGGGTGGAATCCGCGCCATTTTGGCCACGATGGTCTCGACGTCACCCACGCTAACGGTCTTTTTCTTTTTTGACGGCGGGAGCAGGCGCAGATTGGCACCTGCCTCGTCGATCACGTCGATGGCCTTGTCCGGCAGATAGCGATCAGTGATGTACTTGGCCGCAAGCCCCGCGGCCGACTCCAGCGCCGGCTGGGTGTAGCGCACGCCATGGTGCGACTCGAAGCGGTCCTTGAGGCCACGCAGTATCTGCACCGTCTCATCCACCGTGGGCTCGGCCACGTCGATCTTCTGGAAACGCCGCGCCAGGGCGCGATCCTTTTCGAATACGCCCCGGTATTCCTGATAGGTGGTGGAGCCGATGCACTTGAGTTCGCCCGTTGCCAGCATGGGCTTGAGCAGGTTGGAGGCATCCATGACACCGCCCGAGGCCGATCCGGCACCGATAATCGTGTGGATCTCGTCGATGAACAGAATGGCGTGCTCTTCTTTTTTGAGCTGGGCAAGCAGGGCCTTGAGGCGCTTTTCAAAGTCACCGCGGTACTTGGTGCCGGCCACCAGCGCGCCCAGATCCAGCGAGTAGATCGTGGCGTCGGCCAGCACTTCGGGGACCTCGTTATCCTCGATGAGCTTGGCAAGCCCCTCGGCGATCGCGGTCTTGCCGACCCCGGCCTCGCCCACATAGAGGGGATTGTTCTTGCGCCGCCGGCAGAGTACCTGAATGGTGCGCTCGACCTCGTGCTTGCGGCCGATCAGCGGATCGGTGCGCCCCTGTCGGGCGCGGGCATTCAAATCGGTCGCATAGCTCTCGAGCGGTTTCGCGCTGCTGCCCTCCTCGGCGGCCTCACCCTCGTCGCTCGGCGCATCGGGCTGGCCCTCGCCGTCCTCGCCCGATGCCTTCGAGATCCCGTGCGAGATGAAGTTGACCGCATCAAGCCGCGAGATATTCTGCTTGTGCAGAAAGTAGACCGCCTGCGACTCCTGCTCGCTGAAGATGGCAACGACCACGTTGGCGCCGCTCACCTCCTTTCGCCCCGATGACTGCACATGCAGGATCGCGCGCTGCAGCACTCGCTGGAAGCCCAGCGTGGGCTGGGTCTCGCGATTATCGTTGAGCGGCAGCAAGGGCGTCGTCTCGTCGAGAAACGCCTCAAGATCCTGGCGCAGGGCGTCGAGATCCGTCCCACAGGCACGCAGTACCTCGAGGGCCGACGGGTTGTCGGTCAGCGCCAGCAGCAGATGTTCCACTGTCAGGAACTCGTGCCGCTTCTCGCGCGCTTCCTTGAAAGCGAGGTTCAACGTGAACTCGAGTTCTTTACTCAGCATTCGCTTCTCACCTGAAATCCTGTGAGTTGGACCCGGTTATCCCGGGGGCGGTTCCGGCTCATGCCGGTTCCAGAGTGCACATGAGCGGATGATTATGCTCACGGGCGTAGTCGTTGACCTGATCCACCTTGGTTTCGGCCACATCGCGGCTGAATATCCCGCAGACGCCCTTGCCACGAGTGTGGACATGCAGCATGACCTGCGTGGCCTGTTCGCGATCCATGCGAAAGAACGTCTGTAATACCTCTACCACGAATTCCATCGGCGTGTAGTCGTCATTGAGCAACACGACCCGGTAGAGGGGCGGTTGCCGGACCTCCGGGCTCGCCTCTTCGACCGAAAGGTCGTCCTCGTGTTGCGGATCGTTCTCTTCACTCATTGCTGCGGGCACCCGCACCGGTTGCTTGTGGATATGGGGACGAACCCACGATTCTAAAAGACTCCGCTGGCAGGGGGCCAATGTTATCCTTTGCGGCATGACTGATTCGCCGCTTGTCATTGTGGGCCTTTCGGGCGGAGTCGACTCTGCCGTGAGCGCCTGGCGCCTGCTGCAGCAGGGCTGGCGTGTCGAAGGCCTGTTCATGAAAAACTGGGAAGACGACGACCACGGCGGGCACTGCAGCGCCGAGGCTGACCATGCCGATGCGCGTCAGGTGGCCGAAACGCTGGGCATCCCGCTGCACCGGGCCAATTTTGCGGCGGCGTACCGCGCCGAGGTGTTCGAGCACTGCCTGGATGAATTTCGCGCCGGGCGCACACCCAACCCCGACATTCTGTGCAACCAGCGTATCAAGTTTCGCGCGTTTCTGGATCATGCGCGTCGACTGGGCGGCGATTATGTGGCAACGGGCCATTACGCCGGCGTGGATGGCCCGCCCGGGGCACGACGGCTGCGGCGGGCACGCGACGACAACAAGGACCAGACCTACTTTCTCTACACGCTGGATCAGACACAGCTTGAGCATGCGTTGTTCCCGCTCGCCGATCTGACCAAGCCCGAGGTGCGGCGCCTTGCCGACCAGGCCGGCTTTGGCAACCACGACAAGCCCGACAGCACCGGCATCTGTTTTATCGGCGAGCGCGACTTCCGCGACTTTCTGGGCCGCTACATCGATACCTCGCCCGGGCCGGTGGTCAGTGTGGACGGTGAAACGCTCGGCGAGCACATCGGGCTCGCGTTCTACACCATCGGACAACGCCGCGGGCTGGCCCTGGGCGGTCGCGCCAGCCGCCCGGGGCTGCCCTGGTATGTTGTCGACAAAGACCTGACGGGCAACCGGCTGATCGTGGCCCAGGGCCATGATCACCCGGCGCTCCTGAACACCGGTCTTATCGCGGCCGACTGGCATTGGGTGGATGGCAGTGGCCCGGGGGGCACACAGCGCTGCACGGCCCGCTTCCGTCATCGCCAGGCCGAGCAGGCGGCCACGCTGGTCCCGCTTGACAGCGGCTGCTGGCGGCTCGACTTTGATCAGTACCAGCGTGCGGTCACACCCGGGCAATCGGTTGTCGTCTATGACACCGAGGGCTGCCTGGGTGGCGGCGTGATTGACCAGCGCATCCCGATAACGAAGGTAGCGAGCGTTGGCGCAGCCTGACCGCGAGGAAACGCTGGCTCTGGCAGCCGTGTTCCAGGCGCTGGCCGGCGTGCACAGCATCGCCGGGCATGGCCGCCGTCACCCGGCCGATAACATCACCTGCCTGCGGGGGCTGCTTGACGAGTGGCCAGGCTCGGTGGAGCGTCTCTACGGGGGTGTCGATGCACTCGACACGGGCCTTCGCAGCCTTGCCGAGCACCTGTCACAGCCGCAGTCAATGCAACTCACCCGCTATCTGGTGAGCGTGATGCAGCTGGACCGACGCCTCGGCCGGCAGCGGCATCATCTCGGCGAGCTTACCGCCGGCCTCGAGCGGGCGCGCGAACAGGCCCGCTACTTTGGCGCCCTCGACCACCCCAGCGTCCTGCACAATCTGGCCGGGCTCTACAGCGATCATGTGAGCCCGCTGCGCCCCAGGATCCTGGTGCAGGGCCAGGCAAGCCATTTGCAGGACAGCGACAACGCCGCCGTGATCCGGGCATTGCTGCTGGCGGCCATTCGCGCGGCGGGTCTGTGGCGGGCCGCTGGCGGCGGTCGCATACGGCTGGTGCTGCAGCGCCGCCAGGTGGTGGACGCCGGGCGGGCGCTACTGGCCCGGACCTGAGCGGCCATTCGCCGGCCATGGCCGGCCTGCACGGCTGCGCAGACCTGTTCTGCGGCGTTGCATCATGTAGAATATCAACGCCACGGACAGGCAAAAAGCAAACGACGACAGAGTGCCCCGCGCGCACGCTGAATTCCGGGAGGAAGCATGAGTAACAGTTACAACGCCCGCCAGACGCTGGATGTCAACGGCAAGCACTACCAGATCTATACCCTGGATGCGCTCAGGGATCGGCATGATGTTGATCGTCTGCCCTACTCGCTCAAGATCCTGCTCGAGAACCTGCTCCGCAAGGAGGACGGCCAGAACGTCACGACCGAACAGATCGAGGCCCTTTGCCAGTGGGACCCGAAAGGCGGACCGGGTGAGCAGGTTTCCTTCATGCCCGCCCGCGTCGTGCTGCAGGACTTCACCGGCGTCCCGGCCGTGGTCGACCTTGCCGCCATGCGCGATGCCATGAAACAGCTGGGCGGCGACCCGGAGCTCATCAACCCGCTCGAGCCGGCCGATCTGGTCATCGACCACTCGGTCATGGTGGATCACTATGGCTCGGCCGACGCCCTCGACCTCAACACCAAAATCGAATTCAAGCGCAACGAGGAGCGCTACAAGTTCCTGCGCTGGGGCCAGAAGGCGTTTTCCAACTTCCGCGTGGTGCCACCGGGCACCGGCATTGTCCACCAGGTCAACCTTGAGTATCTGTCGAAGGCAGTCTTTACCAAGGAGACCAGCGAGGGCACCTTTGCCTATCCCGACACGCTGGTCGGCACGGACTCGCACACCACCATGGTCAACGGCCTGGGCGTGCTCGGCTGGGGCGTGGGCGGCATCGAGGCCGAGGCGGCCATGCTGGGCCAGCCCATCACCATGCTCATCCCCGAGGTGATCGGCTTCAAGCTCTCGGGCCAGCTCCGCGAGGGCGCCACGGCCACCGATCTGGTCCTCACGGTTACCGAGATGCTGCGCAAGAAGGGCGTGGTCGGCAAGTTCGTCGAGTTCTTCGGCGACGGCCTTGACAACCTCCCCCTTGCCGACCGCGCCACCATTGGCAACATGGCGCCCGAGTATGGCGCCACCTGCGGTATCTTCCCGATTGATGCCGAGACCATCGAGTATCTGCGCGTGTCGGGCCGCGATCAGGAGACCATCGATCTGGTCGAGGCCTACGCCCGCAAGCAGGGCATGTGGCGCGAGACCGGCTCGCGGCATGCCGACTACACCGATGTGGTCGAGCTCGATCTGAGCAACGTGGTGCCCAGCATCGCCGGGCCCAAGCGCCCGCAGGATCGCATTGCACTCACCGATGCCAAGCCCGCCTTCCTCAATTATCTCGAAGAGGAGCTGACGGCGCGCGGCACCATGCCCGATGCCGACGAGGCACGGTTCGAGGGCGAGGGCGGCGATACGGCACCCGGCAACCAGTTCTGGCACGAGGCCGGTGCGGTCAACGTTACGCTCGACGGCAAGGAGTTCATGCTCAAGCACGGCGACGTGGTGATCGCCGCCATCACCTCCTGTACCAATACGTCGAACCCGGCCGTCCTGGTGGCTGCTGGCCTGGTGGCCAAAAAGGCTGCCGAGCGGGGCCTGACCAGCCAGCCCTGGGTCAAGACGTCGTTTGCCCCCGGCTCGCAGGTGGTCCCGGCGTATCTGGACGAGGCCGGTCTGATGGAGCCGCTCGAAGCCCTCGGCTTCAACGTGGTGGGCTTTGGCTGCACCACCTGCATCGGCAACTCGGGGCCACTGCCCGATGCCATCACCGATGCCGTCCGCGAGGGCGACCTGATGGTCTCGGGCGTGCTCTCGGGCAACCGCAACTTCGAGGGACGCATCCACCCCGATGTGCCGGCCAACTACCTGGCCTCGCCACCGCTGGTGGTGGCCTACGCCCTGGCCGGCAACGTGGCAAAGGACCTGTCCAGCGAGCCGATCGGCAACGACCAGAACGGCGAGCCGGTCTATCTGAAGGACATCTGGCCCAGCCAGAAGGAAATTGCCGACATCATCGAGAACACCATCAACTCGAAGATGTACCGCGAGCAGTATGCCAATGTGTTCGAGGGCTCGAAGACCTGGCAGCAGCTGCCGGCACCCGAGGGCGAAATCTACGAGTGGCCCGACTCCACCTATGTCCGCAACCCCCCGTATTTCGAGGGGATGGGCCTGGAGCCCGGCGAGGTCACCGAAATCCGCCAGGCGCGTTGTCTGGTCAAGGTGGGCGATTCCATCACCACCGACCATATCTCGCCCGCGGGCGCCATCAAGGCTGATAGCCCGGCCGGCAAGTACCTCCAGGAGCTCGGCGTACTGCCGCAGGACTTCAACAGCTACGGTTCACGCCGCGGCAATCACGAGATCATGATGCGGGGCACGTTTGCCAACGTGCGGCTCAAAAACGAGCTGGCACCTGGCACGCAGGGTAGCTGGACCACCTACTTCCCCACCGGCGATCAGACCTCGATCTATGACGCGGCCATGCGCTACAAGGACGAGGGCACGCCGCTGGTGGTCCTGGCCGGCAAGGAGTATGGCACCGGCTCCAGTCGTGACTGGGCGGCCAAGGGCACGGCGCTGCTGGGCGTGCGCACCGTTATTGCCGAGAGTTACGAGCGGATCCACCGCTCCAACCTGGTCGGCTTTGGCGTGGTACCGCTGCAGTTCATGGACGGCGACAATGCCAGCAGCCTGGGGCTCACCGGTGAAGAGACCTTCAGTATCGAGACCCTCGAGGCCGAGCCGGCCACCATCACGGTGCGCGCGGTCACGCCGGATGGCGAGGTCAAGAGCTTTGAGGCCCGGGTGCGCATTGATACCCCCACCGAGTGGGAGTACTTCCGCAATGGCGGCATCCTGCACTACGTGCTGCGGGATCTGGCGCAGCGCTCGCAGCAGGCGGCCTGAGCCCGGCGCTCAGCCGACCCGGTCCACAAAAAACCCGGCCATTTGGCCGGGTTTTTTTATGCATTGCGTCTGGAGGACGCTAGCGTCGCTTCACGATAACGCTACGCCAGACGTCATAGCCGGCCAGCGCGGCGCAGCCCAGCGTCACCACGATCAGATCGGGATGCGGAACAAAAATCGGGATCACCGAGATGAATGCGAGCAGCATGAGCAAGCCGACAATCGCCATTATCCGATCAATCATGGGGTGTCCTCCACATCGGCGGCGCACTGCTGGACTAACCAGCGGGCCGTTCTCAACAATTTGGCATCCTGCCCATAGGCGCCGACCAGCTGGACGCCAATAGGCAGCCCATTCTCTCCGGCAAGCAGGGGCAGCGTTACAGCGGGCAACCCGCAGAATGTCCACAAACTACAGAATATGGGATCGCCCGTGCTATCCAGGCCAGCTGGCGCCTCCCCGGGGGCAGCCGGCGTGAGTATGGCATCAAAGCGCTCAAACAATGGCTCAAGGGAATCGCGCATGACGCCTTGCATGTCCAGAGCGGCCAGATAGTCTACCGCCGCCACCTCCCGTCCCTGGGTGACCAGTGACCGAAAGGGCTCACTCATCTGCTCTGCGCTCTTGTCGACATAATGCCCCAGATTACGCGCCATCTCGGCGGCCATGACCGTCGCCAGCCACCCCGCTCCACGAGCGAACACCTCGGGCAGTTCGGCATTCGTACCATGCTCACCCAGCACCGCCAGCAGCTCCTCGAAGCCCTGACGGGTGGCCGCCTCGGCGCGATCCCAGAAGGGTGTTTTGACCATGGCCAGATCTGGCGTGACCGGCGGCTCGGCGAGGGAATCGGCCAGCAGCGGGCCGGGGTTGAGATGACAGCCCGGATCGTCAGCATCCGGCCCCATTATCTCGCCCGCAAGGGCCACATCCTCAACGGTCCGTCCAAAAAAACCGATCTGATCCAGACTGGGGGCCGCTTTTAGCACGCCGGTCCGCGGCACTGCGCCCTGGCTGGGCTTGTAGCCGACAACGCCACAGAACGATGCCGGCCGAATCACCGACCCGTTGGTCTGCGTCCCGACGGCGAATGGCACCATCCCGGCGGCCACGGCCGCGGCCGAGCCGCTCGATGATCCACCCGGCGTGCGCTGGGGATCATGCGGGTTACGAGTCTTGCCGGGGTGAAAGTAGGCAAGCTCCGCGGTGACCGTCTTGCCGACAATCACCGCACCCGCGTTGCGGAGGCGCCGAACCAGTGCGGCATCTTCCCAGGGCCGGTTGCCTGCATCGACGACCGTGCCATTCTCGGTAGGCAGCCCCTTGGCATCGATGATGTCTTTGACCCCCACGGGCACCCCGTGGAGCGCCGACAACGGCAGGCCATCGGCGCGCCGGCGATCCCGCTCACGCGCCTCGAACACCGCCCGTTGCCGGTCGATGTTCACCCAGGCTCCCAGCGTGTCGTCGGCCGAGTCGATTCGGGCAAGGCAGGCCTCGGTCAAGGCCTGCGCCTTCAATGCCCCCGCCGCAATCTGCCGCGCCGCCTCATGCGCTGACAGGTCGGCCGGATTGGCCGTCGCCTCCTGCTCAGCCATAAACCGCATCCGGCAGCCAATAGACCAGCTGAGGGAAGTTATAGAGCAGCACCATCGATATCAGCACAAAGAACAGGAATGGCATACAGCCTTTGAATATCTGCACCAATTGCACCGATGGCGGAGCGATGCCCTTGAGGTAATAGGCCGACATGGCCATTGGCGGCGTCAGGAACGAGGTCTGCAGATTCAGCGCCACCAGGATGCCAAAGAACAGCGGATCCACTCCGAAGATCTCGAGCAGCGGCAGGAAGATGGGCACGAAGATGATGATGATCTCCGACCACTCAAGCGGCCAGCCCAACAGAAAGATAATGAGCTGCGCCAGGATCAGGAACGTCACTGTATTGAGATTCAGGCTGGTGACGAAGTCCGTGATCAGATGCTCGCCGCCCAGATACGAGAACACCGAAGAAAAGGTCCACGATCCCACGAACAGCCAGCAGACCATTGCGGTGGTTTTGAGCGTGAGATAGACCGACTCGCGCAGTTTCTCCCAGGTAAGGGCCCGGTAGATCGCCGCCAGCCCCAGACCACCCAACGCACCGGCCGATGCCGCTTCGGTGGGGGTTGCGAGTCCGAACAGTATGGATCCGAGTACCGCCATGATGAGCACCGCAAGGGGCACGAACGACGTCAGGATCATCACCACCAGCTTGCCAAAAGGAACATCGCCCACTTCATCATCCGTGGGCTTGGGCGCCACCGAGGGCTGCAGCAGGCTGCGCCCGATGATGTAGGTGATATAGAGCCCGGCCAGCAGCAGGCCGGGAAGCAGCGCACCGGCATAGAGTCGAACGATCGAAGTCCCGGTCGCCGCCGCGTAGACGATCAGCATGATCGATGGCGGGATCAGAATACCCAACGTACCGCCGGCGCAGATCACTCCGGAGGCAAACGAATGGTTGTACCGGGCATTGAGCATTGCCGGCAATGCCAGCAGCCCCATGAGAGTCACCACCGCACCCACAATTCCGGTTGCCGTGGCAAACAGGGTGCAGGTGATCAGTGCCGCGACCGCCATTGCCCCGGGCAGACGCCGGGCGGCGATGTAGAGCGTAGAGAACAGGCGCTCGACGATGTTGGAGCGCTCGACGATATAGCCCATGAACAAAAACAGCGGCACCGCCGTGAGCACTTCATTGGCCATCACCGAGTAGGTCTGGTTCACAAACAGGTCAAACACCCGGTTGTTCAAAAACCCGTCGATATACGCCTGCCAGACCTCCCAGCCCTGCGCACCCTCTTCTACCAGGCGCTCGTAGCCACGCCACATGCGGCCGGCATCAAAATAGGCAAAGTACCCAAAGCCGATGCCAAGGGCCATCAGCGTGAAAGCGATCGGGAAGCCGAGGAAAATGGATAGGATGAAGACCCCGAGCATCATGATGGCAATTTGGGGATCAGTCATCGCGCGTTTCCTCCGGTTGTTGGTGCACCGTCAGCGGCGCCATTGTCACTATCCAGCGCACCCTGCTCGAGCAACTGATCTTCCAGCTCGGTGACATCGCGTACGTCGGCGGGCCATTCACCGGTACGTATGCAAACAATGCATCGAAGCACCTGCGCGATCCCCTGAATAAACATGAGGACACCGCCGACAACAAGCATCGTCTTGAAGTGAAAGATGGGAATGCCGGCGGGGGAGAACACACTGGTCTCCATGTACTGCCAGGAGCGCCCTGCATACTTCCAGCCCGCAAAAATCAGCGCGAGGATGCCCGGGAAGAAGAACACAAAATAAAGCGTCAGCTCGACGCGCGCCTGTGTTCTTGGCTTCCAGAGTCGGTACAGGAAGTCGCCACGCACGTGGGCGTTGCGCGAGAGCGTGTAGGCACCCCCTACCATGAACAGGGTGCCGTACAGAATATAGGACATGTCATACGCCCATGCCGTCGGCGCCGTAAACAGATAGCGCGACAACACCTCATACCCCATGCCAAAGGCCATGAGCAGTATCAGCCAGGCAAAGCTCCGCCCGACCCATGTCGTCAATCGATCAATCGCTTGTATGACCTGGAGCATAGACCACTCGTGTCAGATGCGTGAAAGAAGAGGCGGCCCCGTGTCAAAGACCGGGGCCGCCTTGTCGACGACCCGACGGCCTTACATGTTCAGCCGGCCCGGGAAGAAGTGGTCATAGGCGAGCTGCAGGTCGGGCTGGTTCATCAGCTCGTAGAACACCGTCCGCTCGACCCACTCCTTCTGGCTCTCCATGACCCGACGCATGAAGCTGTCCTCTTCCAGCGTGGGAATCAGTGTGCTCCAGGCCTCGAGCTGGGCGGCAAGGATTTCATCCGAGGTGCGATGGACGGTCACGCCCGACTCGGTCTGCAGGGACTGCAGGTCGGCCGAGTAACGATCCAGTGCCGATGCCGTGTTCGACGTCGACGCCGCCTCGACCGCATGGATGAGAATGGCCTGCAGATCGTCATCCAGGCTCTCGAGCATGTCGCGGTTGAACAGCCACTCGAAGGACTCACTGGCCTGGTGGTAGGAGCCGAGGTAGTAGTTCTTGGCCACATCCTGCGCACCGAAGTCGCTGTCGGACGACGGGTTATTGAACTCGAACGCGTCGATGACGCCACGCTCCATGGCCGGCACGATCTCGCCGCCCGGGAGCTGCGCAACCGCCATGCCCATTTCCTGGAGCAGATCGGCCGCGAGGCCCACGGTGCGGTACTTCAGGCCCTGGATGTCCTGCACGGAGGTGACATCGGCATCCTTGAACCAGCCAAAGGGCTGGGATGGCATCGGGAAGCCAAACATGCCCACCACGTTCAGGCCCATGATGTCCTGCGTGAGCTCGCGGTAGAGCTCGCGGCCACCACCGGCATACCACCAGGCCATCATGTTGTTGGCGTCACCCCCCCAGACCGGGCCGGTGCCGAACAGTGAGGCGGCCTTGTTCTTGCCATACCAGTAGACCGGCACATCGTGGCCGATATCGAGGATGCCGTCGCTGACGGCGTCCATGACCTGGAATGCCTTGACGATGGCGCCCGCCGGCAGCAGGTCGATCTGGATGCGCCCACCCGACATGCTGTGCACGCGATCCACGTACTCGCGGGCAAAGTCGTTCCAGATGTTGCCGCCGCCCCAGGCGGTCTGCATCTTCAGGACAATCGGCGACTGCGCATTGACGTAAGGGGCGCCCATGATCGTGGTGCCGGCGGCAACACCACCCGCTGCCACGAGGCCGCCCTTCAGGAACTTCCGGCGCGAGCTGTCCGGCCCGCTCATTTCGCTCTTGACGTTATCAACCTTCGATTCGGTCATCGCTTCTCTCCTCCGGTTTCTAAATGACACCTTGTTCGGGTGCGTCATCAAGACCAAACCGCGGGGTTCCGTCCACACCCGCGCGGTAATTGGTCTGGCCAAAAGATCAGATCATATCTGTTCCTGTGGCGCAAACACTTCATGCGCCACAGGCTCAACTGGCGCTGTCGCCCTTGAGCGCCCGCCGATGCGCATGCAGCAGCGGCTCGGTGTAGCCACTGGGCTGCTCCCGGCCCTTGAACACCAGGTCACAGGCCGCCTGGAAGGCAATGCCATCAAAGCCCGGCGCCATTGGCGTATAGGTGGGGTCAGCGGCGTTCTGGCGGTCGACCACGGCGGCCATGCGCTTCATGGCCTCGAGCACCTGCTCCTCGGTAATCACTCCGTGGTGCAGCCAGTTGGCCAGCAGCTGACTGGCGATTCGCAGCGTGGCGCGATCCTCCATGAGGCCCACGTCATTGATATCGGGGACCTTGGAGCAACCCACGCCATGGTCAATCCAGCGCACCACATAGCCCAGAATGCCCTGGCAGTTGTTGTCGAGCTCCTCGCGGATCTCGGCTTCGCTCCAGTCGGGGCTGTCGGCCACGGGGATGGTCAGCAAATCGTCCAGTCCAGCCCGCTGCGCGCCGGCCAGCTCGGTCTGCCGCGCGCGCACGTCGACCTGATGGTAGTGCGTGGCATGCAGGGTGGCAGCGGTTGGCGAAGGGACCCAGGCACAGTTGGCACCCGCGCGCGGATGGCCGATCTTGGTGTCGATCATTTCCGCCATTCGATCGGGCATGGCCCACATGCCCTTGCCGATCTGGGCGTGGCCGGGCAGACCGCAGGCAAGCCCCGTGTCCACGTTCCAGTCCTCGTAGGCGTTCAGCCAGCGCGACTGCTTCATGGCGCCCTTGCGGATCATGGGGCCCGCTTCCATGCTGGTATGGATCTCATCGCCGGTGCGATCCAGGAACCCGGTATTAATGAAGATCAGGCGCTCACGGGCCTCGCGGATGCAGGCCTTGAGGTTGAGCGTGGTCCGCCGCTCTTCGTCCATCACGCCGACCTTGAGCGTGTTGGCGGGCAGCCCGAGCACCTGCTCGACCCGGCTGAAGAGCTCGACGGTGAGCGCCACCTCGTCGGGCCCATGCATCTTGGGTTTGACGATATAGACGCTGCCCGAGCGGCTGTTGCCGCCCTCGCGCTGCAGGTCGTGCATGGCAATCATCGACGTGCACAGCGCATCGAGCATGCCCTCGGGGATTTCGTTGCCCTCGCCATCCAGCACGGCCGGCGTGGTCATGAGGTGGCCCACATTACGCACCAGCAGCAGGCTCCGGCCAGGCAGCACCAGGGCCTGGCCATTCGCGCCCGTATAGTGGCGGTCGGGGTTGAGCGTCCGGGTAACCTCGCGGCCCTGCTTGTAGAACGACTCGGTCAGGTCGCCACGCATGAGCCCCAGCCAGTTGCCGTAGACAAGCGCCTTGTCCTCGCCGTCGACCGCGGCCACCGAATCCTCGCAGTCCTGAATCGCGGTAACGGCCGACTCCAGGACCAGGTCGCGCACACCGGCCGGATGCGTCCGGCCAATGGGGTCTTCGGGGTCGATGCTGATCTCGACATGCAGGCCGTGCCGGCAGAGCACCACCGCGGTTGGCGTCTCGCCGCCCGCAAAGCCGACGAATTGGCCGACGTCGGCCAGCGTGGTCTGGCCACCGGCCGCCAGCGTGACCTCGAGGGAATGTGCGCCGTCCCTGGCAACAACCCGGTAGGCCGTGACGTCACTGTGGCTGCCGGCCGCCAGCGGGAAGTTGGCATCCAGGAATGCGGCCGCCCAGGCCACGACCCGGCGCGCGCGCTCGGGGTTGAACGCCTTGCCGCGCTCGGCGCCGTCGGCCTCGGGAATGACATCCGTGCCGTAGAGCGCGTCATAGAGGCTGCCCCAACGCGCATTGGCCGCGTTCAGCGCGTAGCGCGCATTGTTAACGGGAACCACGAGCTGCGGTCCCGCCACCTCGGCGATTTCGCGATCCACGTTGGTGGTGGTCACCGGGAAGTCAGCGGGCGCCGGGCGCAGATAGCCAATTTCTTCGAGGAAGTTGCGATAGGCCGGCTCGGCATGCCGCCCGGGGTTATCGCGATGCCACTGATCGATGCTTGCCTGCAGCGTATCCCGCTCGGCGAGCAGTGCCTGGTTGCGCGGCCCGAGGTCGCGGACGATATCGGCCAGCCCCTGCCAGAATGTGGCCGCGTCAACGCCCGTGCCCGGCAGCGCCTCGTTGACGATCAGCCCGTGAAGTGGTGACGCCACCTGCAATCCGGCCACCTGCACATACTCGCTCATTGATGCCTCCTCACCCGCGAATTGAATTTTTGCTGGCACAGCCCCTGTGCCCGGTCAGCTAACATAAACCAGTCGCCTGCCCGCTTAAAGGTGTGGTCGGACCAAAATTCCCGCGGATTCACGGGGACTGCTACCATGGAGCGTGGCAATTCAGGGACAGGACAGGGGCTGGGCCATGGCCAGAAATCACTACGACGCCATCGTTCTGGGCAGCGGCCCGGGGGGCGAGGGCGCGGCGATGAAGCTTGCCAAGGGCGGGCGCTCGGTTGTGATGATCGAGCGCCACCGTGAGGTAGGCGGCGGCTGCACGCACTGGGGGACCATCCCGTCAAAGGCCTTGCGCCACAATGTGCGCCGGCTTATGGAATACAACAGCTCGGCGCTGTTTCGCGAAGCAGGCGCACCCCGGCATTTATCGTTCCCGACCATGCTGCGTCATGCGCGTCAGGTGATCGACCAGCAGGTCGGCCTGCGCAGCCGCTTCTATCAGCGCAATGACGTACCGGTTCTGCAGGGCAAAGCGCGCTTTGCCGATGCCCATACCATCGAGCTCGAGACGCCCGAGGGGCGAACCACCCGACTCACGGCCGATCACTTTCTGATCGCCACCGGGTCGCGGCCCTACCGCCCCGCCGATGTCGACTTTGCACACGATCGGATCTGCGACAGCGACCAGATCCTCGGGCTTGACCATACGCCACGCAACATCATTATCTACGGCGCCGGCGTCATCGGCAGCGAATATGCCTCCATTTTTCGGGGGCTGGGCGTCAAGGTTGATCTCATCAACACCCGCGATCGCATGCTCGCCTTTCTGGACGACGAGATCTCGGACGCCCTGTCCTATCACCTCCGCGAGCATGGCGTACTCATCCGCCATCGCGAGGAATATGACCATATCGAAGCAGATGACGACGGTGTCACGCTCGCGCTCACATCGGGCAAGCGCATCCGCGGCGACCTGTTGCTATGGGCCAACGGCCGCACCGGCAATACCGACGACATGGGGCTTGAGGCGCTCGATATCGTGCCCAACGGCCGCGGGCAGCTCGAGGTCAACGAAGACTTCCAGACCGCGCAGTCGCACATCTATGCATTGGGCGATGTGATCGGCTACCCGAGCCTGGCCAGTGCGGCCTATGACCAGGGCCGCTATGCGGCCACGCATATGCTCGAGGGCGACTGCGACTATCGTCTGGCGCACGATGTGCCGACCGGTATCTACACGATCCCCGAGATCAGCTCGGTGGGGCGCACCGAGGGAGAGCTCACGGAGGCCCGCGTGCCCTACGAGGGGGGG